>JBMOKY010000001.1:0-395465 GCA_049325535.1 Patescibacteria group bacterium
CAGAAAAAGATTTTAAGATTTGGAGGTTGCGGGGCGGCTCTGCCCCCAGACCCCCTCGCCGCCCCGCAGAAAAGAATCAGAAGTTTTCCTGAAAATAGGTTCTAATTTCGTTGTACAGCCATACCAAAACACAACTTTCAGAATTTTCTCGGATTTTCTCTCTGGCGCTAGGTAGGGCAAACCAGTGTCTTTGTGGGCGAAAATTTATTTTAGGGCGGACTTTCCCGAAAGACAGGACGAGGTTCGCCTCCCGCGCGATGTAGAAATTCTGTCTCGTTTTCACTTCTTAAAAAACTAACTTAGAAAAATATGAGCAACCAAAAATATTTCCTCTACGCCCGCAAATCCACTGACGTGGAAGACAAACAGGTTTTATCCATAGAAGCGCAGATCGTGGAATTGCGCGCCTTTGCTAAAAAAGAAGGTTTGCAGATACTTGACGAGCTGGTGGAAAAGAAATCAGCCAAAGTGCCCGGGCGTCAAATATTTAACTCAATGATGGACAGTATTGAAAAAGGCGAGGCGCAAGGAATAGTAAGCTGGCACCCAGACCGTCTGGCGCGCAACTCGGTGGACGGCGGGCGCATTATCTACTTACTGGATACCGGCCAGCTTGCGGCGCTGAAATTCCCCCAGTTTTGGTTTGAAAGTACGCCGCAAGGCAAATTCATGCTGAACATTGCTTTTGGACAGAGTAAATACTACGTAGATTCGTTAAGCGAAAACGTGAAACGAGGTTTGCGCCAAAAAGCAAGGCGTGGTGAATTTTCCGGTATAGCGCCAATTGGCTACATAAACGACTTACGCAGCAAGACAGTGGTGGTGGACAAGGAGCAGGCAAAGGTCGTGCGTCAGGCGTTTGAGCTGTATGCGGAAGGTAATTCCACCCTAGACGACATTTCCCGCTTTTTGGCGCGGCATGGAATTAAATCACGCAACGGTATAGCGAAAAAACGAGACAGAATTTCATTTATCCTTTCCAATCCTTTTTACATTGGTTTGTTTTCTTACGCAGGCGAATTGTACAAGGGAAAGCATCAGCCAGTCATCTCAAAGAAAATTTTTGATAAAGTGCAGGAAGTATTACAGCAAAAAAGCAGACCACACCACAAAACAAAGAACGAGCCACAACCATACTGCGGTCTGCTTCGCTGCGGTACCTGCAACTTTATGATTACCGGCGAGAGCAAGACAAAGCACCAAAAGAACGGCAACGAGCACCACTACGTCTATTACCGCTGTACCAAGAAATCTAAAGTCATGAAATGCAACGAGCCGTGTATTAGGCAGAAAGCGCTGGACGAGCAGATTGCCCCCATACTGCAAAAATTTTCTTTGAGATCTGATTGGGCGGACGACCTGTTAAACAGGCTAGAACAGGATACTTCCTCGTCCGCCCGCTCCTCTGTCGCTTTTGTTCAAGAGACGGAAAATACCATCAAAGCCATCCAAACCAAACTCCAGCGGCTTTTAGATAGCTATCTGGAGCAGGATATTGACCGAGAGACCTATGTGGAGAAGAAAGCCGCTCTCTTAGGCGAGAAAAAAACACTACGAGAGAAAATAACCCAGCTTGAACAAAAGCGGATTGGCTGGGTCGAACCCATGCGGAAATGGATAAATACGGCAGCAGAGCTGCCGAAAATCGCGCGGGAGAGCGACCTTTCCGCCAAAAAGGTCGCGGCCAAAGAAATCTTTGGCTCGAACCTCGTCCTGTCTTTCGGGAAAGTCCGCCCTGTCCTAAATTTTCGCCCACAAAGACACTGGTTTGCCCTACCTAGCGCCAGAGAGAAAATCCGAGAAAATTCTGAAAGTTGTGTTTTGGTACCGCCACCGGGATTCGAACCCGGGTTGCCACATTGAAAGCGTGGAGTCCTAGGCCTCTAGACGATGGCGGCCTATTGGTATTGTCTCGCCCATGGTAACGCAGTTTGTCTCGGGCGTCAATGTCTGCAGTGCCCACTCCGTTGTCAGACCGGGTGGAGTATACTATACTTATGACATTGGTAGTCATGATTATACTATGGCATCATCACCAAAAACGAAAGTAAAAAATGAGGAATACGAATATAATTTTGCCCGTGATCTAGCTGCGGCAAACGGTAAGGCTATTTCCAGTACTGCCGCCCACACCGAGTCGGCGGATTGGCTAGATGATGATGATTTTGCCGGGCAACTCGCTGTTGACGTCTATCAAACGGCTGACGATATCGTCATCAAATCAACAATTGCCGGGGTTCGTCCGGAGGATATCGACATTTCGGTGAATAATGACATGATTACCATACGTGGCAAACGGGAAAAGGACCACGAGGTTTCTGATCAGGATTATTTTTATCGCGAGTGTTATTGGGGCGGTTTTTCCCGTTCCATTATATTACCCTGTAATGTGAAAATTGACCGGATTAAGGCCACTATAAAAAATGGTGTATTGACGGTTGTGTTGCCGAAAGCGGAAAAAGTAAACAAAGTAACGGTTGTCAAAGTACAGGAGGCATAATATATGACTGTACCGGCATCAGCGTACCACACCACGGTCACGATCCGGCGGTTCGAAGGGACGCAGGCGGTATTGGAAACCGCGGATTCTCAAATGCTGCGGTGGCCCATCAAGAATCTCCCCGAGGATATCGTCGAGGGGGCTGAGTTGCAATTAGCCGTGCGGACGGAGGTCACTGACCGCGCGGAACACCAGACCATGATGCGGGAGCTGCTCAATTCACTATTACAATCATAGGGATATGGCACCATCCGTCACTAAAAAAAAGAAACGGACAACGCCGCGCCCTGCCACGAGCCCAGCTTCTGAAAAGCAAATTTCTCGGCACTACCGGCTGCCATTGGTAGTTGGTGGAATCATTTTTGTGATTGGAGGGTGCGTTCTGGTGGGGTCCTATGCATTTGGCCGGCAGTATGATGATCGGATTTTACCCCATACACGCATCGGGGCGGAGGCGCTGGGCAATTTGACCTTTGCGCAGGCCCAGAACCGACTGATAAATGCAGTGAACACCTTGATTGATACTGGCGTCACGCTTACCTATCAGTCAAAAGCGCTGCACCTCGATACCATTCATGGTGATCCAGCTAATCCGGAGTTGGCCACAACCCTGATTGATTTTGATATCGATACCACGCTACAGCGCATCCGGGAATCACAGCAAAACATGACATTTATGCGGCGCACCCTCTATGCCATAGCCGGTATTGAGTACCAGCCGGTATTGAGTATTGATATCGAAGCCATGACGAGTGCGCTGCAGGCGCTATTGCAGGACTATGAGGTTCCTGCAATTGACGCTGGGGTGACACTAGCAGCGGATGGTACGGTAACCACTACCCCGGCACAGTCGGGCACCATTTTTTCTTACCCCGATATCACCGATGCGATTGCTGATCAGTTATTATCTCTTCGTGCGCCTTCGGTGGCCATTGTGTTGCAGCCGGATGAACCAAATATCACCGAGGCAGAGGCACTAGCCATGGTCCCGCAGATGCAGCAGGCGATAAGCGCAGCTCCATTTACGCTGCGGCACGACGATCTGGCGTGGGAGATATCCGCTGACCAGGCACGGACGTGGATGACGGTCGCAGATCGCGCCGGCGCTCCCGTACTCACGTTTGCTGGTCAGGAATTTGCTGATTTTATGAATGGTATTACTGATGCGGTGACCGTTCCGGTACAGGAGGCCCGTTTTCAGATGGATGGCGGACGCGTCGTTGAATTTCAGCCGTCTCAGACAGGGGTGGCCGTTGACAGCGCTGCTACCATGGCTGCGGTGCAGGATATGCTGACTGCCGGAACCGCGGAAACTACATTGGTAGTCAATGAAGTGCAGCCATCGCAGTCGACCGGCAGCCTCAACACTCTCGGGATTAAGGAGTTGATCGGAGAGGGGCGGTCCAATTTTAAAGGGAGTCCAGCAAACCGACGTCATAATATAGCAGTGGGCGCGGAAACGCTGAATGGGCTGCTCATCAAACCGAACGAAGAATTTTCACTGATTAAAGCCCTTGGTGCTATCGATGGTGAGCACGGGTATTTGCAGGAATTGGTCATCAAGGGCAACAAAACCATCCCCGAGTATGGCGGTGGCCTGTGTCAGATTGGCACCACCACCTTTCGGAGCGTCCTGGATGCCGGACTCAAGGTTACCGAACGCCGCAATCATTCGTATCGAGTTTCTTATTATGAGCCGGCAGGCACTGATGCCACTATCTATGATCCAGCGCCTGATTTTAAGTTCGTCAATGACACGGCTAATCATGTGCTGCTCACCACGGAAATTGATGGCGATGAACTCATCTTCCGGTTGTATGGCACCAGTGATGGCCGGCGGGTAGCGATGACCAAACCATATATCTATAATCTCGTAGCGCCGGGTCCGACCAAATTGATTGAAACGACTGATGTAGCGCCAGGGGTAAAGAAATGCACGGAGTCGGCTCATACCGGGGCCGATGCCGAATTTTCCCGGACGATAACGTATGCTGATGGCGAAGTATACGAAGAAACATTCCGCAGCCACTATAAACCCTGGCAGGCGGTGTGTTTGATTGGCGTCGATGCCGCTGCTGCCAGCGAAACTCCGGAAGAATAAAAATACGACAGGGGTGTACCTGGGGAGGTTAGTTTTAGCCTTCCTTCGTCTGAATTGTGGTACAAAAAAACAGGACCGGGCATGTCAGTATGCTGTGGTGGTCTAGTCTGCAGTCAAGAAGATTGTTCTCTGGAGTTATCAAGGAGTGAACCCGGATGATCCGAGGGAACAACCTCCATGCTTGTCGTGACTGCAGGCTACGCCATCACCGTATTCGATTACCGACAGGCCATATCCTGATTATTTGTCATTTTTTCAGCTAATATTAGCTGAGAATTAATCATGTATTTTGTAAAGAACAGTCAATGGTAGCATGGGTTGTGATCCTTGTCAAGGGTGTCAGCGAAATGGTAGGATACATACGCGTTTACAGCCGCATACATTCAGACCATTATCTATAAGGATTTATTTTATGATGACCATCAAGCAAATTTATGATCTCGCCGTCCGCCGGGGCATCGAACATGATTTACGCGGAACCGCTGCCATTGCGCGAAAACTCGCGTATGAACACAAGCGCTATGAACGAATGCGACCGGAGGAAAAAAAGGAATTCGACCGTGAAAGTCTGACCAATCCATATTCTGATACCCGTATGTTTGCCGCTGATCCGGACAAGCCGGTTCGCCGAGCGCTGGTCGGCATCGATATGGGGACCGAGGAACTACTACTGGCCAAGGAATTGGAGCGTATGGGCAAGCCGGTGGATCTCATCTGGTCACACCACCCTGTGGGCACTGCACTAGCGGGTTTGCACGAGGTGATGCATATGCAGGCGGAAATTATGGAAACGTATGGTGTGCCCATCAATATTGCCGAATCACTGATCCATATTCGGATGAGCGAGGTCGCTCGTTCTGTCAGCCCGATCAATCACCATCGGGTGACCGATGCAGCGCGGATATTAGGATTCCCCATGATCTGTACTCATACGGCCACAGACAATATGGTAGCCACATACCTCAAGCGGTTGTTCGAACGCAAAAAACGGGAATTAGTGACGGTCAGTGATGTGATGGATTTACTGAAGACCATCCCGGAATACCAGCGTGCTATGGATATGAAAGCCGGGCCCAAGCTGTATGCCGGACGAGAGGATCGCTTTGTGGGAACCATAGCGGTCACCGAAGTAACCGGCGGCACCGAAGGGTCAAAAGATATCTACGAGCGGCTGGCACAAGTCGGCGTCGGTACAATCGTCGGCATGCATATGCAGGAAGAACACAAGAAGCAAGCTGAGCAGAACCATTTGAACGTTATCATCGCCGGGCACATGTCTTCTGATTCCTTGGGTATGAATTTGTTTATCGATGAAGTCGAAAAACGGGGCGTAGAAATCATCCCCGTCGCCGGGTACATCCGGGTACGCCGGGGATCGGCTCCGCGTCGGATCCAGCGGCGCGTGTCCGTCCGTCGCAAGCATAAATAACTATCGGTATTGCGTATGGGAGCTACCCAGCGTATTGTGGCACAGGAATCACAGAGCGAGGATGAGGGATTTGATGTCAGTTTGCGTCCCCGGCAGCTGAAAGATTTTATTGGCCAGGATCAGATCAAAGAAAATCTGACGATTTTCATGCAGGCGGCCAAGAAGCGCAAAGAACCAATTGAACATGTGCTGCTGCACGGTCCGGCCGGCATTGGCAAAACTACCCTTTCCCATATCATTGCCAATGAAATGGACGTACATATCCGAGTTACTTCTGGTCCGGCGATTGAAAAAGCCGGTGATTTGGGCGCCATCATAACCAATTTGCAGGATGGTGACATCCTATTTATTGACGAGATTCACCGTTTGAATCGTCTGATCGAAGAAGTGCTCTATCCTGCCATGGAGGATTATGCGCTGGACATCGTAGTCGGCAAAGGCCCCTCGGCAAAAATATTGCGGCTGGATCTCCCAAAATTTACTCTGGTCGGCGCCACCACAAAAATACACTTGCTGTCCTCTCCATTGCGTGATCGGTTTGGCAATGTGTATCGATTGGATTTTTATGAAGATGATGATATACAAAAAATACTAGCTCGATCTGCCCGGATTCTTGGCGTAACCGTGCATACAGAAGCCCTGCAGGAGATAGCCAAACGGGCTCGCCGTACACCCCGCGTGGCCAATCGATTGCTCAAGCGCGTCCGTGATTATGCACAAGTTAAGGGCGACGGAATCATCACTGCCGCAGTGGCTGAGGAAGCACTGAAGCGCCTGGAGATTGACGCGTTTGGACTTGATCAGACGGACCGAAAAATTCTCAGCGTCATTATTGATCACTATCATGGAGGCCCCGTCGGGCTAAACACCGTTGCCGCGGCAATCTCTGAGGACCAAAGTACGCTCGAAGATGTCTACGAGCCGTATTTGATGCAGCTGGGATTCCTGGCACGTACCCCGCGGGGACGAGTGGCTACCCAGTCAGCTTATCAGCATCTCGGCAAAGACGTCCCTCGTGACCATCAACATACATTACTCTGATGCCGGGATTTCACGTGTATCGGTTGTTGGGCCGTAGGTAGCCATTTCATCCAGCTCAGCGATGGCGATGAAACGCTTCAGCGCAGTGCCGATGGGGTATGAAGTTTGCAGCGTCAGCATATACCGTTTGAAGTCATATTGGTCCAGGACCGATACGTCCTTTGGGCCTACTACTTTTGTTTCGCTGACGGTATAGACGTAGAGTTCGCCGACTGAATTGGTGATGTGAATGGCGGTGCCGATGGGGATATCCACGAGCGGGGTAAAGATTTTTTTATAATCGCCGGGCTTCCAGGCATAATCAGATGAGTGGCCAAAAATATATGGATTGCCCAGCTCTCCCGGTTCGGGAGTTCCGGGGTAATGAACCACGCCATTACCCAGCGCCTCCTGAAACACCTCCTCGCTGGTGTTGTCAACATATATCACCGGTGCCTGGATATCGCGATCCGGTATCGTGATGCGGTTGGGCTCTCCTGTTTTCAGTGGTACCCGATGCACTGGTGCGGCAGCGGTATTAGTAGAAGTGGTGACGATTGATATGTTGCCAGCAACCGTCTCGGGGCGGGCCTGCCAATCGCGAAATACAAAATACCCTACGATGCTGGCGAGGAGCACCAGTAGCGCGGTGATGATGAATTTGGCACTTTTTAAGTGTGGCTGTTTCTGAGCGAGCATAGTGGCGTCATTGTAGCAGCCTAAGCTCACCGGTCAAGCGATGGCTAGAAGGAAAAGCGCGAAAACGGTATACTGGAGGATATGACGATCTCCCCCATGCTATTCCTGATTATATATATGGTCGCGGTGGCCGTGTTTGGCTGCGTCGGGCTTTTAAATATCTACCATGTGATTCGGTTTAGCCAGTTGCGGACAACAAGCATTGTGGTTTCTTTCATTTTCTTGATACTTACCGTCGGCATTATTCTCCAGACGTTATCACTGGTTGCGCATGTCGACTGGCACGATCCGATTGAAATAGCGCTGCCATTAACCAATGCTTCCGATGCAGAACCCCAATAACTATTATTTCCCCGGACGTGCGGCTGATGAGCCGGTTTTGCTGGTCATCCGCCGGCACAAGATGGCACTGATGCAAAAGTTGTCACTGTTTGTACTGTGCGGCGTCCTTCCCGTAATTTTTTCGGTGTTGCTGATTACTTATACTGATTGGTTAGATGACCGTTTTAGTATCGTGTACCTCGTGCTTGTGCTTTTTGCTGGACTGTACTATTTGTACCTATTGTTATTCATGTATCACGCCTGGATCGATTATTATTTGGATGTCTGGGTGATTACCGATCGTCGTATCATCGCCACGGACCAGCGCGGCCTTTTTCATCGACAGATCGCCGAATTGCAACTGGATAAAATACAGGACGTCAGCAGTGATATCCACGGCTTATTCCCGACCTTGTTTAATTATGGTCGGATACATATTCAGACCGCATCTGAACAGGATAAATTCAGTTTTGAAGAGGTACCGAAAGCCGAACATGTCGCTCGTCGGATTCTTCAACTGCACCAGGAATATATCCGCAGCGCAGCGCATGGGCAACACGCTCCGTCCGTTGCTCCTTCAGCGCCGCCAACTCCTCCTGCCCCGACTCCATGAGATTGTCGAATTTTAATTATGATTTGCCGCCGAGGCGAATCGCCCAGGCGCCACTGCATCGGCGTGATCAGTCTCGCCTGATGGTGCTGGATCGACGTACCGGCCGCTGTCAGCATCGCCGCTTTTTTGAGTTACCACGATTGCTGGCGCCCGGGGACGTCCTGGTGATGAATAATAGTCGTGTATTTCCGGCACGATTGGTCGGCCGTACTATGGCTGGGGGGCACCGTGAAATTTTTTTGTTGCACCCCGTCCGGGGGCATGTGTGGGAAGTGCTGATTGGTGGGCGCATGCGTCAGCCGGGCGCGACATTGTGGTGTGGACGTGGATTACGGGGCACGGTGGTGGGTCGGCGCCCGGGCGGAATTTGGCATATGCGGTTTTCTCTTCCACCTTCCCGCGTCTATGCCATAGCTGAGTTGATTGGCCAGACTCCCACCCCGCCCTATATCAAACGACCAGCATCGCGTGCAGAATATCAGACGGTGTATGCCAGCCGCAGTCAGATTGGTTCAGTTGCGGCGCCAACCGCCGGTTTTCATTTTACCGTGCGGCTATTGAATCAATTGAAACGTATGGGCGTACAGCTCGAATATGTAACGCTGCATGTCGGATTTGGCACGTTTCAACCGGTGACAACGCCTGATATTACCCGTCATCAGATGCATGCGGAATATGCGGCGGTCGACCGGGGAACCATGCAGCGTATTCATCAAGCACAGCAAGAGAAGCGACGGATCATCGCGGTAGGCACGACAGCAGTGCGGGTGCTGGAGACGGTCTGCGGGCAACGAACTACCGCCGATAGCCAGAATGGTTTTGGCGGGTGGATCAACACGTACCTGTATCCTGGCTACCGATTTCGTATGGTGGACGCCATGATCACCAATTTTCATTTGCCACAGTCTACCCTACTGATGCTGGTAGCGGCATTTGCTGGCCGGCGGCACATCCTGGCCGCATACCAAAAAGCGATCCGCCGGGGGTATCGCTTCTATAGTTTTGGGGATGCTATGTTTATTCAGTAGGTGGGCTGGCAGGCGGTGATTGCGTGGTGCGGGGTTTTTTGAATTCTTGTGACACAAAAATCGATGCGCGGAAGACAATCACGCCAATCGTGAAAAGGGTGGCGAGCAAGGTGGGGGGCGGGAGGTACCAGTCACCGTGATCGAGCCAATAGTGCCAATCGTTGCTGTAGAGCAGGCTGGCGCGGGTCACAAACAGCGCGGATGCCACATAGCCAGTACGCAGACCCAGACGCCAGTTTTTGGCACCAATCGTTTTTATTCCTTCAGGAGTGGAAATGATAACCATGCCCAGCAAAATCGCCATTGCCATGATACCCAGCACGAAATCGACAGATCCGAGATTGAAGAAGAATTTGAAAAAATATCGTTCTGGGTCAACAAAAAAGAGCGTGTAGGCATGGATAATGGCCAAAAGTAACCCGACCAGGCCGTAGTATTTGCGAAAACCCACTTTTGCATCCAAAAAATCAAAATAGTACCCAAAGCCGCTCATGGCATAGGAGACACCGATCATGAGCGCGGCTGCCAGTCCGATCGCCTGGCTCAGTGGCAGGATGCTTACATCCTGGTAGAAAAAAAATGAGTACACGATGCTGAGGGCGAGCACGATTCCGCCGAGCTGGAATGATTCCCGCCACATCCGCTGGATGGTGATTGGTGGTGATGAGGCCATCGGGCTAGTCAAAAAGTGTTTTGATGCGACTGGCTTGTGCCGCAAATGCGGCCCAGTAGTTTTTTTGTCGTTTCAGCTGCAATTCTTCGGCGATTTGTTGCCAATCTGAAGCTGAGATGCGGACGGTTTTGAAGCGCTCCGGGTCGATAATTTTCAGATACTGTGCATGCTTGGTAAATTTTCCGCTGATGTCCTGGGTGCGGTATTCGTCAAGTTTCGCCATCATTCCCTGCCATGCCTTGTCTTCAATGGTAATATGGGCAAACCGTTCCGGGTCAACGGTTTTCATATGATGGGCATGGGAAGCGAACAGCGTCCAATTGTTTTGCATGATACATTTTTTGAGGATATTTACTATTTGTACCCATTGGTCATCCAGAATTTCGATTCCGCGTGACCGCTCTGGGTCGATGAGTTTCATCCGCGCTAAGCGGGCGGCAAATGCGTCCCAGTTGTCGTGCCGTCGGTAATTTTCCAGCTCCCGAAGCATGCCGAGCCATTCGGTATCGGTGATGAGAATGCTTTTGAACTTGTCCGGATCGATGACGCTCATGCGGGCGGCGTGCCAGGTGTAATCACGCCAAAAATGACCCCGGGCGTAATTTTCCAGCTCTTGCTGCATATTGTGCCAGTCTGCTTCTGTTATTTCAATGTTGGGGCCAATCAATGTCATAGCACTATATAGTATAGCAGATTGGCTAATATATTTTTTCCACGCTGACGCCGGTGTAGTAGTGCTGCAAAATCCAATCAAAGGTGCGGCGTTCCGCAGTAGCGTATCCGCGGGCGCCGGAAGCAGAAAGTCCGACCATATGATTGCCGGAAAGCGTGCGGGCATTGGCAATGATTCCGTGCGGATCAGTTACGGACACGAGCCACGGGAATCCATTGTTGCCCCAGACTTCCTGGTAGCTCCGTGTTCGCCCGTCCGTGCCCGAGGAATAGGCGGCGACGGCAATTCCCCGGGGATTTGCGTCTGATACGGCAGCCGGATGGGTAATCACCACGCCAGCAGTGGCGGTGATGGCGGCTAATGGATCTATGGACCGCATTTCGAATCCATACCCCCGGTATACTTGGTCGGTGGTGGCATTGATGTCAAAATGTTCAGTCGGATGTTTGCCACCATTGAGCTGGTGCCAGAGCGCGTAGGATCGGGCGGCCACTTCCAGCGATTTCAGATATTCGATCGGTTGGCCATTGGACACTTCTGCCAAGCCGCGCAGGTACTGTTCGATGGGTAATTCATTGATGACCCACATGGTTTTTCGGTCGTCAGCGGTGCGCACCTCAATGCGGCCGCGGAAAGTGTTGTCGTTGAGTGACGGTTTCCAGCTCGGTCGATTTTCATAATTAATTATTTCTATGATGTCATCAGGATTGTCCGGTTCGATCCGCCAGTGAGCACTGCGGCCATATGGGATTTTTACTACCGTGCCTGCACGTTTATGGGCGCTGGTTCCTGCGGCGACATTCGCCAGGGTATACGCTCCCGATGGTTTGAGATGAACGGCACCGGCGGTGCTATAGAGTCCGACACGAATCAGCGGCTTATCGCCGGTGCGGCTGGCAGTGATGGTTGGTGGGTTTCCTACTTTAAATTTGACTGTAAATTGTCCGCCGGGTATGAATGTGCGGTGCTCGGCCACTAGGGCGAAATGTTCGGTATAGTACCCAGGTACGGCCGGTGCCTGCACAGCTATATAAAACCGTCCTCGCTCGCCCGTATAGATACGCGGTTGTGACAGCCGACCGGGCCGGTAATAGTATTCGGTCCAGAAATCGTGCTGAAATGCGCTCACCCGGCCGATTGGCTTGTCGACATTGACCGCTACGAAGTTTGGACCGGTATTGTACCAGTTTTTTAGGCCGACATTTTCGAAATCAACCCATAAGGTGACGGCTTTGCCCGGGGGCAAGCTGATGGTGCCACCCTGGCTGCGCTCTACTTCCCGTGCCGCGTAATCCTCGGTCTGGGGAATGGGCACACCAACCCCGATTTCCATAGTCAGATAACCCCCGTCAATCCATGTCAGGTGTTCAGCCACCAGGTGCAGGTGCTCTCGGTACAACCCCGGTTCCCGGGGCGCTTGCAGGGCAAATCGAAACCGGCCAATCTCTCCGGGGCGGACCTCCGCCTGCAGCAGTACTGCCGGTCGATACGACTCCGGCCAAAAATTATGCTGGAACAGACTGGTACGATCGGTGGGATTGGTGAGGTTCATGGCTACAAAATGGTCACCGTGGTTATACCAGGTGGCAGTTCCCGTATTCAAAAAATCGACCCAGACCGTCGCGGCTGATCCGGGATTGAGGCGAATGACGCCGTGTGACCGGTCGACTTCTACCGCTTGGTAGGCCGGAGCGGACCGATCATAGGATACGCCAAGTACTGCCGGGGTGATGTGGGAAACCGGTATGGCAGTATATCCAGCGGTACCGACATATCCGGCGGTCAAATAATCGGTGACGGTCGGAAGTGAGGATGCTGCCTGAGCAGCTGCCACTGGCGAATGCTGTGCTTCCCAATCACGCACATACCCCGGGGCAAACGGGAGTAAGAGCAACAGCATAATGACCGCAAATAGTGCGGTTGAATAACGCTTTGGCATGGTGTTGATTTTTATTTTTATTTTTGGGCGCCTAAAAATACGTCCAGTCCCCCCTGGTACGTATGGTTCGGTACAGCCTGCTGCTTGTTTTTTGTTTTTTGATTCGTTTGGTACGGACGCAATAGACACGTACCTCGGTACCGTGCCCGGGGAGTTTTTATTTTTTCGTAGCGATGCTACGTACTATTATGATATCATATTTTTCCTTGATTGTCAACGGAACGGGACCATGTTACGATACCAGTACCATCGGAATAATCGGGTACATACAGGTTGTTCACATTTTTTGCTCAAGCATATATGTCGTATACGCGGCAAATCGCGCACAACTCAATAATACAAATGGTGGGGAAAAGTATCAGTACCATTATCGGGGTGCTGGTCGTCGGAATGCTGACGCGATATCTCGGTACGGGTGGATTTGGGCAGTACACTACCATCATGGCGTTCCTCCAGTTCTTTGGCGTCCTGGTGGATATGGGGCTGTACATAATTTTAGTCAAAAAGATATCAGAACCTGGCGCGGATGAGGCGACGCTGACTTCAAATATTTTTACGTTGCGCTTCTTTTCCGCTCTGGTATTTCTCGGGTTAGCGCCGGTTGTCGTCCTCTTCATGCCGTATGATGGTGCAATCAAAACTGGTGTGCTCGTCGCATCTCTTTCATTTTTGGCGGTGACGCTGAATCAGGCCCTGGTCGGACTATTCCAAAAACATTTACGCATGGATCGGGTGGTCATTGCTGAGTTGGTAGGCCGCATCATTTTACTGGGGGGAACCTATTATGTCATCCGAACGGATGGATCGCTCGGAGGGGTGATGGCTGCCGTGGTGATTGGCAGTGTCGTGAATTTTGTCATGACATTTCTGTTTAGTCGGCGTTTTGTTCATATCCGATTTCGGTTTGACATGCCTCTGTGGCGGACGATTGTACGCGAATCGTGGCCGATCGCGCTTTCAATCGCCTTTAATCTGGTGTATTTTAAGGCTGACACAATCATCCTTTCACTGTACAAAAGTTCCGCGGATGTGGGCATTTACGGCGCTGCCTATAAAGTGTTGGAAGTGCTGACTACTTTCCCAGCCATGTTTGCTGGTTTGGTGCTACCTATGCTGGCAGCGGCCTGGGCGGCGACTGACGTTGAGCGATTTCGCCGGGTGCTGCGCAAGGGATTTGATGCCATGTCTATGATTGCCGTTCCCTTGGTCGTCGGTGTTTGGTTTTTGGCCGATCCGGTCATGCATCTTATCGCCCCCGATTTTACTGATTCCGCGGCGGTGCTTCGTATTTTGATCGTGGCCACGGCTACGATATTCATTGGTAATTTATTTGGTAATACGGTGGTGGCGGTAAATAAACAGAAAGTGATGATGTGGCTGTATTTAGCCGTGGCGGTGGTATCATTGGGTGGGTATTTCTTATTTGTCCCGCGGTATTCATATTTTGGGGCTGCGTGGATGACGGTGGCCTCGGAACTTATGGTAACGTTTGCCGCACTGGTCATAGTGGGGCGCACCACACACGCCTGGCCCTCCCTGATGGTACTGGGAAAAGCGCTGGTGGCCAGCGCTTTGATGGGCAGCGTGCTGTACCTGCTGCGCGAGTTTAATATTATTGCTGTGTTGACAGTCGCTGTGGTGGTATATGGCGGTGTGCTTTTTACGCTGCGAGGCATCAGTCGGGAGACGATGGTAGAAATATTTCGTTTGCGTTCATAAAAGAATATGCATCGAGTTCTTATATTAAAATTTCCCTATTCCTCCCTGTTTGGTGGCGGCGAGAAACATACCCTGACGATGGTGGAGCAGCTGCGTAACAAAGGTTTTGAGTTTTATTTCGCCGGATCCTGCCGGGTCCTGCTGGCAGAATTCAGGCGGCGGCGCTGGCCGGCACGACGCTGGTGGGCGGGACCCGAACCGGTCTCGAAGGGCACGATTGCGCTGTGGCCATTCACCGCATTGGCTGCTGGCATAGCCCTCGTCGTATTGTTGCTGTGGTATCGCATACGTGTCCGTGTTCGGATTGTGTATTGCAGTTCACTGACGGAAAAGATATTGGTCACGATTCCCGCTCGGCTGCTGGGGATGCGGGTATTTTGGGTTGAACATGTGACATTTGATCGATGGCTGACGCGCAATCCGCTGCGGCTGCTGTATCGCTGGAGCGCCCGCTGGGCACATACTATTGCCGTGTCACAGGTGATACGCACGCAGCTCGTCGACGAAATTCACGTATCCGCTAGCCGGGTCCAGGTGATATATCCTGGTATAGATCTGCGAACATTCATGCGTAAAGAGCATCAGTGGCACGAGTCAGCCCGGTTTAATATCGGCTGTGTGGCACGATTGGAAAAGGAGAAAGGCATCGAATATTTGCTCCACGCAGTTAAAATAATCAAGGAATTTATCCCCTTCGTTCGATTGATTGTCGTGGGCGAGGGCAGCGAACGGAAAAAACTTATTTGGCTGACTGAGCGGCTCGAGCTGAAAGAAATGGTGCAGTGGGTGGGTCGTCAACGTAACGTGGAAAAGTGGTATCATTATTTTGACACCTATGTGCTGCCATCGGTCATCCGCGAGTCATTTGGCCTGACTATCATCGAGGCTATGGCCAGTGGTATCCCGGTGGTGGCTTCACGAATCGGTGGCACTAGTGAGATCATCACCCATCAGCGCAATGGGTTGCTGGCCGAGCCGGGTAATAGTCAGGATTTGGCGGATCAGCTGCTGTGGTTATTTAATAATCGTCCCCAGGCGCAGGAAATGGCGGAGGCGGCGTATCAGCGAGTGCTCGCGTCGTTTAGCCTGGAACGTATGGCTCGTGACTATTATATACTTTTTCGCGGCGCATGATTCCTGCATTGTTCAGTTTTGAAACCAGCGGTACCTTTGATCGGTTGATGATCGCGGTCGTCATCGGCGCGGTGCTGCTCTTAGCGTTTATTCCCACCGTGATGCCATGGTATGTGGCGCTGGGAGGAATTTTAGTTGCGGCCGCGTCGTTTCTCGTACTGCGCGAACCATATCTGGGCGTATTATTGATTGCCTTTTTCCTTCCTTTTGAGCGGTTGGGTGCCTATGAACTCGGAGGTATGACTATTCGTATCAGCCAAGTCATGCTTATTATCACGGCACTGGCCTGGTTGATGCGACAGGTATTTATTCATCGGACGCGCCTGGTACGCAACCCCGTGTTGATTCCCGTTGTGCTATTTCTGGTGGTCAATGCCATCTCACTGGTTAATTCAATAAACCTAATACGCTCAGTGGTTGTGCTGGCGTTTATGGTGTTTACGGCATCATTAGCATTTGTACTACCCATGATTGTGCGATCACCGTCGCAGGTGCGGTGGTTGATGTGGACCATGCTGGCCAGTTTCGTTTTGGTGAGTGTTTTTGGATTGTTTCAGTTCGGCGGGGATATGATCGGGCTTCCCACGACCATTACCGGTTTGCGGGATCTATACACGCGCGACGTACTGGGGTTTACTCGGGTGCAGTCAACTGCCTATGAGCCGCTCTATTTCGCAAATTATTTACTCCTGCCGATTGCCTGCGCCTTGGCCCTGTTCTTATCGCAGCGGCAGACGTTGCGGGCAGCTGGAATGCTGGGGCTGTTTGGTCTGGGCATGGTGTTACTCGTACTGACGGTATCCCGGGGGGCATATCTGGCGGTGGCCGCCGCGCTTGCGGTGGTGGCCTTGTATTATCTCAAGCGACTGCTGCGCCCACAGATCATCGCAACATTTCTCGTCGCCGCTTTCGTGGCGGGCTGGGTTGTATTGCAGGCGCTTGGTGCTGGCGGCGGAGTTCTGACGCTGGATAAATTCCAGGATCATATCCTCAATGTTTTTTATGGCGCATCGTTTGATGAACGAATGTATACATTTGAATTGGCACATCAGGCGTGGCAGGAGCATCCCTGGCTGGGCATCGGCGTCGGCGCTTTTGGTCCCTGGGCCGCACCGCACCCCGCCTATATGCCTGAGGACGGTTGGCGCATCGTTAATAATGAATTCATCGAAATTTTAGCGGAAACGGGCATCGTTGGATTGATCGCTTTTGCGCTGATTGTCCTCGTGCTCGTCATACGATCCATGCGGGCGATTCGGGTGGCGCGAGACGGATACCTGCGCGCGGTCATGGTTGGGTTATTTGCCGCATTTCTAGGCATCCTGGTGCAATACCAAACGTTTTCCACCTTATACATCATGCATGTGTGGTTCGTCATCGGGTGCATGATCGCCGTGCAAAATTGTATTATCCATACGTATGATAGATCGGTTCGTAGTCTGGAGTAGGCGACATCGCTTTGAGTTGGCGGTTCTGCTGCTGGTGCTGGTGATGGGTGGGGCGTTGCGCTGGTATGACGTCGGCCCTGCCATGCATTTTGGTACGGATGAAGGGCGTGACGCATTTGTGGTGAGCAGTCTGGTTACTGGTGAAGAGGTCCCGCTCCTCGGGCCAGCCGCGCCAAATAACCGTCCGGATTTCCATCTGGGACCGTTTTTTTATTATCTACTCAGCCCTTTTTATCTGATTGGCCAGTCTTCGCCTCAGTCCGGCGCGGTAGCAATCGCGCTATTCTCTACGGCCAGCATCATACTGGTCTACTTGCTGGCGCGTGATTTATGGGGGTGGATAGCCGGACTGTCGGCCGCCGGATTGTTCGCGGTCAGTTTTTTCATGGTCTACTATGGCCGCTGGGTGTGGAATCCGAATTTTGTCCCATTTTTTATACTGGGGTTGCTGTACTGTCTCCTGCGCGTGGTGCAGTCCGGGACTCACCGTTCATATTGGCTCTATGGCGGGGCGGCGCTGCTCGGGGGGATTATCCAATTACATGGTACGGCTTTGTTGGTCGTGCCGGTGGTGGTGGCCGTAGTGCTGGTGTGGTACCGTCCAGCGGTGCGCTGGTGGCAGTATCTGATCGGCCTGGGTATCGTCGGGCTGATGCATATACCCCTGGGTATTTATGAATTAACTCACCGTTTTGCCAACAGTCGGGGGTTTATCCGGGTGATGACCCAGGCGGACAGCGGAACGCATTTGGGATGGGGAACGCGCGTCAATCGGCTGTATCACCTCGTGGAAAGTTTTTTTCAGGAGAGTATTGCGCATGGGATTCCGGTATGGCTGTGGCGCGGAACGGCACTGCTGATAATTATTTCGGTGGTGTGGATGCTGTATCGAGCTTGGTTTGATCCCATTGTCCGCCGAGCAGCTGTTTTTCTTGGAGTGTGGTTGGCAGTAACCATAGGAGTCTTTGTATTTTACCAGGAAGCCATCCCACCGCATTATTTTGCCATTATCTTTCCGCTCCCGTTTCTGCTCATCGGCTGGCTGGTACAAGCGGCGTGGCAATGGCAGAGGGCACGCGTGCTGCTACTCATGTTCATCACGGCTGTGGTCGGCGGGCAGCTGTGGTTCTCCGTCCAATTTTTAGTAGACGTATCGCCCCATGGATCGCGGGCGAGCTCATATCCCGTGCGGCTCGATGAAATGCAGTGGGCAGTTGATACGATCATTACCCATGCGCATTCTGATTCCTATTCATTTCAATCACGTCCAATCGGAGCGTACGATCGAAGTTTTGCCTACCTGTTTGATCGTGCCGGCGTCACACTGTCAGCGGCGCCGACCGTGTATCGGTATGAGGCCACGATACAGCAGGAGCCGCCGGTTATCCAGAGTGATGAGCGAGTGACGCAGGTGCAGCAGTCCGGACCGCTGCGTGTGTACGCGCTACAGCTTTCCGAAACCCACTCACAATAAAAGACTCCCCAGCATCGATTGGATGATGTGGGGAGCGTGAGTTGTGCGCACGCTGATGTGTATCATGTCTGGTGGCGCACCATTGCTGCGCACGCGAGCGCGTCCGCATCCGTGCCATGGGAGACATTCAGCACGGATATGAGTTTTGTGGTGATCAACAGAACACGGAAATGATCGTTGGGGTTATGAACTACCACGACGGCCCCGGTAGCGCTGGCTGCGTTGACCGTGGAAATAACAGCGGCAATACCGTTTGAATTGACCCGATCGGTTTTGCTGAAGTCAAAAATCACCGTCTGGCATCCCTGAGTGAGCAGCGTTTTTGCCTGCTGGCTGATCGAGGGTACATCTTCATGTATCACCGATCCTGACAGACGGATAAATGCCGTCGTATCGTGTACGTCTATAGTAACCGTACAGGGTGACATGGGCGTCACCTCCTTTCTCTGATTGGCAATGAGCGTGCATGTCTAAATCGTGTTACCGTACTGTATTTACGAATGATTGTCAAATGGTGTACACTGATGGTAGGTAATTATTTATATGTACAATATGTCACAGCCATCTGTCCCACCGACCGCGTCCGCCGCACCTGAATCGGAATACGTATTGAGCGGACTTTTGTCGGACGCGTGGGCTTTTTTTCAGAAGCATTTTAAACTCATCGCCCTGACCGTATTGGCGCTGTCCGTACCGCTGCACGTACTCCAGTCATTATTTGTGGATTATCGGGGATCGGACATACTCATCGAAAATCCAAATGGATGGGAATCCGTCGGTTGGAGCTTCATTTCCCCCGCGGCATGGGTGGCCATGGTCATCGGCAGTTTAATCGGGATCATCATTCCTTTGTCGGTTGCCCGGCTGACAGACGCGCTGCAGCATGGTGAGACTATTGATTTTCGGGTTGCGCTGAGCCGCGGATTTCAAAAATGGGGAGCGGGGCTGGTAACTATGCTGGTGATGGGGGTGCTATTAGCGCTTCTGTTTTTCGCGTTGATCATCCCCGGTATAATATTTGCGGTATATTGGATGTTTGTCGTTATCGTTGTGGCATTAACTGACAAGACGCTGCTCACTGCGCTGAGCTACAGTCGGGCGCTGGTGCGCGGACGGTGGTGGAAACTATTTGGGTATGCCTTGGTGATGGCGCTGATCAGCTGGGTGGTTCTGTGGGTAGTCGGGTTTGTCCTTGGCTTATTTGGGAGTAATTATATTTCGGATGTTATCGGCAATATTGCTGGAGACCTGGTCGGAGCATTTTATGTGGTTGCTGGCGTATTTCTGTTTCGCAATCTGCAACGGATTACCAAGCTCGATGTACCGCCACCCCCAGCTTCATAGCAGCGCGTCGGGTGAATACTAATAATTGTTAAACCGCTCATTCGGGTCACGAGCGATGTGCGCAGGCCTCAGCCGACCGGCCACCGCGACCAGTACATGGTGTGGTGGCCATTTTTTTGACAGTGGATCCGTGGTATACTGACAATCGCTATGGATAGCGAACTCGAAAAAAAATTACAGCAGCTTGAGTCAAAAATAGATGCGGCATATCGTTCCGCGGAGCGAACGCGCCGCATGTTTATGTGGACGCTTATCATTTCCGTGGCGACTATCGTGCTGCCGCTGCTCGGGCTGATTATTTTGATACCGCTGTATGTTCAGACACTGGAAATCGGTGGCTTGCTGTAATCGTATCATGTACTCTTATGTTTGATGCCGCATTATTATTTCTCTTTGCGGTGATATACGCCGTCATCGCTTGGCGCATGCTTGATTGGGCGATAACTCTTACCGTTCTTTTTTTGCCAGCATACCTGATTCGATTTACCATCGGTCCGATTCCGTCTACGGTTCTGGAAATAATGCTGCTGGTGGTGATTGGAGTGTGGGGCATACGGACATTTCGGGAGCGGATACGGACCCGTGCCTGTCCGGCATTCGTTCCGTGGCGTTGGATACTGGCAGCATGGGTGGCAGTTGGGGTGCTGGCGGTGGTTATTTCGCCAGACCTGCGCAGTGCGCTCGGACTCTGGAAAGCATATATTGTCGAACCAACGTTGTTTTTTCTCGTCTGTGTCAATGTGATCAGGACTCGGCAACAGCTTTATCAGGTGTTATGGGCACTGGGGGCCTCGGCTGTATTAATTGGTTTTGTGGCCATGCTGCAGTATCTGTCCATCTTCCCCATTCCCTCCCCCTACGGCCTGGAAGTGCCGATGCGGGCTACCAGCGTGTTTCCTTTCCCGACTGCCATCGGGAAATTACTCGGGCCGGTGGCTGGCCTGTTTTTCGGGTTACTGCTGGTGAATCGGCGCTGGTGGCGAGGGTCGCTCTGGCGGACGGTGCGCGAACATCTATTTGTCGCTGGCGTACTGGTTTTTAGTTTGATGGCGCTTCTGTTTTCGGTGTCCCGCGGAGCGCTCATCGGGGTGCTTATGGCCGTTATTTTCATCAGTTTTTTTTCGTACTGGAAGAAATGGATCTGGCTGGGAATCATCGGCGTGGTTATCGGCGGCCTGCTGGTGCCTCAGATTCGGAGCAATGTGACGAGTGTGTTTGATGCCAGCGATGTTTCGGCAGACGTGCATCAGGTCATGTGGAAGGGCGCGATCCGCATCATCCAGGACCACCCATTACTGGGCACCGGTTTAGCCAGCTTCCCCATCGTCTATGCCGATTATAAAGAAGCTTCTCATACGGAGTTTTTTCCCAATCCTGATCAATTAGTGTTGTCATTGTGGATCGAAATGGGACTGCTCGGTGTGCTGGTATTTATTTGTATCATGATGCGGTATTTTCAAACGGCGGCGGCTGCCATGCGGGTTGACCGCGCTCTCGCGGTCGGCTTGATGGCCGCCATGGTGGTATTACTCGTACATGGGATGGTCGATACGCCGTATTTTAAAAATGATTTGGCAGTGCAGTTTTGGGTACTCGGGGGTATGGTGGTTGCATTGGCCCGTTTGCCAAAAAAAGAAACCGCTCAGTCGGAGCACTGAGCGGTCGTAGCCGTATTATTTGAGACACGGTCGCTGATTTAGGTGGCCTGTTTTTTGGGCACAAACGGATACCACGCGGGTGCGATCACCCGGTCGTTCTCCAGTCGGATCTGGCCGGTTATCACCAGATTGGTGATATAGGATTGCCAGCCATGTTCGATCTTATTTACCTGGGCGGCAAGCGTGTCGGCCGTATCATCGGGCTGTATGTATACCGGGTACTGGAAGAAAATTGGCCCGCGGTCGTATTCCGGGGTGACGAAATGCATGGTCACTGCCGATGCCGTCAGGGTGCGCTGGTGGTAGGCAGCCATGACAGCTTCATGGACATGGTGCCCATATAGTCCCTTGCCTCCGAACAGTGGTAATGGCCCGGGGTGGATATTGATGGTAGTGGCCGGATCCAACCCGGCCACGATTTTCAGCCACCCGGAGAGGCTGACAAATGCCGCTTTGAATTCCGCTACCAGCGCCCGGTATGATTCGGCGTCGTACGGTTTTGGCATGGAACGGAATGGGATGTCCCACTGCCGTGCCAGCTCGGCGACACCGCCATGGGTGTGGTTTGAGATCACACCGATGATATCGGCGGCGAGGACGCCGGTGCGGCTGTTTTTGACCAGTTCCCGGAAACCAGACCCGCCTCCCGTCGGCGATCCCGACGCAAAAACTAATAATCGGGGCTTCTGCATGGCAGACTCCTTATGGTTTGTGTGGTATGAATGAGCGATTCCCTTATGGTTGTATATTTTAAAACCAGTGTCAAGAAAACCGCATAATTCTTCAACAAATGGTTGAAAAGCTGTGCGGTTGTCCTGATGAATCGAATCGCCGGTATGCTATTTTTTGTTGGTGGACCCTACCGGGCTCGAACCGGTCACCTCCGCGTTGCAAACGCGGCGCTCTACCAAATGAGCTAAGGGCCCAGATATGCAGTCGATGATTTCGATGCTTTGGCCATCCTACTTCTTTTTGAATAATCTTTCAATGGCTGCACGCTTTTTCCAGGATTTTACTTGCCGTTCTCGTCGTACCGCTTCAGAATGACTGTTATATGTTTCTTGGTGGACTATTTGCCAAGGACGACGGTTTCTCGTAGAGCGAACATTTCCGGCATTATGCATCTGTAATCGTGCTTGAATATTTTTACAACTTCCCGTGTAATATGTTCCGTCTAAATTTGAATGCAATATATAAACGTAATATACCATTGATAATGCCAAAGCATTAGGAGGGAACAAATGAGTTCCGATCCGGCAGAGCCGGATCGTGAATCCCCGATCCGCTTCGCGGATCGGGACTAAGGGTCCGTACGCGTAGTTACTCTCCGACCGACGAAAACGATTTGCCGAAAATACCGCGAATGATTGCCTGCAGCGCCCCGGTCATGTACAGGAATGACCCGATAATTACCAATATGCCGATCAATTTCCAGAAGAGGCGGGTCCCCCCGTCCATACCCAGATGCTCTTCGGCCCAGGCGATGCGGCCAAAATTATTGACCAGCCAATCGGCTTTCCAGGTGATGACGAAGCCGACACCGATTAAAATGAATCCAAGGACGTATTGCATAGGGTAACAATTAATGGTTTGGACTGGTGGGCAATGAAGGGCTCGAACCTTCGACCTTGCGGATGTAAACCGCACGCTCTAACCAACTGAGCTAATTGCCCAAGCGAAATGTTTTATGATGCTCGCTCGGTCGCTGATTGCGCCCGGAGGGAATCGAACCCCCATCACTGGTTCCGAAGACCAGCACTCTATCCGTTGAGCTACGGGCGCGCATGAGATATTGCTTTGCGCCAAGGGTATTAGTTGAGTCCCGATCCGGCAATGCCGGATCGTGGATCCTCAATCACCGCCTATGCGGTGATCGGGACTACGGGCGCGTAGGTTTGAACATGAATGAACTCAGATTACGGTACCACAGCCGATGCGCAAAATCAATACCGACAGTTGGTGGCGGTACCGTATATGTCTGCGGTCAAGATTTATTCAGCGTCGAGCGTGCCGGGAGTCACCATGTAGCTTTTGGCAATGTTCTTTTCAATATATCCATCCTCATACAGCCGTTTCAGATCTTGGTCCATGGTAAACATGCCTTCATCGGCACTGGTTTGAATGACGGTTTTGATCTGCGGTATTTTATTTTCCCGGATCAAATTGCCGATGGCGTGGTTATTGATGAGGATTTCCCGGGCGGCGATGCGTCCCCCGCCAATTTTTGGCAGCAGCTGCTGGGAAATAATCCCCTTGAGAAACAGTGACAGCTGGAGCCGGACCTGGGGCTGCTGGTGTGGCGGGAATACGTCGATGATACGGTCTACGGTTTGTCCGGCGCTGTAGGTATGCAGCGTCGCCAGGACGAGATGTCCTGTCTCGGCCAGGGTGATGGTCGTTCCGATTGTTTCCAAGTCGCGCATCTCACCGACCAAAATCACGTTTGGGTCCTGGCGCAGGACGTGCTTCAGGGCGCTGGCAAATGAGAGCATGTCTGAGGAAAGTTGTCGCTGTACGATGAGGCTTTTTCCCGACCCGGTCGGATAAACAAATTCAATCGGATCCTCGAGGGTGACGATATGCGCTGCGCGTTCCTGATTGACGAGATTTATCATGGCGGCCAGTGACGTGGATTTGCCGCTCCCGGTTGGCCCGGTAACAAGGACGAGACCCTGTTTCATGCGCATCAGATCATAGACGATATCGGGCATATTCAGGTCTTCCATGGATGGAATCGTTCCGGAGATAATGCGAGCGGCCAAGCCGATATTATCTCGCTCCCAAAAACAGTTGACGCGGAACCGGCCGTGGTTATTTATCTCGTAGGAGAAATCAAGCTCCCGTTCATGAGTGATGATCTGCTGTTGTTTTTCGGAAAGGATTTCATAAATCATGCCTTCGAGCGTTTTTTGATCTAGGGCCTTCGCATGGTTGTCCATGACGCCCAGCTCGCCATCAATGCGGAAAATAGGCTTATTCCCCACCGTGAGATGGATGTCGGATGCACCTTTGTCGATCGCCAGATTAAATATATCGTCGATTTTTGCCATAGGATGGTAATGATAAAAGACGCTTCATCATCAGGAGGATGGTCAGCGTTCGTGTTTGTCGTTTCCCATACATGTTCTGACCGATATTCTGAATCAGCACGGGGGTAGCAAAAGAATATGTGTCAGTTTTATTAATATTCATGGTTTGTATTTTTGTTTCTGCCTTTATTGTAGCACGTGGAGGAGTTATTGTCAATCAGAATCAAAGAAGATTTTTTTATCAATGCGGAAAAGTCAGGCGCGTAAAGCAAATTGACAAAATGACTTTTTCGTGTTATTTTTAGTGTACATTTTTTATCCGCTATGTCTCTGACGACACTTGTTTTAATAGCCCTCTTGATTGCCTCAATTGGCTTTTCGTTTTCTCTCTGGCGACAAGCGAAACGCATCCGTGTGGCTGAACGGCAGAAAACTGAAGACCGCCGATCATCATTTATCTCAATCATCAGCCACCAGTTACGCACCCCCCTGTCAGTCATCAAGGGGTATCTTGAAGGTGTGCTGACCGGGGACCAGGGTGAGCTGAATGACGGGCAGAAAGAATATCTACAGGAAGCGCTTGAGATCAATCGGGATACGATAAAATTGGTGAATGATTATCTGGAAGTGGTACGGCTCGATGTCGATAAGATTACAGTTCATCGTGAGGATTTTGATCTGACAGCCTTGATCCAGGCTGAAATATCAAAATTGACCCCATTGGCTCGCGCCTCAAATTGTGAACTGATATTCACCCCACCCGCCCAGCCATTGCCCAGCGTATTTGCTGATCGGATAAAAATCCGCCAGGTGATAGAGAATATCTTTACCAACGCCATTAAATATTCAGGAGGTAAGGGCCGGACAGTCGTGACGTTGGCACAGCAGGAAAACATGATTGCCTTTTCCGCAGCCGACAACGGTGTTGGTGTGCCCGCCGACCAGCTAGAAGAGGTATTCACTAAATTCACCCGCGGCAAAAATGTCATCCACAAAGACACAACCGGTTCAGGTATCGGACTATTTCTGGCGAAAATGATTGTCCAGGCGCATGGGGGTGAAATCTGGCTCGAATCAACTGAAGGCAAAGGCACGACCGTACATTTTACTTTACCTATTTCATCATCTTCCCATGAATAATCCCGCCCATATCCTCCTGGTTGAGGACGAGCAGGCACTGCTCAAGATTTATAGCAATAAATTGCGCAAAAGTGGATTTGAGGTGTCAGTGGCTATCACTGGCGACGAAGCGCTGCGCAAAGCCCAGGCCGAGCACCCGGATATCATATTGCTTGATTTGATCTTGCCCGGCAAGGACGGTTTTATGGTGCTCGAAGAGCTGAAGAAGCAGGAATATACCAAGGATATTCCGGTCGTTATTCTTTCAAATCTGGGTCAGCAGTCAGATGTGGAGCGCGGCAAGGCACTGGGAGCTATAGACTATCTGGTAAAGGCGGATGTGGGTCTGATGGATTTGGTGGAAAAGGTTAAACAGTATCTCGGGAATCATGTCGCTTGATTATCAACAGTTGAAAGATGCTTTGGTGTCTTCGGAGCTTTTGACCGCCGAACAATTCGTCCATGCTGAAGCAAAAGCGCGGCGAAAACAAGAACCGTTGGAGCAGGTGCTGGTGGAGGATGAATTAGTGACCGATGAAAATCTTGGGCAGATGATTGCCGATATCTACCGCGTGCCGTATGTCGATCTGGCGACGAAGCCCATCCCGGATGAGATCCTCCAAATCATTCCCGAATTGGTAGCCAAACGGCAGCGTGTCATGGCGTTTGCCCGTGATCAGGATGGGATCAAAATTGCTTTGAACGATCCGTCCAATGAGGAGCTGAAGCATTTTATCGAGAAGAAAACGGGTGAACGGATCATCCCGCATTATACGACTGCGCGGAATATATCCACTGCCCTGAAAAATTATCGCAAAGAACTTTCCGAGGCATTTGATGATATCATCCAGCATAACGTCGCGGCGGCACAGGGTACCTCGGCGACCGCTCGCGAGCTGCCCATCACCCGTATCGTCGATACCATTCTCGGATACGCCTATGACAATAAAGCTTCCGATGTCCATATCGAGCCACATGAAGAATCGGTGGTTATCCGATTCCGCATTGATGGTATTTTACACGATGTAGTGACGTTGCCGAAAGAATTGCATCCCTTCATCATTACCCGTATCAAAATCATGGCGCGGCTGCGTACCGACGAGCATCGGTCTGCCCAGGACGGACGGCTTGATTTTCCGGCGGACAATGAGCAGGTGGACGTGCGCGTATCAGTCATCCCGGTTTCCGATGGTGAAAAAACAGTGCTCCGATTGCTCACCGAGAAATCACGTCAGTACAGTTTGGTGGAGCTAGGCATGAGCCCGGCAGATATGGAAAAAATGCAGAGGAATTTTTCGAAACCGCACGGCATGATTCTCGCCACCGGGCCGACCGGTTCGGGTAAGACGACCACGCTGTATGCCATTCTGAAAGTATTAAATACCCGCGAGGTCAATATTTCCACTATCGAGGATCCGGTCGAGTACGATATCGAGGGAGTGAACCAAATTCAGGTGGATCGGAAAACAAACCTGACATTTGCCACCGGACTTCGTTCTATCCTGCGCCAGGATCCGGACATCGTCATGGTCGGTGAAATTCGCGATGAGGAAACGGCGGCTATCGCCATCAATGCTGCTATGACTGGCCATCTCGTGCTGTCTACGCTCCATACCAATGACGCGCCGACGACACTTCCCCGATTGCTCGATATGAAGATTGAGCCATTTCTCATTGCTACTACCGTCCATGTGGCACTCGGCCAGCGTTTGGTCAGAAAAATACACCGAGCCTGTATTGAAAGTTATACGCCGTCTGAGGAAGAAATACATCGCTACACGGCGCTGATCGGAGCCGACCGGACGAAAGCGCTCGGGCTGAATGACAAGGGTTTTCGGTTGTATCGTGGCCGCGGCTGCAGTCTCTGCAACCAATCGGGGTTTGAAGGGCGGGTGGGGATTTTTGAAGTGCTTGAGGTGTCGGAGAAAATTCGTCAGCTTATTATGGACCGGGCGAATAGCGATCAGATTCGCGCGGCGGCAATCGCGGAGGGGATGACGACCATGCTCGACGACGGACTGGATAAGGCTCGCCAAGGCCTGACCACCATCGAAGAAATACTTCGCGCCACTAAAGCGTAACTAACCAGTACGTCTTATGGAGTTCCGCTATATTGCGGCGACAACAACGGGAGTCATGCGTCGTGGCACGCTCGAAGCGGCGAGTCGTGAAGAGGCGGCACAGCGCCTCCGCCAGCGCAATCTTTCCGTTCTGGCCATCACCGGCCGAACCGGGCGGCTCATCAATCAATCAATGGGCGATTTTGGTTTAGCTCGAGTCAGCGCGCTGGATAAGGTGCTTTTCACGCGACACCTGGCATTGATGCTACGCGCTGGACTTTCGCTGGTGGAGGCGCTGGATACGATTCAGAGCCAGACTCCGTCCAAGAAATTGAAGCAGGTGGTCAAACAACTCATCCAAGACGTGTCGAATGGCAAAACGCTCGCTGACGCAATGAGCCGCCATCATCGAGTGTTTTCTATGATTATTATTGGGATGGTACGCATCGGAGAGTCGAGCGGCACGCTGGAAGAAAATTTAGATTATATTGCGGGCGAATTGGAAAAAGATTATGAACTCAAGCGGAAGGTCCGTTCGGCGCTGCTCTACCCGACGGTAGTGCTGAGCGCCACGATTGTTATCGGCACTGGGTTGAGTATTTTTATTCTACCGCGATTGGTGCAGCTCTTCAGTACATTTCGTGTAGCCTTGCCGCCCATTACCGTGGTGTTTTTGAACATCGCCACGTTCCTGGTCCGCTATGGGTGGTATGTGCTGGGCGCCGTCGTGGTGCTGGTGGTCCTTTTTCGGGTGGCATTGCTCACCGCACGCGTGCGCCGACTGGTTGACCGATCGTACCTCCGGTTGCCGATTATCAAAAATTTAATCCGCAATGCATATCTCGCCCGTATTACCCGTATAGTATCAATCCTGCTGAAGAGTGGCATCACGATCAATGAAAGCATTGATATCACCGCCCGTGCCATCGAAAATTCGGTATACCGCGATCAGCTGGAACGAGCGCAGTCTGGAGTGCAAAAAGGTCAAACATTATCGTCGCTGCTAGACGATGTCCGATATTTTCCGACTATGGCGAGCCGTATGATCGGTGTCGGTGAACGGACGGGAAAATTAGACGAGAGCTTGCGGTATCTCGCCGCTTTTTATGAGGACGAAGTGGATAATGCCACCAAAAATTTAGCCACCGTACTCGAGCCGGCACTGTTGTTATTCATCGGGGTGGTACTTGGTTTCTTGGCCATCGCTATCATCTCCCCTATCTATCAATTCACTGGGTCGCTCCAGCCGTAACGTATGATGACTCTTTCCCGACAGGCGTATGGTATCGACATCTCCGACTACTCAATCGAGCTGATGGAGATTCGCGGCCATATGGGTAGACTGGCGGTGACAGCCACTGCCCGCGTTGAGCTTGAGCCTGGGGCGATGAGCAATGGCTTGGTGCAGCAGCCGGATAAATTGATTGTTGCCCTCCAGCGGCTGCAATCTAGCGCTGGTCTGGAGCGGCGCGGCATTCGCCATGCTATTCTGGCCGTTCCCGAATCACAGATGTATCTGTACGTATTTACGGTTCCGGCCGAAGTTCAGCCAGAGCATGTCGGCGAATCGGTGCAGTATATGGCTGAAGAGACGCTGCCGTTGTCATTTGATCAGGTGTATCATGATTACCAGGTCTTGTCCCAGGGGCATGACGGAACCGATGTGCTGTATGTGGCGTGCGCCAAGCCGGTTGTGGACGGATTGCGGACAGTCTGTGATCGCGCCGGTATCGTACCAGTGGTCATAGAGCCGGAGTCGGCGGCACTGGCCAGGGCATTGATTCCTCCCGGACCGGTTGCGCCCGCGGTTCTCGTGGATATCGGATCACGGACCACTATTGTTACTATCTACGACCGGCACGGCATTCGCTATTCGTACACGCTGGCGGTAGCCGGTAATGCATTCACCGATGCCTTGATGCGCGGTCGGTCGATGAGCCGCGAAGAAGCTGAGCGAATCAAACGGGAACGACTCGTCACGGTCAGTGGCCAGCCAAATGAACTCAGCGAGCCGCTTGATCAGATTGTGGAGCGGGTCAGCACGTCAATCAGTTACTATGAACATAAGACCGGTTTTGCGGTGACCCATGTCATTTTGGCTGGGGGCAGCAGCCTCATCCCCGGAATCGACCAATTTATTGGTGGCCGACTGCGGTTGCCGGTGTCAATAGGGAAGCCGCTGCAACATGTCCAGTATGAGCGATCATTGTTTCCCGATGAAAAACGGAGCGTTCTCTACGCTACCGTGACCGGACTGGCCCTACGCGGGGCCGGTCATCATCGGATTCAGGAAGGGCTCAATCTGCTGCGCCATGAAACCGCGCATCGGCAGCTGGCAGTGGGGCATTGGTTTCATCGTGGTACGCAGCACGCGACATCCCTAGCCCGTCCTGAGGTGCGGTCGGCATCGCATCGCCTGAATGCGCCATTGAATCGGATGCAGCTTCTCTTACTGGTATTTGGCTTTCTTATCGTAGTATTTGTTGCCGTGCTGATCATCAGGCCAAACGGGTAGCAGTTGCCGGTTGTCATTTTTTGTGGTATAATGAGACCACTGAATATTTATTTTTTATTAGACATAGCTTATGACCCATACGCAGACAAAAAAAGGGTTTACCCTGCTCGAGTTGCTGGTCGTGATTGGCATCATCGGCATCCTCGCCGCAATCGTGATCATCGCCATCAATCCGGGCCGACAATTCGCCCAGGCGCGCAATGCCCAGCGATGGAATGACGTCAACGCCATCCTCAATGCGGTGCATCAGTACGCCGTGGACAATAATGGTGAGGTACCGGCCGCCATCACCGCGGTTGCCACCAATGTCGGTTCTGGCGGCGGTAATATTGACATTTGTGGTCAGTTGGTTGGTACCGAGGGTACCTATCTGACCGAGATTCCAGCCGATCCCACGACCGGGAGCTTTACGAGTTGCGCCTCATATAATTCCGGATATGACATTTCCCAAAACGCGACGTCGGGCCGGGTGACTGTCAGCGCACCGGATGCCGAGCTCAGCACCTCAATTACGGTCAGCCGATAAATAATCGTCAGTCTATCATAAAACGTCCCGCGCAAGCGGGACGTTTTGGTAATGCATATGAATAGTCTAGATGGTTTCCTCTTTTTTCTGTTGCTGGAAACTGACCCAGTCCTCGATGGTTTCAACCAGAATTTTAAATGGCGCCTCAATAATAAAGTCCATGATAAACATGAATACGTTTACTTTTGAAGTACGACGGGCAATCCACCGCCCTGCCCGGAGGATCGGTAGTGCAAAGAAATCAAAGATAATATTGAAAAACCCTTCACGCCGGTCGACAATGACCAGCTCCTTGGCAGTTTGCCTGAGCCGGAGGCCGAAGAAACTGATCACACTGAGGAAGAAGAGGAACAAAAATCCGCTGACAATAGAGAACTCCAGCGCATTGAGCAGCCAGATGATCAGTCCAAATGTTACCACATATGCCAGGCCATAGAGCACATTGAATAAACCATTGAGGAATCCGCTGGCCCGCATCGTCTGCTGTTTTTTCTTGGTGATTTCTTTTTCTTCAGGGTCGTAGACTACCTCATAAATTCCCTGATATATTTTTTGCGTGTTTCGATCGGCCGGCACCCGCATCGACGTGGCGATGAGAAACATCAGGGTCGGATGAAAAACTACATTGATGGCCAGGGGTAGGATTTTGACGTGTTTGAGCACCAACAGTTCATAGGGCAGCTCGAAGACGAAGGCCATGATAGTCTTCGTCAGGAAAATATAAATGATACTGCGGATGACTCCACGGCTGAGTTTGGCGCTGGCGGCGGCATAGCGAGTATTACATGCTTGGGTGACTGCTTGGCCAAGCTGTGTCGGGTCTCCCAGGATTGCTTCGGCTCGGTCTGGATGGGACTGGATGACGTCTTTAAGGATGGTAAAGATGGGGGCGAATTTTTTGGCATAGTTAAAGAGCCGGTCGCCGACACGGTGATTGATCTGCTGTTCGATACGTTCGACGTAGGCAGGGATTTGGGTGGCAAAGTCGCTGGTTTCGTCGGGAGTCATGAAGCGCCATTGGGGGGCATAGTAATACAAGAGGTGGTAGCGCAGCATGGCCGAGTCTGATTTTATCAGCGCCCGGTGGATGGCGATATAGACCTGGATGTCCTGATCCTCGGGATTAAAAATATCCCGCGAAAGATCAACTTGTCCTCGTAATGTTTTGTACATGAGCTCTACCAGCGCATCATCGCGGATGGAGGGCTTCAGATATTCTTCAATTTCAAATGCCATCACCGAAATGACCCAATTGATCGTCCGTTTTCGCTTTTTTTGGTCAGCAGTCTGGCGGTTCAGCGCATCGAGGAGGTAGGTGTATTTGATGATGATACTCTCGATGTCCGGCAGGCGCCGCTCGGGGAAATAGGCATTGGGCAGGTAGCCGGCACGGATTAGTTCGCGGATGAGTGGCGCTGCCACCTGAGCAGTTCGCTCTTGTGAAAAAATACGCCGCTTGAGCATGCGGGTGATGGCGTTTTTTCTGATCAGGTGCTCTTCCTGATAATCAATAGCTTGGCGTACTTTTTCATAGACGTATGCCATTTTACTGACCGTTTCATTGACGGTGACTTTCGGCTCGTCCTTTGCGCCCTCGATGGATTCTTCATTGTGCCGCTCACGAAAAATATCCAGAACGTCCTGTATATGTGGAGCGATTGATTGTTTGGATTGTGGCATAGGGTAACCGCGCACTATAGCGTATCATGGCATGAGTGTCAAGGATGACGGAGGTAACATGCCAGCGAGTTTTTATTGTACCATTCGGGGGTATTTTTTTGAAGCGCACGCGCTGGTCTAAAACCAGCCGCTGGTGATCGGTTTTTTGCGCAGGCTGGCGGTACCGTCCTTGTCCACCACAAATTCATAGGTACGTCCTTTGATCTTGAATTCAGACCGCATTTTTTTTCGCGTGTCTTGAGCCTCCTTCATCAACGGATAGAATTTTTCCATTTTTTCTTTGTATGAAAAATAATTGAGCATACCGTCTTCGTCGACGATATCATCATCAAAGTCGATTACCATATAGGTATGTGTAAGTGGATGAACATATGACTATCTATAGGTAGTGTATCAAAAAAAGAAGGCCATCACCATGGGTGGTGACGGCCATCGTCATTGAAGGGGTGCGGACGTCCGGTCAGGCCGCGCTTTTCGCGTGTGATTTCCGTCTGGCGGCGGCTGCGTCCCGGAATGTGTCGGGAACCGATTCCAGCCATAGGATGGTCAGCACCGGTAGAGCCATAACCCCAAGTATCAGGAACAGCGGGGTGGGCATGCCATTCCCGTCATGCGCGCGTTCGACCGCCGAAAGAATAGGTACGATTACCCAGCGTCCGATGACGTATGAGATGGCCATGCCAATCAGGCACAGCAGCCCGCCCAGCAGTGTGAATGGGTTTGTAAGTACGGTACGCATCGATCCTCCATGAAAAGAGCTTGGATATTGCTGCAGCCTACGCCATCCGAAGCAAGCTGTCAATATTTTTTGCAACCGGGGTTTTAATTTGGTACACTACAGGTCACCCTATGCATAAAGTCGTCTTCGATATCGAAACAAAAAATACATTTAGCGACATCGGCAGTAGTAATCCCGGCAAGCTGGAGATATCACTGCTGGTCGTCTATGATTATGCCACGGACCAGTATTTGAGTTTTATGGAGCAGGATTTTTCCCGGCTGTGGAAAATTCTGGAAAATACGGATTTGATCATTGGTTTTAATTCAGACCATTTTGATATCCCGGTTTTGAACCGGTATTATCCCGGTGATTTAACCAAGATAAAGAGTCTGGATTTGCTCGATGCCCTATATCGTTCACTGGGGCGTCGCGTATCGCTCGATATGGTTGCCGCCGGGACACTCGGTACGCGAAAAAGCGGAAAGGGGCTCGATGCCATCCATTGGTGGAAAAATGGGGAAATCGATAAATTGAGAAAGTATTGCACCGATGATGTGCGGATTACCAAGGACATCTATGAGTACGCACTCCGGCACGGTGAACTAAAGTATAAATTGGGTGGCGACGTGCATACGGTGCCGATTGATACACGGAGCTGGGAAGTGCGGGTACAGACGCCGCTGAATTACACGCTGCCTTTTTAAATTGACTGATCCCATCGGCTGGTGTACGGTACACAGTATTCTTTTGTATGTTCTTTTTTTTCGCATGCACTCAAACCATGGAGGACGAATTATGCCCAGTCAACAGCGGCAGAACAAGACGACGCCCAACGTACTCCGCGCCAAACTGCGAAAAAAGCGCAATCGCCAGCTCCGTCGCATCCACGATTTTCAGGAAGCGGAAGCTCGCGGTATCACCGTGGATGAATTGCATCGTCAGCAGTATGCGATAGCGGCTACCATCCGCCGTCGCATAGCCTCCCCATCAGCTTACACTGGGGAGTACCGGCAGTGGTATCGTCAATGGTAATTGGCCACATCATTTCGGCCAATAGCTACAGGAGCCCGAGGAATGTTTCTCGGGCTTTTCTATGCATTGACAGATGTCACTTCCCATGCTAGAGTGTCGTTGTTCGCCTCTTTTAGGAATACCGGCAGAAGCCGGTGATGAAAGGTCCTCCTAGAAAGAGCGGGTACTTTAATCAAGTTACGTATCAACACCATGGGCAAAAAGCTCTTTGTGGGGAACCTTGCTTACGGCGTCACCGATGAAGATCTCGGTAGTGCCTTTGCAGCGTCCGGTACCGTAGCATCAGCCAAGGTCATCACCGATCGCGTCACAGGACGCTCACGGGGATTCGGCTTTGTCGAGATGTCAACGGATGAGGAAGCGCAAGCAGCGATCCAAGCAATGGACGGCCAAGATATCGGCGGCCGACCTGTGAAGGTCAATGAAGCGCGTCCGCAAACGGACCGACCGCGAGGCAATTTCTCTGATCGCTAGACACTCACCATAGCATCACACAAACAAAAAACACCTCTTTACCGGGGTGTTTTTTGGTGGGGAGGCTAGAGGGATTTTGTCGCCTCGCTCCGCTCGTTGTCCTGGGCAGCGACGATCTGCCAGTGGCAGATCGTCGGCGTTCAGCTTCGCGTTTCGCGCTTGCTTTACTGCTGCCCGTTCGAATCCCTCTATCAATTCATCTTAATAGAAAAACCGTCACCATGTCTTCGACACGGTGCCGCTTTTTCTATGGGGTGGCTAGAGGGATTCGAACCCTCGTCATCGGTGCCACAGACCGATGCACTAACCACTGTGCTATAGCCACCATGTTCAAACGGTGCTCCCGGTCCCATGTTCGATTATCATCAACCACTTCACCTGCGCACACGTTTCTCATTTTTTTCGCCTGCCCATGGGCAAGCTTGGTGATAATTCGGAAATGGATTGGTGCGGACGGGGAGACTTGAACTCCCAAGGGCTTGCGCCCACTAGCACCTCAAGCTAGCGCGTCTACCAAATTGCGCCACGTCCGCTCGAAAAGGGTGAATGGTTGCCGCAGCATTGCCTGAAGTATACGTTTACCCCCTGATGTTTTTGAAATACCGGTCCCATTTTTCCGCCACACGTCAGGCTGGGCCGCTGGCAACTAATTACTTGGCGGTAATTTCCTTGAGTTTTTTCTTATAGGTGCGCAGGTAGTTCAGTTTGGCGCGACGTACTTTTGCCTTTTTTACGACCTCGATTTTGGTGATCGTCGGCAGGTGGATGGGGAATATTTTTTCTACTCCGATTCCCTCGGATATCTTCCGTACCGTGATGGTACCATTGATTCCCGAACCGCCCGTGCGGGCGATAACCATGCCCTCAAATTTTTGGGTTCGTTCCTTATCACCTTCCTTGATTTTTTGATAGACGGCAACGGTATGACCCGGGCGGATGTCCGGCAGGTCTTTTTTTAGGTGTTTGGCATTGAGTTCTCGTACGGTCGTTTTCATACAAAAATCGGCAAATACTAATTTTTTAAGTACTCACCAGCATACCCATATTACCGTATACTGTCAAGAATTTCCGCTAATTTTTTCGGCAGCTCACATTCGACCATGAGGCGCGATCCATCGGGCAGCGGAAAGGCCAGATGGTAGGCATGGAGGAAAATGCGGTCAAGCGTGAGGGATGATTTCATTTTTTTTGGATGATAGAGCTGGTCACCGACGATGGGTAGGCCGTAGGCATTGAGGTGAACACGAATTTGATGGGTGCGGCCGGTGCGCGGCCTGACCCGGAGCAGGGTGTATGACCCGAGCGGTTCGATGATTTCAAATTCGGTCAGCGCGGGTTTGCCGCGGTCCCGCTCCTGTGATGGCACCGCGGCCATTTTGTGGTCGGCGGTGCTACTGCGGTCAATATTAAATTTAATTTCGCCATTTGGCTGCTGCGGTCGGCCATACACGAGCGCATAGTACCATTTTTCTACCCGGCGGGATTTGAATTGAGTTTTCAGATGGTCAAACATATCCTGTGTTTTTGCGATGACCAGCAACCCGGAGACGTCTTTGTCTATTCGGTGTACGATCCCCGGTCTCACTGGATCTTCTCCGATTTTCGCCACGTCCGGGTAGTGCCGTAGTACAAAATCAACCACCGTGGCTTCGTGTTTTCCGGGGGCGTCATGCACCAGCACGCCCGCCGGTTTATTTATGATGAGGTATTCGGTGGTGTCTTTGACAATAGGTATGTCCGGAATTGGTAACGGTTGAGTGGGTAATTCGGATGGTTTCCGTGCCGACACAATCACATCATCGATCGCCACCCGGTCACCGACTTTGAGGAATTGGTGGACGGTAGGGATCAGGCCATTGACCGTGACCCGTCCGGACTTGATACGTTTCTGCAGCTGGGAGCGGGAGCTTTGTGGCAGCTGTGTATTGAGAAATTTATCCAATCGCTGACCAGCCTCCGGTTTAGTTATCGTAAAGTGAGTCATGATTTTTTCTGTAGCCATTGACGTGCAGCTGATGCGGTTCGGATTTCTCCCGCGAGTTGAGCTTCCCGGAGTGCGGCCTTGAGCGTGCCGATACGTGGCCCTGGCTTCAATTTCATCATCCGCATGATGTCATGACCCGAAAGGAGCTCAGCGGGGAGCGCCGCCCCGTGGCGCGGTTTGATTGATCGTATTTGCCGTTCCAGTTGCCGGTAGTCGGTGGCGTCGGGGCGATTATTTTTTTTAAAAATAGTCGCTTGGATATCGGCATATGAGAGCATGAGTAGCGCGGTTCCAGGCCGGGCCGATGAGTAAAAATATTTTTCAATCGTCGTTTTTTTCATGGGAGAATGTTTGCTGCTGGCTACGATCATGTGTCGACGGATAAGCCAGTTGACCTGCTCGGTATCCACCCCGGCGCTGGCTATTTTCAGGCGCTGCATGATTCGTGAAGCTATGTCCGCGCCGACGATATCGTGGTTATTGAACCGGAGACGGTCAGCTCGAGTGAGCGTAGCGGGTTTGCCGATGTCATGCCAAAGCAGCGCCACAATGAGCTCTGGGGTTAGCTGCTCCCCGGAAAATTTTTTTTTGAATGCAGCAGCACTGAGTTTCCTGAGACAAAGTCGGGTATGTGTCCAGACATCCCCTTCAGCATGGAATTCGGGCGGTTGTGGGCACCCTTTCATGACAAGCATTTCTGGCATGAGTTGTGCCGTGCACCCCAGCTCATCATACAAATCGAAAGCCGCCACCGGACTCGCCACAAACGTTTTGACAAATTCAGCAGCAATGGTTTCGCGGGGTACGGTGTATTCCCCCTTTATTTTTTTATTGATATGTCGCATGGCTGAACGGATACTCGCGCGGGTGTCAGGTTCGATAGCGAATCCGAGCTGGCAGGCAAAACGGATTGCGCGCAGCATGCGGGAGTAATCCTCGGCGAAACGCTGGGATGGTATGCCGACCGTACGGATTATTTTTTTCTTCAGATCACGCTGTCCGCGGTGCAAGTCGAGTAATGTTCGCTGGCGGACGTCGTATGCCAGCGCATTGATGGTAAAATCCCGGCGCTGCAAGTCCGATTCGATAGGCAAACGATAATCCGACTGAACTGTCACATCGCGGTATGCCCCGGACATGCCGGCATGTTCGGTACGGGGCAGAGCGATATCGATCGGCTGGCGGAGTTTTGTATTGCTGGGGAGAAATTTCAGCACGCCGAAACGACGGCCGACCAGGTCGACCTGACCATGGCGCTGGAGCCAGGTCTGTAATTTTTTCAGCGGTATCCCACGGATGACAAAATCATAGTCTTTTGAGGGGCGACGGAGCAGGGCGTCCCTGACGATGCCGCCGACCAAATAGATTTCCGACTGTGGAAAATCCCGCTTCAGGCGGCTGAGGAAGCCCAATTCCTTTCTTTGTGTGATGGCGTGGAGTGTTTGCATACCTACTTGTACGGTAGCGCATCCTCCATTCCTTGACAATACGAAAAATAATTGTCAGAGTGCACTATTACCGAATGAACGTTGACAAAACATATAGTAGGAGGATGGATATGGTGCATGATCAGCGCAATGGCACACAAGAGTACGTGCCCGATCTCCATGGATGGGTTCGACAGGTTATGGACCGTGATTCTGACAAGCGCGCCCGCAAGATAGCTAATTACGTCTGCAATACGCCGTTGGCCGGCCGCGAAGCAGCAATGCAGCGGGTCGTGGCCGCGCTGGCTGCCCATCGGAGCGCTTACTTGCACAAAGGATGGAGCGGCGGTGTGGCCCTCATCACTCGGTACCTGGCGGACTGTTCGCTCCGATTGGGCGATTACACATTTCTGAATGTAGTGTATGCTCCCCAGATTGATGTGCGGATGACCGCCCAGCAGCATACCAGGCTCGAATTGATGATCAGCTACTTTCAGTACGTCGCTTCGTCTGAAGAAAAGACGCGGCACTTTTGCCGGGTCATGTTTACCGATTTGGCGGAGCAGCTGGCTCCCGCGCTGAAGCAGGGCCATGCTGGGTTACGCTCTTTTCTGGACAAGCAGACGCCGCTGATGATAGCGATCATTTGGGAATCGGTGTATTGTCCGGCAAGTGAATCAGGGCCGGTCAAGGGCTGGTTTACCAATTTGCTTCGCATGTTTGCTCAAACAGAAGACGAGGAGGCATTTGGGTGGCTGGAGACGATCTGGTGGCTACTCACCTACCGCAGCGCCGAGGTACGCGTGTATGATCAGGGGAGATTTGAATTGTTCCTGGAGCATGCCAATCTCAGCCTCACTGAGTATATCATGGGCAGTTTTGATCCCGAATCACCTACGGTCATCATACCACGGGGTATGAGTGGGGCGTTTGAGAAATTCATTTCTGCACTTGATCGGCATTGTGGTGAGCTGAGACAGGCCGCGGTCGAATGGTGTCGCTGGTTTATGTGGTATGAGCCGCAGCTGCGCATCGACCTCAGGGACATGCAGCAGGCGGTGACGGAGCGGCCCAGCCGGCTGATTCGTCCGGACGGTCTGGACTGCATCGATGTGGGGCGGCTGACGGTGCTGCGCGACCTGGGTATCCAGCAGATTCGTTTCTATCCGAATGGCAGTCCGTGGCCCGCCATGGAAATTGGTTTTACCCTCCGGGTATTTGGTCGGCTGAATACAGAAATTCGTGGCCAGTTGTCCGTGAATGGGCTCCAGGTATCCCCGGTTCTGTATGAGGGGTGCCTGCCTGAGGATCGGGGTCGCCGGGCAATCGTGCTCGAATATCTGGTATGGGAATGCCTGTATCGCCTGGTGGTGAACCGTGAATCTCACGTGCATCATGCCGGGTGCCCGGGCAATGGACAAATGCGGCGCTGGACCGGATATGCTCCACATTGGGTGGCGCTGCCCGACGGTAAGAAGCCGAGTATCGGAGCCATCGAGCGTTGCTTGAAACTGTATCAGTTCAGGCCGCCCGACGGCCACACATTCAACAAAGGTTGTGAGGCATCTAGCCCTGACCACATGGTCGTCGTGCCGCCCCGGCTGGTACTGACCGATGATCTGCTCACCCATAGTACCTATTGATAGGAGGATTGTACAATGCCACCGCGCTCTGATTTTGAGCCCGGTGGTTTTTTTATGGATGGATGGTAGGGGTCGTGGCCAGGATGATGGCGTTTTTTAACCAGCATGCGTGATTACGCCGTCCCGTATCTCAATAGTTTGAGTGGCGTATTTTTTGATGTAATCAGAATGAGAAATGACAACCACTGTTTTGTGATGGCGCGTATTCAGGTCGGCGAGCAGCTGGATGATGCCTTCGCCCGTTTTACTATCCAGATTTCCCGTCGGTTCATCGGCCAGGATGATATTTGGTTCGTTGATTAGGGCGCGGGCGATGGCGACCCGTTGCTGTTCACCCCCGGAGAGGAGGCTGGGGAGGTGGCGTGCCCGCTGTTCCAAACCAACTTGTTTGAGCGCAGCCCGTACTCGATCCCGGTCGCGATTTGAGCGTCGAGCGATGCCCGCCTCCACGTTTTGCTCTGCGGTCAGCGTGGGTATCAGATTGAAACTCTGGAATATGAATCCCATCAGGTCGCGGCGCATTTCTGTCAATTTCCGGTCGCTGATGGTGGTGATATCAACCCCCTGTATTTCGATGATACCATCGGTCGGGCGATCCAAACCGCCGATGAGCTGCAGCAGCGTACTTTTACCGGATCCGGACGGGCCGATGATGGCGAGGAAATCGCCTTGTGCCATTTCCAGATTGACTCCGTTGGTAGCATTGATTGCTTTGTCCCCCTGCTGGTAGCGTTTGATGGCGTTTGTGATTTTGATGATAGTGGCCATGAGCGTATGCTAATTTTTTATTACTCTAAGTTACGGAATGCTTCCTGCGGTTTCATCTTTGACGCTTTGACGGCAGCTAGGGCGCCGGCAATGATGGATCCGATCAGCGCCACCCCCGCGCCTAGCAGCAGGATGAGATATGTATAGGCGACGTGAAGCGTGACCGTGGTCGTGGTGTCAGCGGTGGAGCCTTCACTCGTTGGCCCGCCAAAGAAACGTTGCGCCATACCAACCATGCCCTGGGGCTCGTTTCCGGTGATGGTAGCAGCGAGCGATATGTCATAGGTGTTGAGTAGGGCAATCATCCCCAAGCCGAGGCCGATACCGAGTGCGCCACCCGCCATTCCCAAAATTACATTTTCCCCGATAATTTGCCGAATAATTCGGGTGTTACTCCAGCCGATCGCTTTGAGTGTACCAATTTCGCGAACCCGCTTGTTGACCGACAGTATCGTGAGCAGGCTGACAATGACGAACGCAGCTCCGATGATGATGAAACTGGTCACCCCAATGAATTTATTGGTCAGATTGGCTGCGTTGACCAAACTGCCCGTCACGAGGTGAGCTGTGTCAGTCGCATCGGTGACGGCCGCTCCTACAAAGAGATTCTCCAATTGTCGGCTGGCAGTTTCGACTGATTGGGCATCGGCTACTTTGATTAAGAGAATATTGATAGTTTCCGTACGGTCGGCAAGCGTCTGAAGATCTGCCAGTGGCAGATAGAGGTCAGCGGTGGTGGTGTATAATTCCGGTTCGACGATACCCGTCAGTGTCAGCGTTTTACCTCCCAGTTCGATCGTCCCCCCGACTGCCAAGCTCTGTTTGTCTGCGTATGAGGCATTGGCAATGACCTGATCGGCTCCTGTAAACCAGGTGCCGCTCGTTATCTGATCGGGAAGGATGAGGCCGATGTCTGTTTTTGACGTGTCAACACCGGCGACCGTCAGATTATTTGAGCTGATATTTGTTTCGATCGGGCCTACCCGCTGTGAGTAGATTCGTTCAGGAGCGGTAAATTTAAAGGTTTGTGATTTGAATCGCTCGGGCATAGCCGCATCGGTAGCCGACCGTACGTGCTCCATACCTTCGGGTGACCGTGGATCTATCCCCCGTGCCTGCAATTCAGCTTCTGCCTCCTTTCGGGCAGCATCGACTGCCGCCCGCTCTGCGTCGGTCATGGCCGAAATTTCCTGATTGACTTCAAATGTTTCGCCCCCGGTTTGAAATTCAGCTACCACGTCGGGTATGGTCCCCTCCTGGTGCATAACATTCATGACCAGTCCCGCAGCGGCATTGGCGACCAGTGACCGATCGAGGGTGTCGGTGATCGACTGTTCAAAGGTCATCATCGATCCGGGCAAAAAGGTGTCGCTGGAAAATGTGGATCCGGGGTCGCCTAATGCGGCGAGATTCAAGCCGATGCGGTTGTCCTGCATCAATTCCTCCCGGGTGGCGTCGTCGAGCGCGGCCATACTTTCGGCGTCAACCGATCGGGTAATCAGTATATCAGTCCCCACGTTTTGTAATGGGTTGAGGACGGTGTCCTGGGCGGCAGACAGGCTTTGTGAAACGGAAATGATGACGATGATGATCGTGCTGGCAATAGCCAGTCCAAACGATATCGTTATTGTTTTTCCCCACCGTCTGGTCAGTTCCGCCCAGAGGTAGCGTAGATAAAACATATAAAATATTTTTTTAGAAATCAAAATAAAATATGCGGTCGCCCGATACGGTCGTCGTATTGTGGCTTGCCGTATGCCTATATGTACGCACACTCTGACTATTTCATTTCAAAACAAAAACACCCTGCTATTTTGGCAAGGTGTTTTTGGTGCGCGCAGAGGGATTCGAACCCCCGACCGTTTGCTTAAGAGGCAACTGCTCTACCGACTGAGCTATGCGCGCGCGTCGAAATGGTAACCCCGGTTCCGTTTCCTGCTGTGTAGGCAGGCACCTCCACCTTCGCACACATTTCCCCTTTTCCTCGTCCACCTATGGGTGGACTCGGTATTTTTTTTAATGACACCGATCGTGTCTCACCGGACTCGGGATTGTGATCATAAGAAACGGTGAGATTGCATTAGTATAGTGCAGTAAACCGGTAAAATCAAGAATATCGCTAGAAATCGCCCAGCTTTTGGAGTATGATTGTGGCATGCGTACTCGTGCTGTTCGATTTTTATTACTGATTATCGGCGCTGCCGTGCTCTTCTTTATTTTTTATCCGCTGTTTCATGATACCCGTTTTGGCGTCAGCATGATCAGCAATCTGCTGATAGCCTATGGCAGTGTGTGGTGCTTTTATTCACTCAAAGATGACCGCTCAATTCGTCAGTTGCTGGGCATCCGCACCCTCGACCTGACCATCCTGGGCATCATTACTATGCTGACGACTGCCGGAGTACTGGGGGTGTTATTTGGTTTGGCGGGTACGATTAACCGGTACCTGGATATCTCATCGTGGACTGGCGCGGCGCATCAGCCGTTGTTCCTTTTCACCATGCTTTTTTATGTACTCCTCAGTATTCCGCTCCAGGAATATATTTTCCGTGGGTATGTCTGGGCGCTGATACGGCACTCAGTATCGCATCCATGGGTAGCCATTGGTATCTCGTCATTTTTATATTCGATTTCCCACTTACAATACGGTTGGTTGATGATGGCTGTTACATTTAGCTTTGGTTTATTTCTGGGATACATCATGGAGCGGTATCGGCGCATTGCATTGCCGATCATTATTCATTTATTGGGGGGAGTGGCGTTTTTCTCTGCGAATCTGATCATTCATTTTTTGTAGCACAAAAAATTGATGCGCCGGCGTGGAGCCATCACGGGCATTATTTTTTTATGGTTGGTTGTCGGGTGAGCAGCGCGCTTATCAACCAGAGTATGCCAAAGGTAATACCAGTACCGATCACTCCCGCCAGACCAATGGCGACATATTCATGGGCAATCCCCGGTACCGCATAATCCGGTATGACGCCGGAGAAATAGGTAATACTTCTGTCCAGGAAGCCCTGGTTTTCGGCAACGCGCTCCAATCCATCGGGAGATGGCGATGCGGCCAGTGATATGATACCCCCGACGAAGAAAGCGATGGCCAGAAGTTGGAGCCAGGTATTACGTTTCATGCTGATTGTCGGTGAAAATAAATAATGGCTCATTGCGTTTTTGCAGGAAGGCAATGAAGGCGACCGTAATAATCGCTTCGCCAATGCCGATCAAGGCATGAATACTGAGCATGGCCGGCAGTACCTGGCTCATCGATATGGTGCCGGCCAGGCCGAATTCGAGCGAAGCAGCCGTTGCTGCCAACATGACTGATAGCCAGGCAGTGATTGCCATAGCCAGCCAGGTGTATTTTTTGTGTCGGCGGTACAGGCGGAAGATATATTGAAATACATGCCAGCCACCCACGGTGCCGATAAGCCCCATGTTGATGATATTGGCACCAAGGGCGACTAGGCCGCCATCACCAAAGACAAACGCCTGGATAGCCACGATCACGGTGATGACGATGAATCCAGCCCATGGCCCGAGAATGAGCGCAGCGAGTACGCCGCCCAAGAGGTGGCCGGACGTACCGCCGGCAATCGGGAAATTCATCATCTGTGCGGCGAAAATGAGTGCACCGACGGTGGCCATGCGCAGCATGAGTTGTCTGCCAGCGGCGCTGAACTGTGTTTGGCTGCTCATGTCCATCGATCCGACGTCAGGCGCGGTTGCCAGCCGTTTTTTTTGGACCATGACGCGTTTGGTTACCGCGCTGCGGAGTTTGTGAGCGGCGACGGCGGCGAAAGCACCGGCGGTGCCGAGAAGCGGGCCAGCCACATTATTATTGAGAAATCCATCGGGGATATGCATTGTCTATGTTCGTTTGATAATTAATTCTTCTCGTGGCTGAGCGCGCTTGAGATTGGTGATGATGCGCCGTGCCACATACGCCGGATCCATGTATCGGTCATACTCTGCCGGTTTCTGTTCATCAAAGAAATGTGTTCGCATGCCACCCGGGTAGACGCCGATGACGCTGATGTTTTGAGCGGCCGTTTCGAGCCTGAGTGATTTGGTGAACCCGGTGGCCGCGTATTTACTGGCGCAATATGCCGCTGAATTGGCGCGACCGGTGAGAGCACTGGTTGATAAAATATTGATAATGACACCTCGTTTCCGTCGTTGCATATAAGGCAGCACTGCCTGTGTACCATAGATCACCCCGAATAGATTTACGTCCATCATGTGGCGCATCCGTCGAGTATTAATTTTTTCCACCGGACCATGGGGGATGCGTGTGCCGGCATTATTAATCCAAATATCAATATGACCAAAGCGTTTGACGGTCGTTTCTGCCAAGCGGTTCATGTCGCCCGCTTGAGTCACGTCGGCACGCACCCACCATTCACGAGTTGCGCCCAGGGGGTTTCGACGTGACCGATGTCGTGCGGCGCGAACCACGCGAGCGCCTTCATAGAGCGCGGCTTCGGCCAGCGCCCGGCCGAGACCTTTGCTGGCGCCGGTGATGACGATGACTTTTTTATTGAGTTGCATATATCGTGTATATCATTATTCGCAGGGCAGTTGGTTCTGCAGGAGCGGATCCTGGAATACCGTTCCATAGTTGTGTGCGTAATAGAGGGTAGCTCCTGGATCAGTCAGTCGGCTGGGGATACAAAAGTCTTTTGTTCCGATATCAGTCGTCAGATTAATGATGAGTTGTGGCACGGAGATAGGATTTTCAGTTAAGTTTTGAATCCCAATCAGCAGTGGAGCGGCGCCCTGAAGCATTGGTGATTCGGCCAACAGCGTTCCGGGGGTATACCCGCCAGGCGTCAACAACCCGAGCGTTTGTGTCTGATAGACATCACCTCGTCCAAACGCGATTGCAGTTCCGTCCGGCAAGTTCGCAGCAGTGGCAGTTATGATGAGGTTTGGACGAAAGCCGTGCTCCAAGAGCAGGGCGCAGTCCACGGGCGTTGTGGAATTTTGCAGTAATGGATCGGTATATGTATTTCCGTTTGATGCTACGTACAGCAGTTTGGTTTCGGATGGACTGAGATCGACACTTTCAGCACAAGTGGTAATAGTCCCCTGATCACTCATGATCGTAAACACTTGTTTAGGAATAGTAATAGTCGTTTCTGAGTATTTATTTTGGTATGCGATGGTAAGCGGTGCGCTGCCGGTCTGTCCCTGCAAGGCATTATCATCCTGAAAACCTCTTTCGAAATCGCCGGATTCGGTCTCGTGTTCGTGGAAATTTCCCATCTGGTATGTGGAATCTCCGATTATCGCTCGGTGAAAGATGATCGTGCCTGTATCGATCAACGCTGATAGACCTATATTAGACAAATCATCTGGGTGAAAAGAACGCTCCTGAATCTGTGAACATGAAAAATTCAAGTAGGGATCAGATAAGAGAGCATCACGGTATGCATTGCCCTGTACATCGATATACGTAATTTCAGAATCAAACGCGCCGGGTAACATCACGGAGGGCATACATACATTTTTGACGTTGCCTTCGCTATCCCATAGTGTCAGGAAGTCTGGCGGGGTTGCCAAATCATCGCCATCTCGTTTCGGATGTGGAGCAATAGCTAGTGGGGCCTGGCCATATGCGCGGAGATAGCAATCAGCACACAACCCCTCACGATCGAAACCAAGCGGGTATAGATAACCAAACTCCCAGATATTATCCCAAAAACTACCTCGTACGATCGCGTGGTAATCAAAATTTTCCGGGTAAAATGTGCTTGTTCCGGCGTTGTATACGTTCACTACCATGCCTCGTGCAAGTTTTGCAGGACATGGTTCGTCCAGCGCCGATTGTGTGAGTGCGGAGTCAATATATGGGGTACCGTATGTATCAAAAAATCTCGATTCCCCATTTACAAGTCCGTCAACGCATAATGTGACAATTTGGTTACCCGCGCTCCTGATAGTAATATGCTGGCTGCGGGGGAAGTCGCCATCTACCGCTGTTAGTGAAAGCGTCTGTCCAGTTGATGTTGTTTCGCCATCATGCGCGGTGAGAATGCACTTAGCCGGATTTGTCAGCTGGGTGGACAAAAAAGATCCGAGATTCGCCTGACCGTTATGGAATACAAGCGCCGCCCCATCATCACACGCGGGGATGGTGGGTTCCCCGGAAAGCTGATCAAACATATCGGTCGAGAATTCCTGGATATCATTGATGACAAGCGGAGTTTGGGTGCTCTGCGTGTCACATTTTTTTGTTATTCCTAAAGTTTTTGATAAGAAATGTATTTGACTTGCGCAGTCATTAGGAAAAAGTGATGGGAGAAAACCAAAGATAAAAAGTCCAATGCTTAATAGTCCGATGACGGTTACCGTAATGCCCCGTGTTTTCGTTTGGGTAGCCTGCTGCATACATAGGTTATTATTTGTTATGCTTGCATAATGTGGTACCCCCGCTAGGAATTGAACCTAGATCCTCGGCTTAGAAGGCCGATGCTCTATCCGTTGAGCTACAGGGGCGCGCCTATATGAGGAGACAACCTCAGGTTTTCTCCTCATTACTTCTCTTTCCTGTGGTGTCGCTCAGCTCGGGACCGTATAACCCCAGCTTCGCGACGCTTCCTGTTCCTCCTCTACTCAGCTCGCTCACGCGAGCCTAGTTATTTGTAGTGAAATAAGCGGTTCTCGTCAATCTCGAGTGTAGCGGCGGGTGGTGGCAATGGTGGCATGCCCGAGCCGGGATTGGATGGTCTGTATGTCTTCGCCATCGACCGCCAGTTTATGAGCATAGAGTTGACGCACGCGTTCGGGGGTAAGGTCAGGAGATAGATTGGCGGTCCGGGCGTATTTTTTTATAATACGCTCAATACTGCGCGGTGTTAATGGGGATGAGTTCTGGCGCCCGGCCTTATCATGCCGGACAAAGAGGGCCGGTGCGGCATCGGTGCGCTGATTGAGATATTGCCTGATGGCGAAGTGCGTTTGATGGGTCAGCTGGATGGTCCGAGTCGACCGACGCAATCCCCGGACAGCAATTGCTCGCCCGGTCGCCGGAATATCTACTCGTTTCAATTCGACCAACTCGGACACTTTCATGCCCGTGGTAGCGAGCAGCTGCAGCAGTGCTGTATCCCGCAGTCGGATGATGGTGGGTGCGGCGGCGTTGGTCGCTGCGGCGAGCACACGGTTGATGATGCTCGGATGCAGCGTCCGAGATGGCAGGTGGTATGGCTCGAGGGCGACGTCATCCAGCGAGGCCGGTAACAATCCAAGTCGCGCCAGATAGGCAATGAACGCCCGGACCGCTATGAGGTGGTAGTTGATGCTGCTCGACATCATGGTGCTGCCACGGTTGGTATGGGTGCGCCTGAGCATGGCACGAAAAGTATCAATCGCCCGTTCGGTTATATCAGACGGCAGGTGGGCTCCGGTGGTCGACTGAAATCGGCTCAGGTAGAGCCGGTAATTTCGGATGGTGCGGGGGGTGGAGCGGCTTACCATATCCTGTAAGAAAGATTCAATATAGTGCGTCAGATCGGTGGGCATAGCTATTTCATTTTACGACGCCATCCCCATCCAGTCAAAATATGGCCTGGGCGACCGAGATTGACATCGTGGCAGGTCAGTCGTATAGTCAGTATTCAGAAAATGTAAATATAGAACATCGACAATAAACATTGGAGGAATTCGTGAAGATCGATCCGAGTAAACGAATCGGCGGCGGGTACCGACGTGCCATCCAGATTTCTATCGAGGGCACAGCGCGTACGGTGGCTGCGCGTGGCGGACTCTTTCGGGGTGACCTGTATGTCATTCTGGAGGGCGTCCGGCAGCACATGGTCGCCATCCCCAACTGGGACAATATGGTCGCGCGCGCAGCGCTGGCATCTGGTGCCTATCGGCCGGATTATTATGACCCGAGCTGGTTGATGTACCAGGTATATACCAGCGTGTATGAAGCGCTTCGCTACACATATTATGTGCTCGATCGGCAGTATGGCATTTCTTTCCATCACGGTGAAAAGGGTCGCTTGTCCGCTGCCCGTGAGGAACTGCTGGCGATCAATGAAATTGCCGCTGGCCTCCGTCGTGGCAATGCGCAGGAGTTGGCTCCGGTTTTTTTCGAAAAAGCGCGGGCAATATTGGAGCAGATTGAAGAACACCCTCGTGATCAACATAAGCGGGCCGCGCGGCGCATGAGCGTACCGCTGATGACCGTGTTTGACCGGACCGGCCGGGCAAATAGCACCGTCAAGATGGTGCAGGCGCTGGCCGCGCATGGCCAGCTGCGTCGCCGACAGGTGGCCATCAGCTGCATCGAGCCGGTGATTATCGCCCGACGGCAGACGCTCAAGTCGTTGATTGAGGAGATGGAGCTCTTCTGGGAGGGTTTGTACGATTACCTCAATCGCTTGTTTGATCGACCGTATTGGGTTCGCGGTCAGTCGCGGTGCATGCAGCTGCTGATTGATGCCATGGCTCGTCCATCGATGGTGCAGCATCTGACGATGTTTCACCAGGAGATCGGGCGGTACGATATCGCGCCATTTACCCAGACATCCTACCATGTCTACCCCGAGCTGGGGCAGGTGCTGGAGCATATCCGGCGCGAGGAGTATGGCGCGGCGCGGAAGATTCTCGAGCGAATGTGGAATTCACTCAAGCTGCGGCATATCCGCGCCGAACTGGAAGCAGCATTGTTGCCGTTTACGTGCTCACTGTATGGTGATCTGGTGGATCGCGCAGCCTATGATGCCATGATCTATAGCACCAAGCAGGCGCGGACCGCGCTGGCTCGAGTGGATGAATCGGGATTTGTCCACCCGGTGTCTCGGCACGCCATCGCGCAGTTGTCAGCCGCTCTCGAACTGTTGATACAGAAAACTATTACCAGCGGCCGTCAGGCCAAGGAACATATCAAAACAGCGCTCGGCGTGCTGTAAGAAAGGAGCAGTGCGTGGATACGAAGTTACTGGAAGGCAAGATCGTTACCATCCCCTATATGGAGGAATGGAAACCGGGATTCTACATCGATGATGCATGTTCATGTGCGGTGAGGCTGGTCGCCCTCATGCCGGACGGCGTAATCGTGGATATCGGTCCCGTATCGCTCGTTGATTTCGAAGCGCATTATGCCATCCTCAGGCAGGATCGTCGGCGGATCGAGATGGATGCTTTTGCGCAGTATCAGATCGTCGGTCGGTAATCCGCACATCGTTCAATCGGTACTGACACGGCAGCCTTCAGGGGCGCCGTGTTTTTTTATTTCATCCCTTGACAATATCCCCCGGTTTCCTATACTAGTGGGTACTTATACGTGATGACGAATGCTGGGTTTTTGGGGAAGGTTAGCCCCATATACTCGGATTCGCCAGAAAGGAACAAACACATGCTAACCAAGAAAGAAAAGGATAAGATAATTGAGAAGTACAAAATCCACGAGAAAGATACCGGGTCTGCTGAAGTGCAGATCGCTATTTTGAGTGAGGAGATCAAGCGATTAACCGGTCATCTCAAGGATCACAAGAAAGATTTTTCCTCGAGACGCGGGTTGCTCCGGAAAGTTGGTCAGCGCCGCCGACTATTGCGGTATTTGGAAAAAGACAATCAGAAGAGCTACGACGATTTGACCGATAAGCTGAAATTAAAGAAGAAGTCATGAAATTGAAAGATCAACGCGTCGGCGTATTCGTCGATGTCCAGAACCTCTACTATTCCGCCAAGAATCTGTATGGCGCAAAAGTTAATTTTGGCGAGGTGCTCAAAACCGCAGTTGCGGACCGACTGCTCATTCGGGCTATCGCCTACGTCATCAAGGCTGATAATGTTGATGAGCAGAAATTTTTCGAAGCGTTGGATAATCAGGGTTTCGAGGTGAAGATGAAGGATTTGCAGATATTCTACGGCGGTAATAAAAAGGGAGATTGGGATGTGGGCGTGGCTATTGATGCCGTCCGCCTCTCAAATAAACTGGATGTGGTGGTGTTGGTTACCGGCGATGGCGATTTTGTCCCACTGATCAATTATCTGAAGAATCTTGGTGTGTATGTTGAGGTGATTGCGTTTAGTGAATCAACGTCCAGCAGCATCAAGACCCTCGCTGATGATTTTATCGATTTGAGTGCGGACAAGAAGAAATACCTTATCGCCAACCGCCGTCGGTTCATCGGACGGTAGTTATTTAATAATAGTAGATTTTTAATACATTGGCAGCGGTGGCTGCCGTAGCCGCGTTTCGTAGGCTTATTCATCGCAGTACACCGTCACGGGTACTGAGGAGAACAAGTTTATGAGCCGGCCTGGTGCCACTTCCTGCCGTAAGTGAAAGGAACACCTCTATGGCTCACATGCCACAACGGTTTACCACCGAGGTAGCCGGAAAAGAAATGATTTTTGAGTTCGGCAAGCTGGCCGGGCAGACGAATGGATCCTGTACCGTTCAGTATGGCGGCACAGTAGTTTTAGCTACTGCGGTTTTGAGTGATACCATCCGTGATGGCATCGACTATTTTCCGCTGATGGTTGACTATGAAGAGCGTCTCTATGCCGCAGGTAAGATCAAGGGCTCACGTTTTATCAAACGTGAAGGTCGTCCGACGGATGAGGCGGTATTGACCGCGCGCATGGTTGATCGATCGGTACGCCCGCTGTTTGACGAATCAATGCGTAACGACATACAAGTCGTCATTACCGTACTGTCAGTCGACCAGGAAAATGATCCGGATATTGTTTCATTGATTGCCGCGTCAGCCGCTCTGTCCGTTTCCGATATACCCTGGAATGGTCCGGTAGCAGGGTTTCGCGTCGGTCGGGTCGGTGGTGAATGGGTGCTCAACCCTACCTATGACGCTCGTGACAAAAGCGATTTAGATTTGGTCGTGGTCGGAACGGGCACGAAAATCGTAATGATTGAAGCGGGAGCGCATCAGGTACCTGAGGATGTGATGCAGCAAGCAATGGAATTTTGCTATCAGCATACCAAAAAAGTTGCTGATTTCATCGCGGACATGGCCAAACAGGTGGGTCGTCCGAAGATTGCCGTACCCGCCGAAGCGCTCGCTGATGAGGAAGCGGCGGCGTGGAAAAAGGTTGAAGAAAAAACAAATGCGTTTCTCGCTGATCGTTTGCCAGCCGTGTTTGCTATCAAAGGCAAAAAAGAACACAAGGCAGCCGTTGCCGCTATCAAAGATGACCTAGACGCCATGCTCAAGGCGGACAATGAAGTGAGCAAAGAGGCGCGCGCGAAAGCCCTCGGGTTGATTGATCAGGCATATTATCATGCTGCGCGTCGTCTGGTGCTGGATACTGATACTCGCGTAGACGGTCGCAAAACCGATGAATTACGGGAGATTTGGTGTGAGGCTGGTATACTTCCCCGTACACATGGTTCCGGCCTCTTCAATCGCGGTGAAACACAGGTACTGTCGATTGTGACGCTCGGTTCTCCTGGTGATGAGCAGGTTTTGGATACCATGGAAGAAAGCGGGAAAAAACGCTATATGCATCATTACAATTTTCCGGGGTTCTCCGTCGGTGAAGCAAAACCAGTTCGCTCTCCGGGACGCCGTGAAATCGGCCATGGAGCACTCGCCGAAAAAGCGCTTGAGCCGGTACTGCCACCGAAAGAAACGTTCCCCTACACCATCCGCGTCGTATCTGAGGTTTTGTCATCAAACGGATCGTCATCACAGGCGTCAGCCTGTGGTTCGACATTGGCGCTGATGGACGCAGGCGTGCCGATTTCCGATCCGGTTGCTGGCGTTGCTATTGGATTGATTACGGATACGGATAATCCGTCACGCTATAAGATTCTAACTGATATTCAGGGTGTGGAAGACCATGATGGTGACATGGATTTCAAAGTAGCGGGTACCGCCAAAGGAATTACTGCTATTCAGCTCGACGTCAAAGTAGACGGCATTGATTTTGGCATCATCGGGGATACATTGGCGGCGGCTCAGCGAGCGCGGATGCAGATATTGGAGCGAATGACCGCGGTCATTGCCCAGCCGCGGGCCGACCTCTCCCCCTACGCTCCGCGTATTACGTCGATCAAGATTGACCCGGAGAAAATTCGTGATGTCATCGGTAAGGGTGGAGAAACGATCAATAAGATCATCGAAGAGTGTGGGGGTGAAGATGTGATGAAGATAGATATCGAGGATGACGGTCTGGTGATGGTCACCTCAACCAATGGTGCCATGGCAGAAAAGGCCATGACCTGGATCAAAAATCTCACCCATGAGATTACTGTCGGGGAAATCTATGAAGGTACCGTGACGCGTATCGTCGCCGATCGTAACACGGGCAGTGAAATTGGAGCCATCGTCGAACTGTTGCCCGGCCAAGACGGGATGGTCCATATTTCCCAGTTCCGCCATGAGCGCATCAATCGCGTATCAGATGTGGTGAAAGAAGGCGACCATCTGAAAGTGAAGGTCATGGGGATCGACAAAGAAAAAGGCCGCATCGAATTGTCGCATAAAGTATTCCTTGAGGGTACTGCGGGTACCCCGTCGCCATCTCAGGATCGCGGACACGGGCATCCCGGAGGTGGCCGGGGAGATTCTCATAACCGTAGCCGGTTTAATCGTCGACGACCCATCAATGATTATTAGTCTGAGCGGCAAACCAGGGTCCGGTAAGAGTACCATCGCCACCCGATTGGCGGCAGAGCTCGGTTTTGAACGTATTTACATCGGTGGCATGCGTCGTGCCATGGCGCGGACAAAAGGCATGACACTGCAGGAGTTCAATGCCTGGAGCGAAACGCATCCGGAGGGCGACAAGGAATTTGACGCATATATCACATCCGTCGCCTCCGGCAAAGATAATATCATCATCGAAAGCCGTACGGCTTTTCATTTCTTGCCACAGTCATTGAAAATATTCCTCGATGTCAGTGTCGAGGAAGGCGCGCGGCGGATTTGGGAGGCGCTCCAATCCGGCGCAAAGTCAGATCGAAATGAAGCGCCTGCCGTGGAACGGTATGAGGACGTGCTGGCATCGGTACGCGACCGGTTGCGCAGTGACGCGCTGCGTTATCGGAAGTATTATCAGATCGATATTTTTGATCCTGCGCAGTATGATCTGTTTCTGGATACCACCCAGCTCACCCCAGAACAGGAATACAGGCACGTGTATACGTTTGTGCGAGAAAAGCTCATGCATTTGGCTGGGTAATGTCCAGTCAAGCTGAGTCAAAATGGTGTGGATAAAAAATTACGGAATAATCGTAATTTTTTATTTTTATTTAATGTTAGCCAAAATGAACTATTGACAATGGGATGCGTATATGATATACTGGTTTCATACTGAAACTTGATAATTTATCCACAGGATAAAAACAAGGTAGTGGAAGCGGTATAGCCGAAATACTCGGATATATGCTTTCTCTACTTTTGGAGCGGTGCAGTTGGACATCGCGAATAAAAATCAAACAAAACAAAAAGGTACCTCTGTACGAAAAAACAAAAAATGTAGAGAGGAAACCACAAGAAGGTAGAGAAATGCGCTTTTTGACATCCAACACAAAAGGCAAATAACGAGTACGCCATCTATGGCGCTTACTGCTCATATGTGTACCGGACGCGATCCGGTATAGATACGAGCGGTAAGCTCGCCTGGGCGCACCCGTCCAGGAGGTGTCGCATATAAAACAATATATTTTGGTGCGTTACACCTCCTTTTCAATTTCTAAAAAAATCATATCTGAAATTCGCCGGCATTTTTTGGCACCAGTGGCGCGCCATAGTCGATAGTATAGAGCGACGTTCGGCGCATTTTTTATTTTTAGTTACTTTTTATTGACGGGGATATATACTGAAAGTAACTATGCAGCATCCAAACAGTAAACGGGAAAACGCATTGTACCGTGCTGGGCATACATACGTAGCCGGTGCGGACGAAGCAGGGCGCGGGGCGTGGGCAGGGCCAATCGTCGCGGCAGCGGTTGTGCTGCCACCACGCGTGCGGATACCCGGTATCCGTGATTCAAAACAGTTGTCTCCGGCCATGCGCGAGCGACTCTCCGCGCGCATTATTGAGATTGCCGTTGCGTATCAGATCTGTGCCATCGCTCCGGTGGAGATTGACCGTGTCGGCATCGGTGAAGCAAATCGTGCAGCACTTCGCCACGCACTAACCACTATGGGGGTGGCGCCGACTTTTGCATTAGTCGATGCTTTATCGATCGGGCGGATGCCATTTGGGACCGATGCCATTATCCGGGGTGATGCGCAGGTGGTCAGTATAGCCGCAGCTTCTATTGTAGCCAAAGTATCACGCGACCGTATGATGCGCTCACTTCATCAGCGGTATCCAAACTATGGATTTGTCCGACATAAGGGATATGGCACATTACAGCACCGGATGGCGCTGCAACGGCATGGTATTTCCGCGGTGCACCGTCGATCGTTTGCTCCGATGGCGCAGATGCTCACCGGTTCTGGAGCGATGTGATATACTGTAGCTATGCAGGAAACCCATATTTCAGGATCTACATTTCTTCACCCGGAAAATATATTGGCCAAGGCGGGATTAACCGCCGGTCGGGTAGTGGCCGATTTGGGCTGCGGTGGCGGGTATTTTGCGTTGGCAGCATCGCGCATCGTCGGAGACACCGGCAGGGTATATGCCGTCGATATCCTAAAGGATGCCCTGTCCTCAGTTGCCGGCAAAGCTAAACTCTACGGTTTGAGCAATATCACCACAGTGTGGTCTGATGCCGAACAGGTAGGCGCTGCCCGGGTGATCGCCGACCGATCCGTCGACTATGTGCTGCTGGTACAGATTTTGTCTCAGGTAAAGCATATGGACAATATATTCAAGGAGGCGCTTCGGATTTGTAAACCCCAGGCGACGGTCGTGGTTGTCGACTGGCGCGCTAATAATTTTCATTTTGGCCCGCCAACAGAAAAACGTCTCAAGCCCGAATTAATCATCACCGAGGCCTCCCAGCATCAATTAGCATTCCACCGTGAGATAGAAGCCGGCCCGTATCATTTTGGATTGGTATTTGAGCGGGTGTAGTGCCGGTAGTGACCGGTACCCATGAACCTTCCCTAGCAGATTATTCTATGGGGCAGGTATGACGTTACAAAAAAATATAGGGAACGAAGGTGAGCGGATGGCGGCCGAATTCCTCCACGCGCGGGGCTATGTGATCCGGGAGCGTCAGTGGACGTGCCGTTTTGGGGAAATAGACCTCATCGCTTACCAGCATACCACGGGCACGCTGGTTTTTATTGAAGTCAAACGACGTCGTGGGTTGATGTCCGCGGCATTTATTGAGTGCGTCGACTGGCGGAAACAACAACGGTTGGTCAGTGCTATTACCTGCTATCTTCAGCAGCATGGCTATGACGGGCCGATTCGTTGTGATGTCGTGCTGATAGATCGCACTGGCCGGATAACACATATATGCGACGTCGATCTCGGATGACCCTTGCAATTTTTTTACAGTATCGTATACTGCAGTATATGAGACTAGTTATGTATATAACTGGTCTTTTTTAGCAGTAATATAAATATATGAAAACATCAGCCAATGAAATTCTCGAAGCTGCCAAGGCAATCTGCGAGGAAAAGAAGATTTCCCTCGAATCGGTCATCGAAACAATCGAGGCGGCACTTGCTGTAGCCTACCGTAAGGATTTTGGCGAAAAAAATCAGAATATCAAAGTGGAATTTAATATTCAGGATGGGACCGCACGGGTATTTGACGTGAAGACTGTCGTGTCCGATGAAAAGAAAGAACTGACGGAGCAGCTACAGGCAGAAAAACAGGTGGCGCTGGAGGCGGCCGCAGCTGCCGCTGCAGCGGGGGCAGAACCCGTCGCACCGGTCGATGAGCCTGCGGGGGACACGACCGAAGAAGAATTTGAGCGGTATAATGCCAAGACAGAGATTTCCCTCAGCGAAGCGCAGGAAATACAAAAGGGCGCGGTGGAGGGCGATGTCATCAAGACCGAATTGCAACCCCCGGCTGCGTATGGCCGCATGGCCGCCCAAACCGCCAAACAAGTCATCATCCAGCGCCTGCGAGAAGCGGAGCGTGATATGATTTTCCGTGAATTCAAAGATAAGGAAGGCGAGGTCATCAACGGTACAGTACAGCGGATGGAAGGCCGCATCGTACTGGTTGATTTGGGGCAGACGACGGCCATTATCCCGCCTTCGGAGCAGGTGCCCCATGAGCGCTATACTCCTGGGCAGCGTCTGAAATTTTTTGTGGTGGCGGTCAATACTACCCCCAAAGGCCCAGAAATTATTTTATCGCGCGCGCATCCGGAAATGGTACGCAAGTTATTTACTCTGGAGGTTCCGGAAATCGGCAACGGGTCGGTGGAAATAAAATCCATTGCCCGTGAGGCCGGCTCTCGAACCAAAATAGCCGTTTTTACCGATCAGAAAAATATCGATCCAGTCGGATCATGTGTCGGTCAGCGCGGCTCCCGCGTTCAGACGATTATTTCAGAGATCGGCGGTGAGAAAATAGACATCATCGAATGGGATGAAGACTCGGTAAAATTTATCATCAATGCCCTGTCCCCGGCAAAAGTATTGAGCGTCAAACTGAATGATCAGGAGAAGACCGCAATCGCCGAGGTCAAGGAAGACCAGCTGTCTTTGGCAATCGGCAAATCAGGGCAAAATGTTCGTCTATCGGCAAAACTGACCGGGTGGAAAATTGACATCGTATCCGAATCAGGGGAAAAGGTGAGTGAAGGCTCGCATAAAAAGGCAACCGTCGCCCCGGTTGATGCTGATGCGCCGGTAGCTGCAACTCCAGCTGCTGATCCGGCCGCCGCTCCAGACGCTCCACCTGAGACACCAGCGGTTCCCTCCGCTGATACTCCCGCTCCTGAGGCTCCGGCCGAAACCCCGGCAGCCCCCGTAGACCAATCAAAAGAATAATAATTAATATCAATACATAACGATATATGTCTACCGCACTTATCATTGCACTGACCGCGGCAGTCGTGGCCATCGGCTATGGACTGTTTTTGGCTCGCTGGATCATCCGCCAGCCTGCCGGATCGGAAACGATGCAGCATATTGCTAAAGCGATCCAGCAGGGCGCCAGCGCCTACCTCAATCGCCAATATCGCACCGTGGCTATCATCGCGGTGGTGATTTTTGGTTTGCTAACCTGGCTTTTGGATCTGGAAACCGGCATCGGATTCATAATTGGCGCGGTATTATCCGCACTGGCCGGATATATTGGCATGAATATATCGGTACGGGCAAATGTACGGACGGCTGAAGCCGCCAAACACGGACTAGCTCCGGCGCTTGCCGTCGCCGCTAAAGGCGGTGCCGTAACTGGATTGCTCGTAGTTGGCTTGGGATTGCTGGGGGTAGCCGGATACTATGCGCTTACCAAGGATATATCAGCCTTAGTTGGTTTGGGTTTTGGTGGCAGTTTGATTTCAATATTTGCCCGATTGGGTGGTGGTATCTACACGAAAGCGGCTGACGTTGGCGCTGACTTAGTGGGAAAAGTTGAGGCCGGTATTCCCGAGGATGACCCACGGAATCCCGCGGTGATCGCGGACAACGTGGGTGATAATGTCGGAGATTGCGCCGGTATGGCGGCGGATTTGTTTGAAACGTATGCGGTTACGGCAGTGGCGGCCATGCTGCTCGGGTCACTGACGTTCAGTGCTTTTGACAATGCATTACTATTGCCGTTGGTTATCGGCGGACTGTCCATCATCAGCTCCATCATCGGCGTTATTTTTATTCGTCTGGGTCGCACGCACAATATTATGGGGGCGCTCTATAAGGGCTTGGCCGTTTCCGGCATCCTTTCCGCTGTTGCATTTTATCCTTTGGTACACTGGCTGATGGATGGTAATGGCCGCTATGCGACATCCAATCTTTATTTCACCGCATTGATCGGATTGGTCGTCACCGCACTGATCGTCGTGATTACCGAGTACTATACGTCGACGAAGTACGCGCCGGTACAATCAATCGCTAAAAGTTCAGAGACAGGGCATGGTACCAACATCATCACCGGTTTGGCGGTCAGCATGAAATCGACCGCGCTCCCGGTCGTCGTTATCGCGGCCGGAATCCTCGGCGCCTATGCGCTGGCCGACGTGTACGGCATTGCCATCGCGGTGATGAGCATGCTGTCTCTTGCTGGGATCATTGTCACCATCGATTCGTTCGGACCGATTACAGACAATGCCGGCGGGATTGCCGAGATGTCAAAATTGCCGGAAGACGTCCGGACGGTAACCGATGCGCTCGATGCGGTCGGCAATACCACCAAAGCCATCACCAAAGGGTATGCCATCGGTTCGGCTGGATTGGCGGCGGTGGTGCTGTTTGCCTCATACATCCAGGATTTGGCGGCGCAGCACAAATTTTTCGAATTCGCCCTCGATGATCCGAAGGTGATGGTGGGGCTGTTTATCGGCGGCTTGCTCCCGTATTTTTTCGGCGCCCAAGCCATGGAAGCGGTGGGCAAGGTGGCCGGCTATGTCGTCAACGAGGTGCGGCGCCAATTCAAGGAAAAGCCGGGCATCATGCAGGGTACGGAAAAGCCTGACTATGCTCGCACCGTCGATATCGTGACTAAAGGTGCTATCAAACAGATGATCGTCCCCGCATTGACGCCGGTATTGGCCCCGATTCTGGTCGGCTGGCTTCTTGGGCCGGTGGCACTGGGTGGGCTGCTGGTCGGCAGTATCGTCACCGGAATTTTTGTGGCGATATCCATGACGACCGGTGGTGCCGCATGGGACAATGCCAAAAAATACATCGAAGCAGGAAATCATGGTGGCAAGGGTTCCGAAGCCCACGCAGCCGCCGTAACCGGTGACACGGTTGGCGATCCATATAAAGACACAGCCGGTCCGGCCATCAATCCGATGATCAAAATTCTCAACATCGTTGCTTTGCTGATTATTGGCATTGTCATCTAATCATTTGTTTCGGAGGCCGGCCTATGTATCGGTTCTTCTTCCGACTGTTGCGCCCACTTGGTCAGCGCGTCATCACGCCGGTGACGGGCAGGGAGAATATTCCAAAACACCCCCCGTATATTTTGGCTATGAACCACGTGGGGTTTTTTGATGGTCCGGCCATTGCCATGACCATGCTGCCCTATCTGACTGAATCGCTTCAGTTTCTCACGCTTGATATCATGTGGCGCTTCTGGGGCGGTCCGTTTGCGACACGCTACTTTGGGATGGTACGGTTACAGCCGAATAATGTCCGTGGCTCATTGGATCGCATGATTGAACTAGTACGGGCGGGTAAGGCAGTCGGGATTTTTCCTGAAGGCGGCCGGAATACGCATCCTGACCAGCTATTGCTGGGGAAAACCGGTGCGATTCGGATGGCGCTCGCTACCGGCGCTCCGCTCATACCCGTCGGCATCCGCAACGCAATGGGCTTTTCCATGGCTAGTTCATTTGCCAGTTTTTTCCGGCCGGATCGCCACATCGCCATTCATATTGGCCGGCCGGTCGACCTGAGCGTTTATCGTAATCAGCCGATAACCCGTGAACTTTTGCATCGCGCCACTGATGATCTGATGCGTGCCATTGGTCGGTTAATTGGTGCCTCCATTACCCCACACACCTAGTATGTTTTATCCAATTTCACGTCGTACGCTATTTCCGCTGATCCGGTTTTTTATCAAAAAGACCATTGGTTTGGAAAATGTCCCACTCCGGGGACCGTATCTGATTGCGTGCAAACATCTGGGCCCGCTGGATGGTGTGTTTATCGGTGCCGTGCTACTGCCGTACCTCAGACAAAAAATATCCTTTATTTCTAATACGGCACCCTGGGGTTGGTTCTGGGAAAAGATTGTGGCTGAACAATGGGCAAATTGCATACCCTTCCACCGTGAAGCTCCCCATCTTTCGCTGGAGATTGCCGATGACCGCTTGAAGCAAGGCAAGATTGTCGGAATTTTTCCCGAGGGTATCATCCAGGATTATAATGAGGAGAAAATGCGAGCTAAAACCGGTACGGCGCGATTGGCGATTTGGAATCGGGTGCCGATCGTGCCCATCGGCATGGTCCACGATGTCTCTGTCCGACCCGATTTGCCTAAATTACATCGTCGTCGTCAAGTAATTCGAAATATACTGTACAATCCTCATGCGCTGGAAATTCATATTGGCAAGCCGTTTGAATTGGCCGAGTACTACGGCCGCGAGATGACAAAAGATATGCTGATTGAAGCTACGGACATTATCATGGATCGAATTGACTCATTGACTCAAATTAATCGTAAATAATAACCAAACCATTATGTCATACCTTTGGGATCGTATTACTCATATGTCGCCGGATGAGCAGCGGGCGCTGCAAAATAAGCGCATCGCACATTTTTTCCGGCACGAATTGCCGTACTCCCCTTTTTATCGGGCATTATTTGAAAAACACGGCATTGATTTTAAATCTATTCGTACGGTTGATGACGTGCAAAGAATTCCCTTCACCACCAAGGCGGACATCGCCCCCACTCCTGACGATAAGGCAAAACCACGCACGTTCATGCTGCAGCCCGATGAGCATTTGATCAAGAAATATGCCCCGGCATCCCTGCTGGCGAAGGTCATCTGGGGGAAGATTACTCGCCGAGATGTGAAACGGATGCTGGAGCGTCTCTACAAGCCGATCCACCTGCACTTCACCACCGGCCGCAGTGCTTTGCCAACGGCATTTGGCTACACTGAATCCGACATTGAGATTCTCAAGGAAGCCGGCGAACGGATGTTTAGCGTGGCCAATGTGTCACGTGATAAGGTGGCTATCAATGCATTCCCCTACGCTCCCCACCTCGCCTTTTGGCAAGCATACAACGCTTTGGTTCAGCTCGGTATTACTTCCCTGCAGACCGGCGGCGGAAAAGTCATGGGCTCGCAGAAAATTATGGACGCGCTGGAAGGAATGAAAGCCGGGCTCTTCATCTGCATTCCCGGATATGGGTATCATCTGTTGCGCGAGGCAGTGAAACAAAAGCGAAATTTTTCAGGACTCGAAACATTCATCACCGGCGGCGAGCGAGCGAGCGAAGGTATGCGGGTAAAAGTAAAATCCCTGCTGGCCCAGCTGGGCGCCCCGAATGTTCGTTTCTTAAGCACGTATGCTTTTACCGAAGCTAAGACCGCCTGGATCCAGTGCCACGAAAAATCGGGGTATCACCTGTATCCCGATTTGGGATATTTTGAGGTGATTGATAAAGACGGGAAACGAGTACCCGATGGCCAGCCGGGGGAATTGGTCTACACCAGTATTGGCTGGCGCGGATCAGTCGTGGTGCGGTATCGCACGGGCGACATGACCACGGGTATTGAGTACAGTCCCTGCCAGTACTGTGGGCGGACGGTTCCACGCATCGGAGTTGATTTGCAGCGCACTACTGAAATCAAAGAATTTCATCTCACGAAGGTGAAAGGTGAATTAGTCAATCTGAATGATTTTTATCCTCTGCTATCCGGTTTGCCCGAAGTGGAAGAGTGGCAGGTGGAGATTTCCAAGAAAGACAATGACCCCCATGGGCTCGATGAAATCACGATTTACCTGGCGCCAAAAACAGGCGTTGACTTTGCTCAACTAGAGCGTACGGTCAATAAACTGGTGCACAATCAAATCTTTGTGACCGCCGCTATCCGTCAGAAGCCGCTTGATGAGTTGCTTCGCATGCTGGGTATGGAGACAGAATTAAAAGAAAAACGCATTGTCGACAATCGGCCAAAAGATTAGTCAACCGCCACAGCGTGACATTGTTCTGGCATTTTCCGGTGGCGTGATGCAGGGCGTATTTGGCGCCGGGGTAGCAACCGCACTACAGGAGGCAAATCTGTATCCGCGCATCCATAGTGTGTATAGTTCGTCGGCCGGTGCTCACAATGCGGCGTATTTTTTGTCCCGACAGACACGACTCGGATCGTCAATTTATTATGAGGATTTGACCGGTCGTCAGTTCATCCATGTGGAGCGGTTGTGGCGATTTATCGGAGGTTGCGTGCGGCGGCTATGGGATCGGCGCGCCCCGATTCGTGCGCTGGCTGATTTAGATTACCTCATCACTGAGGTGGAACAGAAGCGAAAGCCGCTCGATATCGCGGCTATTGTTCGCCAGCCGATTCACTGGTGGGTGCACGGATATGATATTTCACGCCATAGCTGGACCTGGCTGGATGGCAAACGGGACACCTGGGCCACTCTCAAGGCGACCGCCACAGCGACGCCATACTATCCCCAGAGCGTGCCGTGTCAGGGGCGTTCAATTATTGACGGCAGCGTCATTCGGAGCACACGGATGCTCGATGTGGCCCGGGACCATCCGGATAAAATTATACTATACATTCGCAATCGCCGTCGGACTCGGTGGGGCGTCGTCAGAGAGCTTCCGGGTCGCCTCCTTGATTCGATATTGGCAGCGATCATACACAATTGGCGAGTGGGTTGGGCGTTATGGATGACTGCTTTTGACTTCCCCTTGCGTCGGCGGATAGAGGTCCTATCCAATGTCATCCTGATAGAAAATCAGCTGGGGTCAAATGCCATCGAGACGGATGCACAGGAGCTGCGCCGCATATATGCGCATGGGATCGCGGCCGGCCAGGCCGCACTGCAGCAATTATCTCGTTTCACATTTTGAAATACCGGATAAACCTGATACAATGACGCTACCATCGCGTCATTTTTTGCGTATCGTATGTGGCTTTCTCTCATCCAAATCATCTGGTTTTTCTTTCCCGCAGGGGTAGCCAATATGGGTGCATCCATGTCCCGGTTTTTACCGGTACCGGCCCTGCCCGTCGATGCCGGCCGCACGTGGCGCGGAAAGCGTATCCTCGGTGACCATAAGACCTGGCGGGGCGTCATCACAGGTTTGATTGCCGGCACACTATTTTATTACCTCCAGCGGTGGTTATATCTGGCGTATGACTGGGCGCGGGAAATCAGCTTTATCGATTATGCCGATATGTCCATCTGGTTTCCTGTGCTTTTGGGGGCTGGCGCACTTATCGGTGATATGGTAAAAAGTATTGCCAAGCGGCAGTTCGGTATCGCGCCCGGGATATCCTGGATGCCGTTTGACCAGATCGACTATGTGCTCGGGGCAGCTGCTCTGGTCAGTATCATTACGTTTCCCGGTTGGGGACGTATTGGTATAGCTATCGCGCTTGGTTTCACCTTTCACATCTTAGTTAATCGTATCGCCTACTTACTTCGTATCCAAAGAAATACATTATGAACGTTACCGTTACCAAACAACCAAAAAGTATGATCCAGCTGACCGTAACCATAGAACCAGATGAACTGCAGTCCTATGTGGAGCGGGCTATTAGTGAGCTGGGGAAGTCGATGCGGATTGCCGGATTTCGGCCGGGAAAAGCACCTCGAGAATTGATTATTCGCGAGGCTGGGCAGATGAAATTGTATCAGCAGGCAGCAGAGTCGGCGGTGGAAAAAACCTATCCAGAGGCCGTCGTGCAGCATAATCTGCAGACGATCGGCATGCCGCAAGTATCGGTAGAAAAATTGGCTCCGGGGAACCCGCTCGTGTATACTGCCACCGTTGCCCTGTTACCCCAGGTGAAACTCGGGAATTACAAAAAAATCGTCGAAGAAAAAAAATCGGTGGCCGTCACGTCCGATGAAGTGGATGCTACCATCGGAAATTTACGGCGCATGTTTGGTAAGGAAGTAAAGGTGGATCGTCCGGCGCGGCAACAGGATAAGGTTGAAATCGACATGGAAACGTTCATGGACAATGTGCCGCTGGATGGCGGAGCCAGTAAAAAACAACCGATCGTCATCGGTGAGGGACATTTTATTCCGGGGTTTGAGGATGCGTTGATCGGTTTGGCCGCAGGCGTGAAGAAAGACTTGACCCTCCATTTCCCCAAGGAATACCATCGCAAAGATTTGGCGGGCAAACCAGCGACGTTCCGCGTGGCGGTCAGTGCCGTATATGAAATTACTCTGCCGCCGCTTGATGACACTTTCGCCAAGCAGGTGGGCGCTTTTGAAACACTCGACGCGTTGCGCCAGCAGATAGAAAAAAATATCCACGAGGAAAAAACCAGCAAAGAACGGCAGCGCTGGGAACTGGCGGTAATCGATCGGATCGTCGGCACATCAACCTTTGATGAGATTCCTGATATCCTGGTGGATAATGAGTTGCACAAGATGCTGCATGAGTTGGAGCACGAAGTCACCAATCAGGGTATGAAATTTGACGACTATCTGGCCAGCATCAAGAAAACGCGAGACGAATTAAGCGTAGAGTTTCGCCCTCGGGCGGTTAAACGTGTACAGACAGCGCTGGCGCTGCGCGCTATTGCTCGTGCGGAGAATATTACGGTAGCTGATTCCGAGCTGAATCAACAGATTGACGAGGAGCGCAAACAGTATGCCCAGAATCCGGAAATTATCAAGCAAATAAACTCATCGGAATATCGAGACTATCTGCATAATGTAATGCGCAGCCGCAAGGTTTTTGATTTTTTTGAGGAATTGAGCAGGAAATAATTATGCTATTCGGCGCGCATGTCTCAATTGCCGGCGGGGTATGGAATGCGCCGCTCAATGCCGCGGCGGAACATTTGGAGTGTTTTCAGATGTTCACTCGGTCGCCTCGGGGCGGAGCGGCAGCTGCATTGACTCTGAGCAGTATCGCCGCGTTCAAAGAAAACTGTGCGGCGCACGCATTGCGCCGGTGCTACGTCCATGCGCCGTACTATATCAATTTTGCCTCGTCTAACACCCGGGTTCGTCAGGGATCAATCACCGTCATTCGTGAGGAGCTGGAGCGTGCCTCAGCCTTGGGCGTGACCGCGCTGATGACTCACTTGGGGTCAGCCAAGGATGTTGGCTCGGCAAAGGCACTGGAAATGACTATTGCTGGATTGCAGAAGGCACTGGACGGGTATTCAGGAACATGCCAATTCCTCATAGAAAATGCAGCCGGAGCCGGGCAGGTGATTGGCGATCGGTTTGAGGAACTGCAGAGCATTATTGATGCGCTGCCGGAGACGGTTGGCATTTGTTTTGATACCTGCCATGCATTTGCTTCCGGATATGATCTCCGCTCGAAGCAAACGGTAGATGCAACTCTGAAGGAGTTTGATGCGCACATCGGCCTGGGTCGGCTGACGATTATCCACGCCAATGACAGTCAGGGCGAGCTCGGTTCGAAAAAAGACCGGCACGAACATATCGGCCAGGGGCAGATCGGGATGGCGGGATGGAAAGCGCTGGTTAGCCATCCGAAATTACAGCGAGTCGATTTCATACTGGAGACTCCGCCGGGCGATGCACGGGATCATGATCTGACAACATTACTAGCGCTCCGTAAAGTATGAAAAGCGGCTGGGCGACACTTCGCGCGTTTGTCCTCTGGTTGATCCTCATCGGCCTGGGCGTGGTTCTCGTGGCCATGTACACGCAATTTAATTATTGGTTGGTCCGCCCGCTGGTACGTGATGAAGCGCCGGAACGTGTCGATGCGATTATCGTGCTCGGGGGCGGCGTGATTCGCGGTACTGACACCAATTTTTTACCCTATGGACCGCAGGAGCGCGTCCAGCGGGGTGTCGAGCTGTATCGGGCCGGGTATGCCGATCGGGTGATCATGACCGGTGGACAGGTCGAGGGCGAGACATACACTGAGAGTCAGTACATGAAAGCGTATGCCGAAGTATTGGGCGTACCATCCGAGAATATCATCGAGGATCCGTATGCTCATGATACCAGTGAAAATGCGTATTTTTCTTTGCGGATCATGAGCGATCGTCACTGGAAAACGGCGATTGTGGTTACCTCATATTTCCATACGCATCGCGCCTGTGCTGTTTTCGAAAAACAGGACGCGGACATCACCTGTGTGGCCGCCTGGCCGAACGAGGATTTCCGTCGCGACCCGTTCCGCAATCTCATCGAGTTTCGCTCCATCCTACGGGATTATCTGGCGACCGTGTATTATTATATGGGAAATAAATTATAATGCGTGAAACGGAGCCGGAAAAATACGGGATCGTGCTGCTGCCTCCGCCTGACGTGCAGGATTGGCTGCAACAGTTGAATATTATCGTGAATGCCGGTATGGCCCACCCCCCGCTGGTGCTAGGAAGCAATCATCTGCCCCACGTTTCCCTGGCGCATCTGTATGTGGCCGACCCGTTTGCTTTAGTTGAGCCGTTGACACGCCTACTGCAATCGACGCATCCCCTCGCCGTATCGCTATCCTCGCTGTCGGTCGATACCATCGGTCAACATACGTGGAGTTCGGTCGTGATCCAGGACACTCCGGTATTGCATCAATTGCATATCGATGTCATGAACACGGTGTTGCCGTTTGAAACGCGTCCGTCTCGCTATCGCGACTCTTGTAGCTATGACAAATTTTGGCCGCATGTGACCGTAGGAGTGGATAGCATCCCGACTGATATGGAGTTTTCCTCCCGGCGGGTAATAATCGACCGGGTGGCGTTGGCACGCATGGGTAGGCCATATGCCACCTGTGATGCTATACTACGGGAGTGGACATTAATCTGACATACCTATGAAGATAGCGATTATTTCCGACACCCACGATAACTGGGCAAATATTGATAAAGTGCTGACTCATGTCAAAAAAGAAAAAGCCGACGCATTGATTCATTGCGGTGACGTCTGTGCGCCGATCACGATGGTGCGTATCGCTGAAGGATTTGGCGGGCCTATACATCTCTGCATCGGCAATGTCGACGGTGACCCATTCCGCATGTTGCAAAAGGCTCACGACGGGTCGGCTCCGAATGTGACTATCTATCCGGAAATTGGCGAGTTTGAGCTGGGAGGGAAAAAGTTTGCCATTAACCATTATCCTGACATCGCTTCCAAATTAGCGAAATCAGGCGTATATGACATTGTGGTGTATGGGCATAACCATAAACCCTGGGAGGAGACGATTGGTCACACGCGACTAGTCAATCCAGGTAATGTGGCGAATATGGTGTATGGGCCGACGTTTGCGTATTATGACACGAATGCCGATCAGCTTACCCTTATCCGGGTTGATGACCTATGAGTAGTTTTCGTACCACCGCTGTCCGCGCCGCCCGATCGGCCGGTCATGAATTGATGCGCCATTTTCGCCATCTCACCACTCATCAGGTGAAAAAGAAGGGCCGCCATGATTTGGTCACCGAGGCGGATATGGCCGCGAACCGGGCTATCATTCGTACTATTCGGCGCCAATTTCCCGATCATGATTTCTTGAGTGAGGAGACCGGACTCGAGGACAATCCTGGTGCATACCGTTGGACGATCGATCCGCTCGATGGCACGATGAATTTTGCTTTGCAATCCCCTCTTTTTTGCACTGCTATCGCCCTGCTGCATGGGACCGAAATACGCCTCGGCGTGATTTATGCACCGTATATGAAGGAGCTGTATGTCGCCGAGGAAGGTAAAGGAGCCTGGTTAAACGGCATGCGGTTGCGGGTTTCCACTACTCGCGCGCTGTCTGATACATTGGTCCTCATCGGGCGGACGCACCGACGCCAGTCCCATGAAAATTTCGTGCGCCTGCAGCATCGGTTGGAGGATCGGGTATTCAACGTGCGCCGACTGGGGAGCGGATCTCTGGAGCTGGCCTATACGGCAGCAGGCCGGAGCGATGCCACCATCTTTACCCCTCCGGGCGTCAGTTTGTGGGATGCGCCGGCTGGGGTGCTGCTGGTACAGGAGGCGGGCGGTACGGTCACTGGATTTCATAATAAACCCTGGACGGCGCGCAGTACCGGCCTCGTAGCTTCAAATGGCCACATTCACCGTTCATTGATTCGGGCACTGTGATGCGGCTGATCACGATTTCGGGTACCGTCATATCCGGAGAACAGATTGGCGAACGCCAGGGGTATCCCACGGCAAATTTTAGCCGTCATGTATTGCGGCGGTCGGGCTTAGGCAATGGTATCTATATTGCCAGCATTACTATTGGTACCCGGTGGTATCGTGCCGTGGCGGTCATTGGAGTGCCTGGGGTACGCGTGCAGCGGCGGGGAAAAGTTGAGCTGTATATCATTGATTACCCGCGACGGGAGCTCTATGGTCGACGGCTGCAATTCGTGGTGTATAAAAAAATTCGTCCGATTCGCCGGTATCGCCAATCGGCCGACCTGATGGCGCGTATTCGGGCGGATATCCGAGCGGCACGAAAATTTCACTATCCCTCACGCGCTACTCGGGGAAATATTTGATCGGCCACTGTCGAAAGTCGCTGACGTACTGCAGGTCGCTGATTTTTATTTTTCCGATGTAGAGCTTCTTAAGCGTATCTTCCCCTTGCTCTTTGACCAGGCGCTCTATGATTTGGTTACCGGTAAAATAAACCGCATCTTTCGTAAATGCTCCGGGGACTCCGGTATCACTGAGCCCTCGCTTTACCCGCACACAGGTACGCCAGGCGCGATCGGGGGCAAGGCCGTAGACATCGACCATCTGGTGGTAGAGATCGACGAAGGAGAGCTGCATGCCGAGATAAATGGCAATCACATTGTGCGCTGGTGTAAAAAATTTATCACCCAGGCTGACATGCAGCCGGTTTTGGTTGTAGATTGCCAGTCCTTCCTCAATCGTCAGATAGCCGGCAGTACCCTGTTCGAAAATGCGGTATTTCTGGAGCCGGCCGTTTTCCAGCCGGAAGATATGCGTCTCCACTTCATGGGCAATCAGGGCCTTGAGGCGGTTGATGCTAATGCGAGCGTTTTTATCGACGATGATGGTATTATTTTTTGTAACCTGCATCCCAGCCGTGGCATCGGGTGATAGTTTAATTTTCCATTTGGTCAGTTTTTTTTCTAGCAAGTAGTTTTCCACCCGTTTGATGACGTCCTCAATTTTCAGTATCTTACTGGAGTCAGCGACCATCGGTGTCTGTTTGACGAAGGTGAGCGCATCGCGGTATTGGCGCTCAGTCACCGTACCATACACCGCAGCAGAGCGTGTGGTCAGATCAGTTTCATCTACTCCTTCAGCAAGCTTCAGTTTATTGGTAATTTCGGTGATTTTATCCAGAAATAGCGGCATCAGCGGGTGATCCACCTGGCGAGGGATCTTTTTCAGTTCGGTGCGCAGTGCCGCGAGCTGGTCGGTCGGTACGGTGTAGTTGAATTGCGGCGATACCGTCGGATGTTCCATGAATCGCCGGTACTCTTCCTCGGTATTGGTTGGTTTGATTCGGGCTAGCAAATGAATCTGTTCATTGATCCGAGCCAGCCGCTGGTCAATGTTATAGATAATTTTTTCAGCGATTGGCGTTGAGGCGCCTGGTGTGACGTTTGGTTTAGCGGCGGTTTGCCGCGTTGCATCGATCAGGAATTCCGTCAGAAATTTTCCCGACAGGATGAGCTGGTGTTTGGCATGTTCGATGGGCGCCTGGCGGAACGGCAGGCGAAGTTTTTTATCCTTAATACTGATATTCAGCAGTTTGGTATCGGGCGGAACCGCTATAGTTGATGACAGGACATTATGTTCGCTATGGGGGTCGATTTTCGCGCTGAGTGTGGTGATCCCGGGCAGATTGAGGACGTGGATTAATTCATATAAACCGACGATTGGTTTGCTGGCCGGTTTGCTCGTTACTGGATTTTTTTCGGCAAGCACGCGGGTAAAAAGTGTCTGGCCGAGGCGCACTCCCTCACTGGGAGAGGCAACCTTGAGGTCCGCCACTTTTTCCAGGCGTTTGCGAAGCAGCGCTTGGTTTGATATTTGGATAGCCAATCCGGCTCGCGCATTCAGCTCCAATATTTTGATACCGGCGTTGGTCAGGGCAAGGTCAACGGCCAGATAGCCGATCTGGGTGTAGTACTGGGTTTTAGCCGCCGTCTGTAGGATCTCCTGCCATTGGGGCATGATAATTTTACGCACCAGATCACCGCCGGGTAGTTTGCGAATAAGCCGGTTTCCCTGGACGCCATAGGTCCCCCGCCCAGTCCCCAGGTCGATGCCCACGCCGATAGCTCCGAGGTGGAGGTTTGCTTTGCCGCTGGAGGCCGGGGTGGGAAGCCGGAGCATGGCGATGACCGGAACGTATTTGAATATAATCACTCGAATATCCGGCAGCCCGGTCGAGCCGAGTGAGCGGAAATAATCGTGCGGTTCCAGTAATTCCTCAAAAAGAACCGTGTCGCCCAAACCGGAAATCGCATAGCGGCCGTCGAGGATGCTCAGGCTGTGCTCGTATAAATCAGCCCAGCGGTACTCTTTGCCGCCGGCGTCGGTATAGGTACCGTTCTTGGTATCCTGAACGGCGATGATGCCTTCGCCGCCGTATCCTTTGTTTGGTTTGATGACGAACCGCCGCGGTAGCCGGTCTGGTTTGAATGCGTGCAGCTCAGCGGAGCTGGAGATCTGGGCAAATAATTTTGCGACGCCGATCCCCCGCGCGTGGAGGAATCGCTTGGTATATAATTTGTCATCGGCAAGACGGCGGTTTTTTCGGGAATTGAAACGGGATACGTAGAGAAGGTTGCGGGCATTGATGCCCAATATTCCCGATACTTTGGCAAATACAGACATACGGTAGGGTTATTCCTCTTCTTCGATATCTTTTTCTTTAAATAGACTACGGAATCGTGCGTATTCCGTCCATCGCAAACCAGTGAATTTACCCAGCAGCACCATGCCAGCTAGTGGCACGATAATCAATTCTGGCCATGATAGTACCAGATTGGTAAATGAGTCCCAGACGACGACGTAATAAGCACCAATGGATACCACCACCGTGGTAAACACTCCAAACAGCGCGGCACGGAGACCCTCTTCAGATTGGGCGGAAAGGAATTTGTCGGACATGGTGGACATCACCAGCATGGGAAAAATCGCCAGGGAAGCAGCCAGGGAGATACGGTAGAGCGACAGGATCCAAATCACCGCCAGAAATGATAAGCCGATGCTGGAGAGGATCAGGCTGGTTTTCGGGATGTAGAGCAGTCGGAACCGGTTGAGCGCCAGCCGCAGGATGTAGCTGACAGCCACGACCACGATCAGCGTGCCGAGACCGACATAGATGCCTAGGATGAGGAATGATAGGGCAATAACCAACGGCGTATAGATACCAAATGCGGTTATGCCGATGACTTGGCGCGCGAAGGTAATCAGAAAAGCAATAAATGGAACGGCGAGTATCAGATAAATCGTATTGGTGGGGATGCCCCGGGCGATGAAATTGGTGATAGCGTGTGACAGGAAAAAAACGTTTGATTTTTCACTGCGAGCATCGACGATGCGGTATTCGATGGCGCGGCCCTCTAGGCTTGGCACCAGTTCCGTATTGTCTTTGGTTTCAAAAATGGGATTCAGTGCCTCGGGTCGGGTGAGAAGGATGAACGTCGGATTGATTACCCGGAATGACTGCTGTGCCAGATCCGCGGCGATGGACATGTTTTGTTCGGTGATGACAACTAGGAGTTTGCTTTGCAGGTTTATTTTTTTGCCCGTGTCCAGATTTTGCCAGTATCGCGTAAAAGACTGGAGTCCGGCAGCGGCATTGGTATAGAACAAGAGTCCATCCGCTTCGCGAATGAAATCCGCTTCCTGCGCGACCAGCGGCAGCAATTTTTCTTCGGTCAGGAAACCAGTGTCACCAGTTGGGGCAGTGAGGATTTTTAAGTACACTCCATTATTTGCCGCTTGTTCGACGATAGCATCCAGGTCCTGGACGATTTCCTGATCGGCAATCATCAGCAGTTTCGTGTCAAAGACAAATACTTCTTTTTCGCTGGTAACCACGGCGCCCCCCTGGGTGATGGTGAGTGTCACTTTATGGATGCCGGTGGCCGTGAATTCGTAGAGCAATTCCTGCCCAAATCGGGCTACCGGGCTGTCGGAAAAATCCCAACGGTATGATGCCTGTTCGTCGGTGGCCAGCTGGGAGTCGGTCGCGTCGAACAGCGCTTTTTTCCCGAATTCGATATAGTTATCCGAGGTAATTCGCGGGACGATCGTTCCCGGTTCAGCCGTCGGCTCTTCATTGGTGGGCGCGGGTGTGGTAATCGGAGTAATTTCTTCGGATTGCGCGTGCGTGTCCGACGCCGTGATGGTCAGGCAGGTGAGGAGAATGCCGATAAGGAGTATTTTTTTCATACTGCGTTTATGAATGTTTTGATGAGTCCGTGGTGAAATTCGCGGTAATGCATACACCAATGTTTGTATGGTAATCCCGGTTCGGGGTTTATTTCAAAAATATACGGCTTCCCCCGTTCAAATCCCATGTCGACGGCATAGATGCGGTTGCCATACCGCTTCAGCCGGTTATCGATGCTGTGTACTAGCTGTTTGGCGCGTCGGGGGATGCGGGCAAGCGGTACTTGCCGGGCACGGGCGCCCTGGGCGACATTGGCCACCATGAGGTGGGCGGGCGGGATACGGATAAACGATTGAACGATTGTGCCATCCATGACGGTGACGCGGAGGTCGTGACGTCCCCGATAGAGTCCTGGAATGCCGCCAGTCGTATCCACAAAGGTCTGTATCAGCCCGGGAAATTCCTTCACGGTACGCCGTATTTTTTCAGCACTGCCAATGATTACTCCGGTACCGCCGGTACCATGAAGCGGTTTGTACACTATTTGATCGGTCGCTACCTTAGCGATTGCCGCCCTGAGTTGTTTTTTGTTCAGCACGCGGTAGGTCGGTTTCATGTAGCGATGGAAGGCCCGGTAGGTACCGTATTTATCATAGGTCAGCTGATAGAGCTTCCAGGGATTGACGACTGCCCAATCACGTCCGCCATTGCTCCGGAGTCGGTTTTTATTGTACACCACGCGGGCCGCGATGGGGCCATGATGCCCGACTAATGTACCGGTTTGGTAATGATAACCTCCTGAAAAGTTACCGTTGCCAATGTGGCGCTCCGCGCCGCGGACGTAGTAGACGGAAAAATGGGCTGATGCGGTTTTGAAAAAATCGAAATACGATTCTCTCCAGTGCGGTACGGTAAATGGATAGGAGCGAACCGTCCCGGATGGATGCAGAACGACGAGATTTGGTTTTCCATCGGTGAAGCGAGATGTATTCATCGGCCTCGGGTCAAAGACAAGAGTGATGGTGCCGCCGGTCGGACTCGAACCGACACGGGATTGCTCCCAAAGGATTTTAAGTCCTTCGTGTATACCAATTTCACCACGGCGGCATGAAACTTATTATGGCTTGATACTGTGAAAGAGGACGATGCCGGCAGCAATGCCGACGTTTAAGGATTCCTTCTTTCCGTGCATCGGTATTTCGATAATCTGATCGCAGATATTGAGCAGTCGCTTGGGCAGTCCCGTTATTTCAGCGCCGAGCACATAGGCTCGTTTGCGTTTCAATCGGACCGAGGAGTATGGTTTGCTCATGGATGACTGTTCAAGCGCCACCAGCTGGTAGCCAGTGGCTTTGAGGGCATCAAGCGCTCGTTTGGTCTGATGGCAATAGGTGAAGGTCACTGTTTTTTCCGCGCCGAGGGCAACTTTGTCAATTTTCGGGTGCGGCGGTTGTGGGGTAATACCGCAAAGAATAATCCGTTTGACCCCGGCCGCATCTGCGGTACGAAAAATAGCGCCTACATTGAAACGGCTACGGATGTTATAGAGGACCAATACGATGTCATGTTCAGGCATGGAAACGGATGATGGGCTGGAGCGGCAGACCGGACTTGAACCGGCGACCTTCTCCTTGGCAAGGAGACGTTCTAGCCAACTGAACTACTGCCGCGTGATTGTCGAAAACCCCTTTTGAAAGTGGTTTTGGATACTTTCCGCAAAGATTTGTATCGTTCACCCGACATAAAGTCGAGGTTCACGATGCTTCATTATTTTCCTCACCTGCCCATGGGCAGGTTCGGAGCAATGATGAGAGTAAAAGCGCACCGTACCGAAGTGGAGGCCACGGGCGTCCCGTCCTTCGACAAGCTCATGACGGAATCTCCGCTGCGCTCCGAGAATCGAATCTCGCTTGGATTGTATTTCTCATAATTTTTCCTAAGGCCACGAGCGGAATCGAACCGCTGAATAGGGGTTTTGCAGACCCCTGCCTTACCACTTGGCTACGTGGCCAAGTAGGAAAAATTATGAGAAATCGAGCTCTCAATGAACTCGGCCAAAAATTGGATGTGAAATGGCGACTATCTGGACCCCACCCCGTCGCATGACGGGGACTCCGTGGCCTCGTGAGGCTGATTCATCGAAAAAAGTGCATTCATGATCTATGAAATGCAAGCTGAATAGTACCAAAAAGGGTGTTAAAAATCAATAGGAGACCAATATAGTTCACCATTGTCCTAAACCCCGAAAAAATTTAAGGAAAGAGTCCTGCTCGGTATATTCAGGAGTATTCTGGTTGAGAACGCAAAAACCCGGATATTGCCGGGTTTTTTGTGCTGATTATAGAATTTCTATAGTGGTATACCTGACGCCCCATTGCAGCGCCGCTTCTCGGCTGGTCATCCAGATATCAGCTTTGTGCCAGTAGCGGGCAGCCATGCGATCCTCGACGATAAATATCTTGTCGCCGAAGTAGTCGGGAAATCGGACTTTGGTGCCGATGGGCAGAAAATTGGCGGCGATAGTACCGTCGTGCACCCGTGTGCCCGATGCGGTGATAAAAGGATCGCCGCTTGTCTGATCGGGCGTCGAGGAATAGGCGGTGACGCTGATGCGCATGATTCGTTTTGCTTCAGGGCGTGGTTTGTCCGGGTTCTGGGGCAGCCGAGCTGACTCCGCCGGGGCGGAAATGGTGTCATTATTTTGACTTTGATCCGTGGCTAGCGGGACTTCAATAGAAGCAGCGGCAACCGACTGGGGAAATGAAAATTGCCAGAAAAGTACGAATGCCATGATGGCGATGATATGCTTTGCTTTTGCAGTACGTATGTACCTGCGACCAATCATAGAGATCGGTTAATGAATTAGATAGGCTAATATTAGCTAAAATAAGCAACTATCAGGGTATAATGGTGCTAACATTAGCTCTTTTTATCTACCAAAAAACACCCTACTACAGGGTGCATGTTTTGGAGTCAACCACCTTAGCATAGGCGGTTTTTTCGGTCAAGCCCTCTTAGCGGATGCCGACTTTTTTTATCATGGTATGCAATTGGTCGCGAAGAACGGCAAATTCTTGATCTGTGTAGGTGTGTTTGCCGAGAAAAGCGCTGTCATTTGCCTTGGTGGGGATGAATTTTTGTAAATAGTATTGATTTGCTCCTTTGATGGTATCGCCGATCCTCAGGATATCCTCTGGCGAGAGCTGTTCGCGGACGATGGTTGTGCGGAATTCATACGGAATGCCCGATTTCATCAGCAGTTCGATGCTCCTTTTGATGTCGTCTCGATTGACTGGCATATTGGTTATTTCTTGATATCGATCAAGCGGACCTTTGATATCCATAGCCAGATAATTGACGAGTTTTTCCTGGATGATCTGTTCCAGCATGGTGGGATTGGTACCCTGAGAGTCGAGTTTAATTTTGAAGCCTACATCCTTGATTTTCCTGATAAATTCAGGCAAATCCGCATGGATCGTGGGTTCGCCGCCGGTTATGACCACCGCTTGGAGTTTTCCTCGGCGGGAACGAAGGAAGTCAAGCACTTCTTCTTCCGGAATAGGTGCGGGGAATTGATCGGGTTGCACCAGCTCGGGATTGTGGCAGAATCCGCAACGAAAATTACACCCGGTGGTGAACACGATGGCGCTCACCAAACCGGGGTAATCAATCATGCTGAATTTTTGCAGCCCGCCGATCCGCATAGGGTTCGTGGCGATTTAGGCGTTGACTGGCACCTTCACTGTTTGGGCGGATGGGGCGGCCGTGGTCGCTGCGGGTTTGTATACTTTGCGATTCTTAAATTCTTCCTTTTTGCCTTTATTCCATTGTTGTACTGGACGCAGGTAGCCGACCACGCGGGAGTATACTTCGCAGATAGCCTGGCAACTGGGACATTCGGCGTGCTCACCGCTGAGGTAGCCATGCGTCGGACAGACGCTAAACGTCGGTGTGAAGGTGAAGTAGGGCAAGCGATATGTTTCACAGATTTTTCTGACCATTGATTTGATGGTGGTTGGCTCGGTGATTTGTTCCCCGAGGAACAAGTGGATGACCGTACCGCCGGTGTAGCGAGTTTGCAGGCTATCTTGCAGGTCGAGCACCTCAAATAGATCCTCGGTGTAGTTGACCGGCAGATGGGTGGAATTGGTGTAAAACGGTTCGGCATTGTTCTGGTAATCCGGCTCATTTGCTGCAATAATCGTCGGATATTTTTCTTTGTCTTTCTTGGCTAGGCGGTACGAGGTACCTTCGGCTGGCGTCGCTTCGAGATTGTAATTGTTCCCCGTCTCTTTTTGGTACGTTATCAGACGATTACGCATGAAGTCGAGCACCCGTTCGGCAAAGGCGTGACCCTCTTCGGTTCCGAGGTCTTTGCCGAGGAGATTCAGGGCAGCTTCGTTCATGCCCACGAGGCCGATGGTGGAAAAATGATTTTTCCAGTATTCATTAAACCGTTCCTTCATGTGCCGGAGGTAGTATTTGGTATAGGGATACAATCCTTTTTCCGTAAACCGTTCCAGGATTTTCCGTTTGATTTCCAGACTGTCCCGGGCGATATCCATCAGGCGTTCGAGACGGGTGATAAACTCCTCCTCATTGCGTGAGAGGAAGCCGAGGCGCGGCAAATTGATGGTGACGACTCCGGTTGAGCCGGTCAGGGGATGGGCGCCAAAGAGCCCGCCGCCGCGTTTTTCCAGCTGGCGATTGTCCAGGCGAAGGCGGCAGCACATGGAGCGGGCGTCTTCTGGATCCATGTCGGAATTGATGAAGTTTGAGAAATAGGGAATGCCGTATTTGCCGGAAATTTTCCAGAGCAGGTCGGCAATGGGACTGTCCCAGTCAAAATCCTTGGTGATATTGTAGGTGGGAATGGGAAAGGTAAAGACGCGGCCTTTGGCATCACCCTCGAGCATGACTTCCATCAGGGCTTTATTGAATATGTCCATTTCCCTCTGGAAATCTTTGTATTGTTCTTTTTGTGGCTTTCCGCCGATGATCACTGGCTGGTCGGCAAATGTGGAAGGGACAGTGAAGTCGAGAGTGATATTGGTAAATGGCGTCTGGAAGCCGACTCGAGTCGGGACATTGATATTAAAGAGGAATTCCTGGAGAACCTGTTTTACTTCTTTTTCAGTCAGATTATCGTAGCGGATAAATGGTGCCAGCAGTGTGTCAAAATTTGAGAATGCCTGCGCGCCGGCGGCTTCACCCTGGAGGGTGTAAAAGAAATTAACGACTTGGCCCATGGCAGAACGTAAGTGTTTGGGAGGTTTGCTTTCGATTTTTCCGGCCACGCCGCGGAAGCCCTGGCTCATCAAGTCATAGAGATCCCAGCCGACGCAGTAGACGGACAGGATATTCAGATCATGCATGTGAAAATCACCACTATCGTGCGCCTGCCGGACTTCCTGGGGGTAAATTTTATTCAGCCAGTACTTTTTACTGATTTCCGAGGAAATGTAGTTATTGAGACCCTGGAGGGAGAATGACATGTTGCTATTTTCATTCACCTGCCAGTCGAGTTCGTCCAGATATTGGTCAACAAGGCTGACATGCGCAGAGTCGGCGATTTCTCGCATCTTTGAATGCTGCTCGCGGTAAATGATGTACGCCTTTGCCGTTTTTTTGTACATGGAGGACAGCAATATTTCTTCGACGATGTCCTGGATCTGCTCGACCGAGGGGATGCCATCACCATTGATGACTTGCTGGGCCACGCTTAATACGCGCAGCGTAAGCTGTTTGGCAATTTCTTTATCGAACTCGCCGGTTACCTGGCCGGCTTTATATATAGCGTTCACAATGCGCTCGGGATCAAAGGCGACGATGCGTCCATCCCGCTTTCGTATCTTCGTAAACATGGCGATGGTTTTTGTTAGTGTTTATGAGCACCCCCGAAAGGGCGAGAACTGAACCCACCTTGTTAGCACAAGATGTAGTGTCTCTATAGGGTAGTATACCACTAGATGTAGTTTTGATCAAGGATAGCGGGTTTTCTCCGCTAATCACAGGCTAAAATATTTTTCGCTTTTCCATTGTAGCACGTTTGGCCAGTCGCGTGGGCGTGAGAATGATTCGCAGTATGTGGACAGGAATGGCCAAAAGGGCGATTGGAACGTTTTACGAACCTCAGGTAGGATGAAGACAGTATGAAACCAGTCGTTTCCATAATTATTCCTACATATAATCGGGCAGCCTATCTCCCCCGCGCTATTAGTTCTGTGGTGGAGCAGTCATATAGCGCATGGGAACTGATTATTATCGATGATGGGAGCACGGATGCGACGCAAGAGGTCGTCCGTTCGATTGCCGCCACAGAACGGCGGATCCGCTCTGTCCGCCGCCTGCACCGTGGGGTCTACCCAGCTCTGAATACTGGCATCCGAACGGCCGTAGGGACATACATTACCTTTTTGGGGAGTGACGATCGCCTCAACTCCAGCCATATCAGTAGGCGCGTCGGGTATCTGATGCGACATCCAGAGGTCGATATGCTGCATGGAGGCGTCCGTATCATCGGACAGCCCTATGTGGTGGACGCAGATCATCCTGGCCGGCGAATCCACCTCAAATATTGTGCCATTGGTGGTACGTTTTTTGGAAGGCGGGAGGTATTTACCTCTTTGGGCGGTTTTCAGACCCGGCGATATGGTGGAGATGCAGCCTTTTTAGCCGTCGCCCAGGGCAGGTTTACGATTCGACATGTTTCCTGGCCTACCTATGTGTATCATCGCGATACACCTGGGAGCATCACCAATAAAAAATTAGCCAGAAACAAGGTATAGTTTCTGATGCCTGACTGTGAGATGAGGGTTTAAGTAAATATTTCTTTGAGCGCTTGGTAACGACTTGCCACTTCCTGGCGCACATCCTCAAAGAAGATTTTTATTGTGTAATCCCGTTCTAATTTTTCTTGTACCCAGCTGATGAATTCTGCGTATGTTTTATTTTCCGGAATATGCATCCAGCAAAATTGAGGATAGAAATCAGTCATGAAATGGGCATATGCATCAGCGGTTGTCAGGATTTTACCTTCGAGTGTCTGCGGCAGCTCATCCCCGCGGCATTCGTGAGGTTTGATAACTACATTCATGACCGTCTCGATTTCATTTTCGGTGTAGCCTGCTTTTTGCAGAACAGCCCGTGATTCCTTGTCCGTCACCGCTTCGAATTGTGGATCATGGCGATTCAGGAAGGCATCGCCGAAGTCATGGAGTAAGGCACCCGCAACCGCTATATCAGTATTTGCATTATGTACATGGCATAATGTTTCAGCTTTTTTCGCGACAACTTGGACGTGATTATCCCACATCCAAGCAGCCAATGCATCAGTGGATGATGCGTAGGCTTGGGCTACGAGTTGCGTGACCTTCTCGTGTTTGTTCATATTTTATTGTTCATAGACAGTAAGCGGGTAAGTCCTTCGACTTCGCTCAGGATAAAGTCCGTCGAACCCCTGTCAACAGCTTGTCCCGCAACGATGAGGCGAATGTAATGAGCCCATCTTGTTGCGAGAATCCCGGATTATCCCGCCAAGGTAGCGGGTAAGGGGAGTCGAACCCCTGTCAACAGCTTGGAAAGCTGTGGTAATACCGTTATACGATACCCGCTACCTTGGCATGATTTGTTTGTTAAGAAAAATTGTTTCGTGCGGGATCCTCGTCCTCCAAAGGCGGACGGGAGAAAGCTGTGGTAATACCGTTATATGATACCCGCGCGTGTTATGAGGAAACACCTACGGTTTTTCCTCATTACTCTTTTTCCCTATAGTAGTATGCCTCGCTCGGAGTAAATCCGCAGCTCGTCATGCTAGGAGTGTTGTTAAGGATTCCAGAGATACTGATTGAGATCAACGTAGTAATTTCCTGCTCGCTGGGTGACGGTCACGCCATCCTTTTTCAGTAGTTTTGCCTGCTCGTGGCAGTCATGGATCTCACAGGTAGTGCTGATTCTTCCCTCGCGGTTGATGATGCGTTGCCAGGGCATGTTTTCCAGTCCGTTATTGTCGATGGCGTGCAGTGCCCACCCCACCATCCGGGCGGCTTGCGGCGAACCAAGCAGAGCGGCAATTTGTCCATAGGTGGCCACCGTGCCTTTGGGAATTTGTGACACTATAGCGTATACTCGTTTGTAAAAATCACCAGCCATACTACGTATGCTGTACTCTACGTTTTTTGGAGGTTTACGTCAAGCGCTCAAAACACGGACACGGTTTTTCACGCAGGATGGCTCGTTGGCGGTGCGGAGTATCAATATAGGCCCATTGGGCGCGCATCCCGCGGGCCAATCGTTTATCCAGTGGCGAGCGGTGGCGGTATCCTCGGCGTTTCATTTCGTGTACCAATTGTTCATGCCGTCGGTACAGCGCGGCCAATTTACCCATCCACCGCTTGGTTTCCGGATGCTGGCTGTACCCTTTTTTGTTTTGCGTTATTACTGTCCAGACAGCATGCAATTCCCGGTGCTCTCCGAGTAGGTGGTTCCGGCAAAGATTTTTTGGATGGATGTCCCAGATGCGCATAGAGGTAGGCATATAGTACTCCCCTGATTGGCAGGGACGCAAATCGGGCATATCGAAAATTCCTCTTGGGTAACGGTGAGCAGAGGTTCGATTGCGGATACTATCCTGCGGTCACCGGCCGAGCTAGCGGCTGTTTATCGCGTGGGGAGTTGGATGATGCAATCGGCATCGGGCGGGGGGTGCTGGCACGCACTAGTTTTTTGTCCATTTGGGTCAGTTTCAGGATGTGCTCCGGGGTGAGCGATTGGAGTTCAGGGGTGCGGTCAGTGGCCGGGTAATACACCGAGTAGATTTCTGGGAGCATAGGGCTGCTGATCTCCTCAAGCGTCACCGATTGCGCCAGCTGAAGAAAATGTTCGTAGTGGGACTCGACGTCATGGAACAGCATGTCGATGCCAGTGGCAGGCACCAGTGACCCGGTGATCGTGGGGAGGTATGACAATACCAATCCATCGCCGCCATAGGCAGTCGTGTCGGTCGGTTCTATGGCATCCGCTTCGATAGCATCGCCCATCTGGCGCAGCAGTTGCTGCCAGGCGCGTTTGGTCGCGGTGAGGTCATTGACCTGAGAAAATCCGCCCAGGCATTTCATGCCGTAGTACAGAGCCACCATCAGGTAGCAGAGCATCATGCTGGGCATAATTTTTTTCTCCCGGAGCGCTTGAGTAAGCGCTGGGACAGTTGTTGCTACTGAGTAATCCATGCCCTCTGCCACGAGTCGTCCTTGCTGCAGGGTCATGCGTTTGCGGTGCTGTCGATCATTGAGTGCCCAGAACAGGTGGGTACCCCACTGTTTCTCTTCGGAGAAAGCACCGGGGATATTGTCAAAATGAATTTTCATGGCCTGATGGTAGCCTGGGTTAGTCAGCAGCTGATGGAGTGATGAGGCGGTATTGGGCAGGTGGAATCGGATCAGCAGTTCGCGTGTTAGCGATTCAATGTCCAAATATACGAGATCGGGTATCTGGACGTCGGAATTAGACGAGGTTTCGGCCGTATGGAATAGATCAGGCCATAGATTGAAATTGATTTTGGTGATTTGCTCCGCGAGACTGGCGGTATCCAGTACTGATGGATCAGAAAAATAGGTATCCAGACATTGGTGTACGGCGACGCAGCGCTCTCGGGTGATCGTCCCCGTGGCACCTTTGCTGTCGACAGCCCGATGTGCTCGGGCGATATCATCCGGGGTAAATGGGCGCATGGTATATGCGACCCCCATTTTTTCCCGATCCGGTAATATGGGGATGCGGATCAGGTTCGACGACCCATTGATACCGCCATGAAAAAGAATGCCACGCGGGTAGGCAGACGCATTATTGATAGATACGGTGGCAAACGAAAAAACAACCAGGTAGCGGAGATCGGGATCCTGTCGCTGGTGGAACGGAAGTGAATCGATGATATTTGAATTGACAAAAAATGGATGGTCAATCGGGCCGTGATGGTCGGCCGTGGAGACGAGCGGGAATTTTTCAAGCTGGCGGACAACCCCGTCGGCTACGGTTGCACCGAGACGATCCGCGGTTAGTTCACGGGCAACGGAAATCAGCTCATGCCGACGGGCCTCAGTAATGGGGAGTGATGGAAAACTGAAAAAATCGCGGGTAAATTCTAGTAAATTTTTTGCGCCGCGGCGCTGGATGATATCCGCAAGGATTGGACTCCGTTTCCAGACGGCGCTTTTGAGTGATGAGAGAGTGGCTGGGGAAGGGCGGTCGGGAACAGGCCCACTATCATCAGATTCTATCGTTGCTTCCATAAAGAGGCTCATTTGGATTTTCGGTCAGCATAGCGCAAGTGGTCCGAATAGTCAATCCCCTCGTCTTCGCAAGCCCCATATTAGCCAAAAAACTAACAAAGGTAAGGAAAGCTCCCGGGTGGGCAGGAATTAGGCGGTAGCCAAATTCCCTAAAAATTTTAAAAAGTACCGCTTTGGCGCGCGCTCAGTGCTGACAATTTGTTTCCACTGTACGTCAGTTTCTGACAGGCGAATGGAGGTTCCATTTACTGTGACGAAGGGATCGACCACGCGGGATTTACATATGACGGCGCGATCATATTCGTCGGGACTGTTTATCACTTGGTCGCGTGCGTGCATCCGATGGTAGAGTGTTTTTAAAGTGGCATCTGCTTCATGGAAGGGGTGCAGTTTTTTCAGGACTGCCCGGTCCGTGGTGTAGAGATCGTGGTAGGTGATATAGGTTTTGTCGAGCGCGTAAGCGAGATAGTCCCCGACTGTCTGGAGCATGACCGCCCCGAGGAAACTTGCAAAATACGTATTATTTAAATGGTGGAAAAGCTGCGAGAATTCTCGGGCAGCAGCAATATCATGGAAAAACCATTTTCCATCCTGGGTGGCAAGGGAATTGAGCAGTCTTCGTATTTTTATTGGCGTCCATTTTTTTTCGAATGCCTCAGCATTGCGCACTGCATAATCTATCCGGTCAGCACATAGATCCGGAAGTTGCCGCTCAAGCAAAGGGAAGCGACTATCATCAAGGATTTCTGATGGATCATAGCCATGTTTCGTGAGTATGGCGGGAATGTTTGTCTGGTTGATGTACTGATGAAAATATTCATCCTGGTGTTTTTGGGTGGCCCCGGATCCGTTTCTGAGCGCATAATCTATACAATGGGAAAATGCCGAGTGCGATACGTCATGAAGCAGTCCGGCTATTTGCTCTTCCAGTGATGCGTCATATATCCGAAGCAGTATACAAACGCCGACCGAATGGGCGAAACGGCTGAATTCTTCATCGGTGATGTCCGCATCGGGGTATATCCACAGCGGACGATACCCGGCCTGGTCGATACCTTTGAGTCGCTGGAGGGCGGGATCTTGGATTAATTCCAATAAGACCGGCTCGGTGAACTCAACGGAACCATACACGCGGTCAGTGTAGCGCATGTGCGTTATTTTTTTATTGCATCAATCTTCGCCGCCAGGATGAAGTCATTTTCATGCAGGCCGCGTACGGCATGGGTCCAGATGGTGAACACCACGTGATTGTAATGCACGCAGAAGTCAGGGTGGTGACCCTCAGACTCGGCAAGATCCTCTACTGTGCGTAAGAATGCCATGGCCTCACGGAAATCCTTGAAGACGATTTCCTTGGTAATAGCTTTGACGTCCACTGCTTTTTGTTTGGTGGTCGTGAGCTCCCACCCATCGACATGAGTCATGAGTTCTTTGATTTCCTCATCGGTGGCTGGTGGTACGCCACCTTCGCACGGGATGCAGCGTTTATGGGTGAGTTGGTCGGTCATATACATGGTTTGGTTACTGCCGATGTAATGATACTCCTATGGTAATTGGTTCGGCAAACGTTCATTTCCAAAATCCCTCAACATGATTGGGGGGGGGCGTTTAGTCGGGGTGACTAGAATTGTTCGCCTCCGGCAGAAACCCACGATCTTCTCTGACGGTACTGTCGGGGAGAGCGAGCAAACAAACTGCCCGCAAAATTCGTAATGTTTAGATTGGTCGGGGCGGCGAGACTCGAACTCGCGACCTCCTGCTCCCAAAGCAGGCGCGCTAGCCAACTGCGCTACGCCCCGATGAGGCGTTTATTTCTTTGTGCGGGGGAAGGCACCCCGGCGTCTGTCATACCGTTTTTCGTTGGTCTTGTACCCGTCATCAGATGACCAGCGAAGCCACAATCGTTTTTTAAATCCACCTTTGCGCATCATATTTACTCTTTGGGCAGCCGCAACCTCACGGGTGGTTATCTTCTTTATTGATTTAATTTCCTCAATGACATCTATGACGTCGGCAATCTCACTGACAAGTTCTGTACGAGAGGTGGCACGTTGCATACCACTCGCCTCTTCTTCAACTTTTTTGATGAGCTCTTGCTCGAATTTCTTTTTGGGCAGGACGCGCACATCATAATCAGCACCGGCGGCTTTGATGCGGCTTGGGATCCTGTCGCGAATGACTTTGTTGTAAAATATTTTTTTCATTCGCCTAATTGGAGAAAGGGTGGTGCCGAGTGCCAGAATCAGACCCCGTATGATTCCTCGTTTCACTCGTCATAACGGGGCAGGCTGGCGACGTACCAGATCATTTTCCAAATGTCTTTATCATGTGCCGAGGGCCAGAATCGGACTGGCGACGCAAGGATTTTCAGTCCTTCGCTCTACCACTGAGCTACCTCGGCTTGAAGAACCTCGGCACATGATAAAGAAAGTTATCAATGATTTTCAGTCCGGAGACCTGCCCCGCCATAGCTCACGAAGTGAGCGGTGCGGGGTCTACCACTGAGCTACCTCGGCGCGGGCCGTCCCCAGCATGAGTGAGTATTATTTTTTAAAGCCACTGGTGAGCGATCGAGTATAAGATCTTTCGCTTACGCTCAGGACGGCACCCGGGACCTCGTCATTATCCTGTACTATACTCACTGCGTTTGCAAGTACAGGACGAGTCAGTGACGTTACCACCCCCAGAGTGGGCGACTCAGGAATCGAACCTGAGACCTCGTCATTATCAGTGACGCGCTCTAACCATCTGAGCTAGTCGCCCACTCTGGGAGGGTATTGTGAAAGCGCTCCTGGTCCCGTATCAGGCGTAGCCATGGTACGGGATAACCATCTGAGCTCGTCGCCCCAAAAAACAAACAAAAAACACAGCTATTATTGACTAGATTCTATCAGGTTATGACGAAATTGCAACGGCATAGCTGTGCTGCTTGGTGGAGGGGTCCCTTAACACCTGAAAAGCGATAAGAATTTGCCAGAGTTCCGTTATGTTCATCCCGCCATTGCTGGCGTAGATGGACGACCGTTTAATCTAAGATTTGCATCTTAGAAAAATTCTCCTTAGAAAGGAGGTGATCCATCGACAGCTTCCGCTACCGATGCCTTGTTACGACTTCGCCCCTATCATCAGTCCTACCTTAGGCCCCCGCCCAGGTCTTTGATCGAGTCAAAAACGTAGGCGGGGGACTTCGGGTATTACCGACTCTCTTGGCGTGACGGGCGGTGTGTACAAAACCCGAGAACGTATTCACCGCGCCATAGCTGATACGCGATTACTAGCGATTCCGGCTTCATGAGGGCGAGTTGCAGCCCTCAATCCGAACTGGGGGTAGGTTTGGTGGGATTAGCTTCACCTTACGGTTTCGCGACCCGTTGTCCTACCCATTGTAGCACGTGTGTAGCCCAGGGCGTCAGAGGACCATGCTGATTTGACGTCATCCCCGCCTTCCTCCTCGTTATCCGAGGCAGTCTGATATGAACAATGTAACATATCATAGGGGTTGCGCTCGTTAAAGGACTTAACCCGAAATCTCACGACACGAGCTGACGACAACCATGCAGCACCTGTCCTAGCACTCTCGAAGAAGGCCACGTTTCTGCGGCTTTGCAGCTAGGATTTCAAGCCCTGGTGAGGTTCCTCGGTTATCGTCGAATTAAACCACATGCTCCACCGCTTGTGCGGGTTCCCGTCAATTCCTTTGAGTTTTAGCCTTGCGGCCGTACTCCCCAGGCGGGATACTTAAAGCGTTAGCTTATTAACCTACACTGAAAGGGTCGACACTTCCAATGCATAGTATCCATCGTTTACGGCGTGGACTACTGGGGTATCTAATCCCATTCGCTCCCCACGCTTTCGCTCGTGTAGTGTCAGGGTCATTCTAGCAGACTGCCTTCGCATTTGGTGTTCTTGCCGATATTAACGCATTTTACTACTACACCGGCAATTCCGTCTGCCTCTCCTGCCCTCAAGTGTGCCAGTTTTCCCCGCAGCATTCAGGTTAAGCCTGAATATTTGACGGAGAACTTAGCATACCACCGTTGAGCTCTTTACGCCCAGTGATTCCGGATAACGCTTGGGGCCTTCGTATTACCGCTGCTGCTGGCACGAAGTTAGCAGCCCCTTATTCCTCAGGTACCATCATTAGTTTTTCCCTGAGAAAAGTGGTTTACACCCCGAAGGGCTTCTTCCCACACGCGGCGTCGCTCCCTCAGCCTTTCGGCCATTGGGGAAGATTCTTGACTGCAGCCTCCCGTAGGAGTCTGGGCAGTGTCTCAGTCCCAGTGAGCCGGGTCATGCTCTCACACCCGGTATCCGTCGTCGCCTTGGTGAGCCGTTACCTCACCAACAAGCTGATAGACCATAGGCCCCTCCCGAAGTGATAAATCTTTACTTAATCGAAAGTATCGACTAAGCACATCCGGTATTAGCTCACCTTTCGGTGAGTTATGCCGAGCTTCGGGGTAGGTTACCAATGTGTTACGCTCCCGTTTGCCACTCGTGTATTGCTACACGCGTTCGACTTGCATGCCTTAGACACGCCGCCAGCGTTCATCCTGAGCCAGGATCAAACTCTCATAGAAGAGAGATTGCTTCCATCTGCGGAAAACAGATGGATGGCTCTCAATAATTGTAATCGCTTTGTTGACCTGTGCGATAAGCAGGTTGTGATTAATACCAGCGCTCTTCGCGCGTGATAATAACCGTGGAATCTGGTAATGTTCTTACCACTTTTCAGTTGTTAATGGACTCCAAGACGATTGTTATAAGGATGGCCGTACCTGGACCTGTACGCTGCTTGAAATCAGCTGGTCTCAGGAGGCATTCGCAGATAAAGTTGAAATAAAAAATCCTGGGTGGCCAGGATGCATAATTATTACGAAGAAATTCAGTGATTTGAAAATTGTTCGTAATTAATATGCTCGCTAGGCCATTTCCTTTCTTTTTTCTGTCAACTTAGCGAATTTTCATCCACCAATCGTGGTGTGGATTATTGTAAGCTATTTCCCAGATAGTGTCAAGAATTTGTCCTCTGGGCAGATTTTCCAGTCCGCCAGGCCTTAATTTCCTTATGATTTCCCGATAGCAATTCATTTGGCACCCGCTTGCCTTTAAAAGTTTCTGGACGGGTGTACTGGGGATATTCGAGGTAGCCAGTGGTGCTATGTGACTCCTCCGTGGTGGATGTTGAGTCCCCGAGCACGCCGGGGATGAGCCTCGTCACCGCGTCCGTGATTACGAGTGATGGCAGTTCACCGCCCGTTAGTACATAGTTGCCAATCGAGATTTCTTCATCCACGTAATGCATAATCCGCTCATCGACGCCTTCGTAATGGCCGGCGATGAGGATGAGGTGGTTGTATTTTTTTGCATAGCTCTGAGCCATTTTATGATCAAAGGTTTTACCTTTGGCTGAGAGAAGGATGGTCCGCGCTTTCTTTTTGCGTCTGATTGATTTTAAACAACGATAAATCGGCTCCACCTTCATGACCATACCGGGGCCACCGCCGTAGGGTCGATCATCGGTGGTGTGGTGTTTGTCAGTAGCATAGTCGCGGATATTATGTATCTGCACGTCAATAAGTTTGTTTTTCCGCGCTCGTTTCAAAATACTCTCGCCAAGGTAAGAGTTATATATGTCGGGGAATATGGTCAGAAGGTCGAAGCGATACATAGTGTCAGTATAAACCAAAAACCGCCTGGGGTATACCCGGGACGGTTTTGGCGATTTTTTGTATCGAATTTATATTTTGAGATCGTCGACAGCTGAGGTGTCAGCTTCTTCTTCACGTGATCCACCTCTGTTCCCTTTGCGGAAACCTTCTGGTTCGTGGATCTTCAAGTTGACGCGTGCGTGGTTTTTGGCGCCGACGACACGGAGTAGGGTGCGAACGGCTTTTGCCGTTTGGCCCTGCCGGCCAATCACCTGTCCGAGGTCCTGGGGATTCACCTTGAGGGTGATGAGTACCCCCATCTCATCGACGGTTCGATCCGAGGAAACATCCTCGGGACGGTCAACGAGTGCCTTTACCACGTACTCGACAAACTCTTGATCTTTTTCTGCCATGTTCGTCGATACGTTAGCTGCTGATTAATTGATGTGCATTGTGTTGTTTGGTACCAGTCTGTCGACCAAAGCAGAGCTGGACGTATTCACAGGATACCAACGCCCCCCGGGAGTGTCAACCCCGCGAAATCGGCCACTAGTAGCAGGCGATTGATTCATAGATGCTGGTGCAGTGCATGATGCCCCATTTGTTTTTTCGGCAGGTATCGCGCACGGTGACGCTGACCGGAAGCTGAGTTACATTCGTACCATCGCTGACCATAGCATTGACGAGATAGGTGCCGGCACTGTGTTCATCGGTGAACCAGGCAAATGAATGCCGCCCCGGCCAGCATCCGGACATATCCACAAAACGCGGATCATCTACCCAATAGGTCAGAGCGTCACCCTCTGGGTCGGTGGCATTGATAGTGATGACGGCCCGCTGGCGCTCATCGACGGCAATCGAATCGATCGGCGCGATGGCCGGCGGGCAGTTGTCACATACGGTGGGCGTGGTGAGCGGGTAATGGTCTGTCACCGTGCCCGCTAGAAACAGCGGTTCGTCACAAATGCCATCGGAATTTACGTCCGCGCATCCCTCGCTGGGCTCGTCGTAGTCGCTGTAGTAATTACCTCGGCCATCCACGTCGGCTACCCCTTCATAAACTAACGCCTGATAATAGCTGTCCGACATGCTATGGTATCCGTTTTCCACAAACGTATTTCCCGTGACGACCGTTCCAGTTAGTTCATCGTGCATATATACTGCCGAACCGCCGAAGAGGCCATCGTACCAGCCATTGTGATAGAAATAATTCTCGGTAATATGCCAGTTTACTGCCACACCGGGTAGCGACACCGCCACCCCGTCGAATACCTGGTAGCTGATATGGTTATGACTGATGGTGACATCGCTGATCGGTACCTGGGGCGCCTGATCCGGCCATGATTGATAATACATCACCCGGATCCCCCACTGACAGTAACTGATGTCATTGTCCGTGAGCGTGGTATGGGAGGTGCCATTGGCGAGACTGATGCCATTGGCTGATCCGGTCGGACAGACGATGGTATTGCCGGTTGCGGTGTTGTCATGGGGAAAATAGTGGGTAGGGACGCCTCCGTCGGTTATGGTTTGGTATTGGAAATATAAACCATTCAAAATAAATACCTCAATATTGTTGTTACGTATCGTATTGTGATGGGCGTCGTGGAGTATGGCAACAGCGGCTGTATAATTTTCCACCCGAATGGTATTGTCTTCGATCAAGTTATTGTACGCCGCTTGGCGGTATGCTGGATTGATTGGATTATAGTTAGACGGAAATCCATCGAGCTGTATGGCCATCAGTTCACCGCCGTACGTATTTTCATTGCGAATAGTGTTGTGGTGGATGTGGTTATCATGGGCGCCACGGTCAAGTTTGACGGCAACGCCGGGTGGCGTAGTCTGGGTCGGGCCTCCCTGAGCCGCCCAATCAAACGTATTGTGGTGAATTTCATTGGAGCTCGAATCCTGGAAAATATGGACGCCTTTGTTGTTGTGGGTGGTATTGTAGGCTATGGTATTGTCGGACGATTGGGCGGTGAGAATGGTGAAATATGCGTCCGGCCACCAATACCCATCGTCATTGTCCGCCGATCGTACATTATTCATTACGCTGCTCTGGGTGACGTGCGCCAGATATATGTCAGCCCAGTAGAGAGATTGATTGATGAATGTGTTATTCGTGACCGTGAGATCGGCGATGGTCCCGAGGCTGGTATTTTCACTGCCCGCCCATACCGATACGAAAAAATTTTTGAATGTGCAGTTTTTTACCGTGATCCCGCTTCGTCCCGGGTAGACGTATACCCCATCTGTCAGATGCTGGCTGGTGATATCTTCTAGCGTAGCGCCATTACAGTCGAGAGTGACATCGTCAGCATCGATAGTGATCAGAGTGGTCCCCGGCGTGCTGCTATAGTAGGTGGTATCAGCGCAGAGGGTCAGGTCATCGGTCAGTGGCATCGGCGGCAGCGTGCAGTCGCCCGGTGATTGCGTTAGTGCGGTCGGAGAGAGCTTAATCGGCGTGGGCCAGCGGGTAGCGGTGATACGCAAATAGGGCGGCAGGGGGGCAGCCGTCTGATAGGCGATATGTATCGGCGTCTGGATCGTGTCTTGGCTCGTATCGATTATCTCATCGGTTATCGGTGCGAGGTCGATTGTAGCAGCGGCCGTGATGGCATCCGCTGGCGTCACCAAAGCACAGAGGGTGCCGATGGCGAGTATGTATACAATAGTTTTCATGGTATATATCGCTCAAAAAATAAAAGTGGCCTTAGTATATGGTACTAAAGTAATCGTTGCATCCCCCCGACGGTTGTAAAAAACTTTTTTGCGGGAAGGTGATGGGCCAAGTAGGCGACCTAGGCAGTTTTTTCAGCTGTGGGAGCAGCCGGCGCAGCAGGTTGTGCTGCTGGCGCGGTGGCGGCTGGGGTTTCCTCGGCTGGTTTTTTCTTGATATTGGCGACGGCCCGTTTTGCCTGACTGATAATTTTTTGATCGACGAGCAAGTTGTGGACGGTCCCAGACGCCTGAGCGCCGTGTGCCAACCAGTACTTGATGCGATCAGCTTTCAGGTCAGTGGCATTGGTATGCGGATTATGCGTGCCGACCAGCTCCAAATAGTCGCCTTTCGTGTCCTTGGTTTTTTCTGAAACCACGACGCGATAGAGCGGATGGTGCTTTTTGCCAATACGTGATAATCGTATCATTAACATAGTAGCTGTATGGTAGGGAAAAGTGTCTGGCCTGTCAAGCGTCTAGCGATTCACTATTTTTTCCGCCTCTTCCATGTTCATGGAAAGCAGTTTGGAAACCCCATCATCTCCCATGGTGACACCGTAGAGCAGAAGGGCTTTGTTCATGGTCGCTCGATTATGGGTGATGATGATAAATTGGGTTTTATCGGAGAGGCGGTCGACGATGGCGGAAAAACGGATGGAATTCGATTCATCCAGCGCCGCATCGACTTCGTCGAGGATTACAAACGGCGACGGGTTATTATGGATAATGGCGCAGAGCAGGGCAATAGATGTCATGGCACGCTCTCCGCCCGAAAGCATGCTGATGCCGCGCAGACGTTTGCCGGGCGGGGTGGCATGTATGTCGATACCAGTGACTACTTTTTCTCCGGTTGGCCGGGGGGCTGATTTTTCAGCTGGTGCATCGGCGTCCGCTTCATCAATATCGTCATCGTCTTCTTCATCGTCTTCATCAGTGGTTTGTTCACTTTCCGGACGGACTTCTTCGCGCACCAGACTCAAGCTGGCATTTCCGCCTTTGAAAAGTATTTTAAAGTATTCAGTGAAATGCGCGTTAATCCGTTCGAATGCTTTGGTGAATTGTTTTTTGATAGTTTCGTCCAGCTCGGCAATAATTTTTTCCAGATCATCGACGGCTTTTTGCAGGTCGGCACTCTGGGTGGTGAGAAAGTCATAGCGTTCCTTGGTTTGTTGGTATTCGGTCGATACGTCTGTATCGATACCGCCGATCAATTCAAGCTGATGTTTCAGTTTTTGGATATCGCCGAACAGTTCGGGCTGATGATCACTTGTAGCCTCCGCCGCGTATACCGTATCCCGCTCCTCGTCGGACAGTTCGTCGACCATTTCTCGTTCCAGATCCTCCTGCCGGGTTTCAAGTTTTGCCAGCTCGATTTTGACCTCATTTTGTGACTGGATACGCTCGTTTAATTCCTGCTGCTTGCTGCGGAGTTCCTGTTGCAATTTAAATACTTCCTCTTTCTGTTCCTGTTCACGTTCGTTGAATCCCGATAATTCCGTGTTGATACTGTCGAGTTGTGCATCCAGCTTGGCTATATGGGTAGCCAATGACTCAACTTCTTGGTGTAGGTCCCCTTTGAGCTGCTCGGGAGTCTTGCCGCTGCGCTGCAATTCCCGCTGAACGCTTGCCTGTTCCCCGGCCAGTTGATCTCGCTGTCCCTGCAGCATCGTTTGACGTTCGGTCGCCACTTGGAGTTTGATAGATGCCTCCTGGCGGGCATGAAGTGCGGCATCTTTTTTTTGGAGGATGGCAGTGATGGTATCCTGTAGCGCAATGACTAATTCTGGATCCCCGGTACCCGTACTCTGTACCTTGTGGCGTAATTGCGCCAGCTGGCTGGTTACCGTCTGCACTTCGGCGGTGACACCTTTCAGGTCATCCGGGGTCGCGGCGGCGGACATGGCGTCGAGGATTGTCTTTTGGCGATCATATATTTGATCCAATTCCGTGGCGATTTCCGGAATGGTAATAGACTTTTTTGTTGCCAGCGCTTCTTTGGCGGCGGTTAGCTGTGCTGCGGTAGTTTGGTATTCCTGGTTGAGTGACTGGTGGGACGTGTCGGCAGCCGCAAATGCGCGTTGGTATTCGGTGACACTGGCCGAAACCGTTTTCAGTTCCTGGGTCAATTTGTCGGTGTCTGATTGGAGCTGCTCCAGGCGACGTTCCAGCCACACGAGATTTGCATCACCCGATTCCTGGCGGGCACTGTCGACGCGCCCCTGCAGTGATGCCTGTTCACGGAGCAAACGCTGTTTCTGGGTGCTGATATCGGCGTATTGACGCTGTAATTGGCTGAAGCGATCCTGACGAGATGAGCCGACGGCCAGATCTCGCATGCGCTGCTCAATGGTGGCCATGGTTTTTTCCAGGGCTGTGCGGGTACTATCGACTTCCTGGTATTTTGCCTCGAATTTTTTATGCTGTTCGCGCAACGTGTGCCAACTCCCGGTATAATAGGTGTGCTGAAGCTGCTTCAGCTGGGCCAATACCTCCTCGCGGCGTTCTAGCCGATTGACCTGGCGGGTCAGCGAGCGGAGGCGCGGTTCGATTTCTTGGATCAGCAAATCGGCCTGCTGCAGATTTTCCCGCGTCAGGTTGAGCTTATTTTCCGCCTGCTCTTTTTTGATCTGGTACTGGCGGACACCGGCGGCTTCATCGAAATATTCCTTGCGCTGGGTCGGACTGGCGGCCAGGAACGCATCAACCGTCCCCTGCCCGATAATACTGTAGGTGCGCTGTCCAAAGTTCGATTTGGCCAGCAGCATGAGGATGTCTTGGAGGCGGACCCGGTTTTTATTGATAAAATATTCTCCCTCACCATCGCGTGACATGCGTCGGGTGATGACGATTTCGGAGTAGTCGAGCGGCGCTTTGCGGTCTTCATTATTGAGGATCATGTCTACCTGGCAGTAGCCCAGGCGGGTTTTTTTGTCCGAGCCGGCAAAAATAACATCGCCGGATTTTTTACCGCGAATTGATTTGAGGCTTTGTTCGCCCAATACCCAACGGACCGCATCGGCAATATTTGATTTGCCGGACCCATTCGGGCCGACGATGGCGGTGATGCCGGGCTTGAATTCCAGCGTTGTTTTATTGGCGAATGATTTGAACCCTTGGATGACGATTCGTTGCAGGTACATAACCGAAGATGGCGGAGAAGGAATAGATGACTCAATAAGGTAATAGGGCATGGTATGTGCCCTTCATGGATGCGATTATAACAGATTTTCTTGTATCCATCAATGCAGATATGGTGCTGGAGTATTAAAAAACCGCCGTACCCTGACATACGTTCAGGGAACGGCGGAAATAGATGATCTGGTGTACTATACCTCCTATTGGGTACACCAGGAATGTGCATTTTGGAACATCGTGAGCCACGGCGAGGCGTCCAGTCCCTGCAGTTTGGATGGCAGCCAGTGCCATTGCCAGAGTTTGAATGCCCGCTCCGGATGAGGCATCATGGCGAGGTGCCGACCATCCGGCGAGCAGAGTCCAGCAATGCCGCCCGGGGAGCCATTCGGATTGAATGGATACTGTTCAGTCGGTTGGCCGTCCCCGTCGACATAGAACAGGGGTGCCAGACCGTTTTCAATGACATGGCGCATCACTTCCGGATCAGGAAAGTAAGCACGACCTTCACCATGGGCTACGGGGACGCCGAATGTCGAGCCTGCCATGCCCTGCAGCATGATGGCCGGACTCTCCGGAATGGTCACTGCCACCCAGCGAGAGTCGAACCGCCGTGAGTGGTTGCGGATGAACCGCGGCTGTTGCTCTGCCGGCAGGCCAGCCAGTGGCACGATTCCAGCTAACGTCATCCATTGGCATCCATTGCAGACGCCGAGGGAGAATGTGTCAGTCCGGGTGAAGAAGTCATCGAACATCTTGAGTAATGTTGGATTGCATCGGATGCTCATCGCCCAACCCTTACCAGCATCCAGGACATCGGCATAGGAGAATCCGCCGACAATGGCCATGCCGCGGAATCGACTGAAGTCAGTCAGGCGGCCATTGAGCAGGTCGGTCATGGTGACATCCCATGGCCTGAAACCTGCCAGGTGAAACGCCGACGTCATCTCACGATCACCGTTGCTTCCCTCTTCACGCAGGATGATTACCTCCGGTTTGTCATCCCGATCAAGGATTGTCGCCGGCGTTTTTTTCGGAGTGAATGTCAGCTGGTAGTCAGCAGGTAGTTTGCCGTGATTGGCAGTTTGCTGCTTGGCAACCCGGTGATCCATCTGTTCCAGCTCGAGCCGGTCGCTGGTCGCTTCCCACCATCGCAGAACGGTGTCGGTATCCACATCCAGGACGTTTTCCGTACCCTGGCGGCAGATGATCCGACGTTCGGTAGTAGTGTGGCCAAGTATAGTTACTGACAGACCGGTCAGTTCATGCAGCACATCTGCCTCGTTTTCCGGCAGGTATTCGATCACCGCGCCGGCCTCTTCAGCAAACAGCTGATCAAGAGCAGCGCGTTGGTCATCCAGTCCGATACGTAGCCCGCACCAGCCCGACAGAGCCATCTCTACCAGCGTCGTGATGAGACCCCCGTCGCTGATGTCATGGCCGGCCAGGATGCGACCGTGACTGATGAGGCGCTGGATCGATTGAAACATGGCGACGAGCATTTCTGGATGTTCAATATCCGGGCACTCATCACCAATCTGTCCCAGGCTCTGGGCAAAGGCACTGCCACCGAGACGACATGCGCCATCACCTAGATCAATATACAGAAGCTTTGATCTGCCTGGCATCTTGATGTCAGGCGTCACTTTCTTCGTAATATCGTCCATGGTGGCATAAGCGGAGACGACCATGGTGCCCGGTGACTTAACCAGTTCATCGCCGACCATGGAGGACATTGACAGACTGTCTTTGCCGCCATCGGCTGCGATGCCACAAGTGATCATGGTGTCGGCCATGGCTTGGGCCGCGTCGACCAGCCGGGCGCCTTCGCCAGGCAGCTTCGCTGCCCACATCCAATTGACCGATGACTTGATGTCCACCAATCCACTCAGTCGGGCGAATACGATGTTCGTCAAGGCTTCGGCCACGGACATACGGGCACCAGCTTCCGGATCCACCAGCATTTTGATCGGTTGTTCACCGATGCTGGTAGCTCCGCCAACCAGTTCAAAATGGCTCATCGCCATGACACCGTAGTCAGCCACCGGCAATTGGAGCGGACCACAGCATTGCTGCTGGCCGACCAGACCGGTGACGCTGCGATCTACTTTGTTTGTCAGGTTTGTCTTCGATCCCACACTTGGCAAACGCAGTACATCGCACAGTGCCTCGGCAATACCCAGATTCGACGGGATAGCCAGCGGCTTGAGTTTCCGTGGTATACGTTCCAGCTGGAACGTTTTTTGCGGAATACCGCTGAGCGTTTTGGCCAGTTCCAGATCGACCGGTATCGAGCCGGTACGGTCATTCACGACCACCACGCGCCCATCACCGGTGATCTCGCCGACCACGTCACATGGTACCTTTTCCCGTTTGCAGATTGCCCGGAAGTCGTCAATTCGGTTAGCCCGTATCAACAATCCGTAGCTCTCCTGGAATTCAGCGCACCATATCTCCACATCGGCCAAGGTCTGATCGCCCAAAGTGATGCGATCCAGATGGATGCGGCCTCCTGCCGGGTCCACCAGTTCGCTCAGTACATTGGACGGGCCGCCGGCACCCTGGTCATGGATACTAGCAATCGGATTGTCAGCTTCCAGTTCTACACAGGCACGGATGACGCGGAAAGTCTTCTGTCCCATTTCCGCATCACCACGCTGGACAGAGTCAAATTCCAGTTTGAGGTCCTGGTTTACACCAGAAGCCATACTGGACATGGCGCCGCCGCCGAACCCGATCCGGTAGGCCGGTCCGCCGATGCGGACGATGAGCATACCGGGTTCGGGCGCCTCCTTCTGCAGGTGCGTGTCGCTGATCAGGCCGATGCCGCCGGTGAACAGAATGGGTTTGATATACTCGCACCGTTCACCGCCGGGTAGACGTTGGCCGAAGCTACGGCAAAATCCCACAATCAGCGGCTCGCCGTACTTATTGCCGTAATCCTTGGCTCCGTAAGAGCCTTGAGTGATCACGCTGAGCGGCGTTTCATACTGTGGTGGGTAGTCAAACGTTCGGTCTTCGCCGGGGATATGGTAGTCAGATAGGTTGAGGCAACCGAAGGCATAGCCCACGGTAGCCGCCACCGTTAGTGACCCGCGTCCGGTCGCGTTATTATCCCGCTCCCGTCCGCCGGTACCCGTTTCTGCGCCTGCAAAACACGCCACCAGTGTCGGCCAGTTATGCGTTTCCGCCGTAAAGACCAGGTGGTAGGTACGTTGTTGTCGGGAAAACGGTGAGCAGGTGCCCGGATGCTCAGGAATGATCGTCCAGACCGTATACCCTTTGATGGCGCTAGAGTTGTCGCCAAAGGCGATGACACTGTTGCCAGGATTCGCTTCCAGCGTTGACTTGATGATCTGCATCAGGGTACGAGGTACGGGCATCCCGTCAATCATCAAGCGACCCCTAAAAAACGGATGTCGAGAATGCTCGCTGTTTTTCTGAGCCAGGTCGAACAGTTCGACATTGGTCGGATTGCGCTGGTAGACACGGACAAACAGGTCGAAATAGAATTTCATATCCTGCTCGTCGAATGATAGTCCCATTTCCCGGTTGACCCGGATCAGTTCCGCCATACCCTTTTCCATCAGCGGGATGGCATAGGTCTGGGCCGGTTTTGCGCCGCTGTCAAAGGTGGCGAGCGGGTTGGGATAGGCGCATTCCGTCATCCGGTCATGGCGCTGGGCAATGAAGTCCGCGTCCGTTATTCCGTCAGGGACGACGTACCGCCGTGAGCGTTCCAGCCGAGTAATGGCGGTCAGACCGCAGGCGTGGCAGATGGCGACCGCATTGGTTGAGAAGGCTGTTTCAAAGTTGAGGCGCGGACCGACTTCAATGATGCGCCGGTTTGTGCCGTCCAGCAGGGAGCGTTCGCCGAATTGTTCCGGTTCAAACGTCTCCGCCAGGATCAACCTGAGGGTTGCCATCTCATCAGTCGTCAGGGGGCGACTTGTTTCAATATTGAAACAATACTCGAACCCTGGTTCAATGCGTCTGAACATTTTGTTCACGAGGATTCCTCCTTCTTTTCTATTGTTAAATATCTGTTTGTATTCTGTTTTTAGTCATTCACCGTACCACCGCCCCCAGCGCAGCGTCAAGTAAAAAAAGCCGCCGTTCCTGTAAACCAGGAACGGCGAAAGTACAGACAGAACTGGAGATGGCCTAGGCACAGAGCCGGGCCACTAACTGGTCGTGCGGGAAATCCCGTTCACAGTAGTGGCAGCGGCAGACTGAGCCGGGCGTACTCCGATCGAGCACCCGGAAGATGGTAGCCGCCTCGGGGTCGGCATTGGTGATACAGCTGCTATTCAGGCAGCGGAACACACCGAAGACGTGGGAGGGGATGTGGAAGCGTTTCTTCAGCTGGGTTTCATTGCCCGGGAATTCATTGATGGTGATTTCCGGGAAGATGAATTGGAGCGTGGCCGCCGCGACGTCGGGAAGCGTGATACCCGAGAGCAACATCACATCTTTCAGCCCCTCGTATTTGCGGGAGCGCACCAACTGCACCAGCTGCCGCGGATGGTTGTCGCCGATGGAGGTCAGCTGTTCCAACAGATGGAGGGCGGCAATCGCTCGATTCGGAGGAAGATGATCGATGACGGTTCCCGTCGTGATCGGCTGGAAGTGCTTGACCGGTTTGCCCCGGTCTTCGATGCGGATGCTTTCGGCATTGATCAGCAGATCGGCATCATGCCGTGGGCGGCCGATACCTACGAATGGATTGAGCAGCGCCCGGGCGATGAGCGCCATGCGAGTGGGGATGCCGTAGCGGGCCTGTTCAAAAGCCACCATGCGCGGATCGTTTTTGATGTCCGGATCGATCTCCTCGACTGAGGGAAGCGGGTGCATCACGATCACATCGGGTTTGCATATGTCAAGGAATTTCTTGTTGAACACGTACGTACCCTGTACCGCCAGACGCAGCGCCACATCAGCGATGCGTTCCAGCTGGAACCTGGTCACATAGATCACGTCGCATTCCTTGAGCGCCTCCATGGACTCACTCTCGCACACGACATTGATACCTGCCTTGTACTGTGACAGCATTTCCGCGCCTTTTGGCGCCACCAGGGTAACCCTGATATTTTCGAAATGCCGCAGTGCCTGTATCAGCGAGACAGCGGTCCGGCCGTTTGCCAGATCGCCGACCAGGCCGATATGCAGATTATCGAGCCGTCCTTTTTTGATCAGGATGGTGAGCAAGTCGAGCATGGTCTGGGTCGGATGCTGGTTCCGGCCGTCACCGCCATTCAGGACGGTGACCTCCCGACCGTAATCCTCCAGCACTTCGGCCATCCACCGCGCTCCACCCTCCAGACCTGAGCGCAGCACCAGCACGTCCGCTCCCTGGTCAGCCAGCATCCGGGCCGTGTCGGCAAAACTCTCTTTCTTGACCAGCGAGGTGCCCTCGGCTCCCGAGATCTGGTGCGTCCGCATCATCAGATTCAGCATCGCTTGCATGAATGAGCCGAGAGTTCGCGTGCTCGGTTCCAGGAACAGCAGAGTTCCTTTTTTGGTAGGAAATCCGGTCGGGGCGGAGCGGGCAAGGGCATAGGGAACCATCTTTTGCCCGGCGACTACCATGTCATGAATGGATGCGCCGTCGGGGAAATCATTGGTGCTCAAGATGTGTGAATAGGGATACATTAAAACCTCCTGCCCTCCATTGAGGGTGGCTAGATTGTTAATAAAACTGTAATTATTTGTGTTTTAACTCAAATTATTGCAAGGGTAACATGCGTCCGGTATTACGTCAAATAGTGTCTCTCGGATAAAAAAATCGGGACTCTGAAATGGCCAGAGTCCCGGATGTGTAGTTGCGATGGTACGCGCTGGAAGCGCGCGATGGTTATGCTGCCGACCTGGTGCCGGTGAGCAATTCCCAGTTTGTGCGGGGCTTCTTCGGCGGGATAGCTTCAGAACCCTTCTGGCACAGGGGGCACTCGTCCAGCGTCCAGCGCGGCATGGGCTGGTCGACGACCGCGACATACTGCTGGCTGCCGAACGCCTTTTCACCGGAGCGATTGAAGAAAATCCCGACGAACGGTATCAGTTTCGCGCCGCCGTCAGTGGCCTGTCGCAGGGCTTCATGCTGCGCCCGCAGGGTAGTCGCCTCGGTAATTAGTTCCTCCACCTGGAGAACAGTTTCGCCCGGTTTGATGCCGAAGCGCATGAGCTGTTTCATTTTGTCCTTCTCCTCCGTGAAGGCAAAACGAGCTCCCAGATGGGCGGCGACTTTTGTTCCGAACGTGATGGCGGCCATCGGTGACGAGAGTACCCAGTCGACGCCGCCGAATGCGATGCCCGCGTCCAGCAGCTGTTTGGCCAGCTGGGCGGCCATCAGATCCTCCATGCGCGGGTACTCAAAGAACTCGCTGCAGTTGATATACCCGTCGGAGTGCTTGCCGCTGGTGAGCAGGGCATGCGGTCGTGTCGGGTCACCGGCGTAGTCGAAGTACCAATGGGCATTGGCGATGCCGAGCAGCCGGAGGATTTCCTCGGTGGGGATGAGAAACCCTTTGTGGATGGCCTCGAGCTGCAGCCGATGATTGAACAGGCAGAGGTCACGTGGTGTGGCCAGTTGCTGTGTTTCCATGAATACATCCTTTGTATGCGCTTATATGCGCAGTTTGTGGTTTACGGTTTGCATGAGATCGTGGAGCGCTTCGGATTCTGTGGGCCGGAAATCAAAGACCATGTCGAGGTGAGCTGCGTGGATGACGGCCATGACCTGGTCAGATATACAGCAGAGCGTCAATGCTCCACCGACATTTTTGATGCGGATCATGACACTGAGCAGTAGTCCGAGTCCGATACTGTCTATATGCTCGATTCCCTCGAGATTCAGGCAGAATCCTCTGATGTTTCGACCCAGGCATTCTGTGATATGGTCACTGAATGATGTTGCTGCTGCGCTTTTGTCGATGTGGCCAGCCAGCCGGGCGATCTCGATCTGATCATTCCGCGTCACATATGAGACGCGGAAACGTGGCTCAGGTGATGGCACGGATGTCCTCCGGACGGCTAGGCTGTGGCGCGCAGCTCGTTCAATTCATCATTGGTTTTCTGCGCCTCGGCCTTGGCCGCCTGCGCCCAGTCGGCCTCCCGCGAGGCGTAAAGTACACTGCGGGAAACGTTGACCACGGCCAGCCCGCCATTATTGGCAGCGATGATTGCCGCGGCTTCGCCACCCTGGGTTTTCAGTCCCGGGATGAGCAGCGGGATGTCCGGTCCGACCGCCGCCCTGATTTCAGCCAGCTGAGCGGGCTTGGTCGCGCCGACCACCAGGCCATAGTTGCCACTGGCGCCGAAAGCACCGGTTGACTGGATGGCCACGTGCATATACACGGGCATAATCGGCTGATCAGCGCTCACTGCCGGCTGTACCGGGAGGGACTGGTAGTCGGCACTGCCCGGATTTGACGTGAGGCAGAGGCCGAAGACGCCCAGATGCAGGTCGAAAAACGGCTGAGCCGTTTCATTGCCCATGTAGGGGTTCCAGGTGACCGCGTCGCCACCGATTCCGTACAGGGCGGCTGCGTACTGCTCGGCGGTGTTGCCGATGTCGTTCCGTTTCCCGTCGAGGATGATGACGTGGTTTGGGCAGATCTGCCGGATGTACCGGACCGTCCGCTCCAGGGCTTTCCATCCTTTCCGGCCCTGGCTTTCGTAAAAAGCCAGGTTCGGTTTCCAGCCGCAGCAGCGCTCGGCAGTGACCTCGACGATGGTGCGGTTGAATTTTTCGATGGCGGCATCGGGGCTGATGTGGAAGAGCTCGGTGATTTCGCCGGGGACTTTCTTTTCGTCGAAATCCAGGCCGACGATCATCATGCTGCCCGAAATTTCCTGGGCATGCTTCAGTTTTTCCACAAAGGTTTGCATGTTTTACCTCCATGCGGTGAATAGGTTGTGATGAGAACGGTTTCTCTGGTTTATTTTGGTTTCCCCCTACCTTAGCATCAGTCAGGTGGCTGGTCAATAAAAAGCGCGCCCGCAGAGCGGGGCGCGCGTAGGGCTGGTTTGGGTGTCGGCAGAACCGACGATCGCGTCAGGTGGTCAGGCGGCTGACGTTGACTATTCTCAGCGCGGGGTCGCACTCGACTACCTGGAATTTCCAGCTACTCGGCAGAGCATGGTTCTCGCCGGAGAAACGGAAGTCCATTTCGACTGTCTCGCCGGCATCAGGCCAGCGGTCTGAGCTGCAGTATCCGAGCTCGTGTTCGGTATTTCCGTCCACCAGGACGATTTTGTACATGATCACGACGAACCTCCGTGGGTGATGGTTATGCGATGGAGAATGTATTTTTATTTTTCTGACCGTAACACAGACCCTTGAGCCCGTCAAATAAAATAAGAGGGGCGGGTCTTTCGGTGACCAGCCCCTGACAAGAGCAAAATCGGTGAGTGGCAGAATTACTTTATCTGCCCGAGTACGCGCCGGTTTTCCGGGCGCGGCGGCCGCGGCCAGGTCCTCGGTGTGCGTTGGGCGGCGCCGGCGGATTGGTGGGCCGGGGCAAAAACCTTCCAGCCGGTCGGATTTACGATCAGCGTTTCGCTGCCGACGCGGAACGGTTTGACGCCGTACTCCTTGCCCGGGTGGGCGACATTGGTCCGCATCCGTTCGTGCTCCAGGGTGTGGACCCGGATGGTAAACGACCGATTGGGGTCATGCGGATGCTGGATGACCAGCGCGTTTCGGGTACCGAAGGGATGCTCGGTTACCTCGATGCCGATGATGATGTCGTGCTCGTCATGCGCGGGGTAGGTAGCGAAAACGTTTCCGACGGGCACGAGTTTTTCATCGTGAGCCATGGGACACCTCCTGTGTGGTTGTTGGTTTTTTTGACGTTCTGTTTGTGGGGACTTTTGATTTCCGTTTACTCTATCATGGAAATGTTTGTTGTCAAATCATGTCGGCGGAATTGTATGAGCGCGACACAAAAAAGAACGCGTCAGTTGAGGTTGCTGACGCGTTTTCATTGGTTGGTACGGCCAGGATGGCCGTTTACTGGGTGGTGAAGTGGTCGGACGACCGTCTGGAGGCGGCGAGCTCAAGGTCGCGGAATTTGGGAGGGCGGGGTGAGATCACCTGTTCAGCGGTCTCAGCAGCATCGGCGTGATGCTTGTCGACGAACACAAGGGTTGATTCATCGACGGCGAAATCGTCGGGGAGCGGGTGCGCCGTTTTTATGGCGCAACTGTTGCCGGGTTTGGCCACGTTTGTCCGGTTGCGGTTGATCTCGATGGTCGAAACCTTTACCGTAATGTGCCGTTCTCCATTGGCCAGCACCAGCTCTTCATGCGGCACGAATCCATGGCTTCCCACATTGATCCCGAAATACGGACCGTATTTGCCCGGAAAGACCCGGAATACGTGGCCGACGGGAACAAGATTTCCATTGGCCATACGACACCTCCTGTGTTGGATTGTGATTGGTGTGCTATTTCTAGCGGGGTTTATTTGCCGTTTACTTTATCATGGGGACATGCGCTGTCAAATGTATTGTGAGTGGTATATCGACCACGTATCGACCGCCGTGAAATAAAAAAGGCGTATCAACGAGGGGCGTTGATACGCCGAAGCGATCGGCAGGACTGCTCAGGCACGGAAGATGAGCATGCCGTGGTGGAACTCGGCGGCGTCCTGGACCTGGATGGAGCATTTTTCTCCGCGGTTGACCCTCTTGCGGGGCCGCCGGTTTACCTGGATCGAAGACGCGGTGACGGTCTGGTCAGTATGTGTCCGCCGTCCACTCTCGAAGAGCAGCGTCTGGCCCTGCTCTACCCGATGCCGGACGCGCACGCCGACACAGTTGAGTTCGTGGAAAATTCTGATAACCTTCCCCACCTCGGACCGTATCCGCGTCGTATCAGATTGATTACCAGCCATCGTACCTCCTGGAAAATTTTTTGGTATTTAAAAACAACGGTTTCGCAACAACCGTACGCTTTTACTGGTAGGGCGTCAAGTCCAGGTAGTTACCAACCCTTCGCCGCGAGCGCATTCTCCGCCGCGGCTACTTGTGCTTCCTGTTTTGACGTCCCCTCGCCTTGGGCGATCATCTCCCCGCCGAGATAGACACCGATCACGAATTTTTTCGCGTGATCCGGGCCGCTTTCTTCCAGCACGGTGTAGTGCGGGGTGATACCCATGCGATCCTGACTGGCCTCCTGAAAGCGGCTCTTCGGGTCGATATAGAGTTTATGTTTCAGGATATCGTCGAGCCGGGACAGGACGTGGTCAGCGATAAATTGCTTGGCAACGTCCCAGCCTTGGTCGAGATAGATAGCGCCGATGATAGCCTCGAACGCATTGGCCAGAATGTAGGAACGGGCCTTGGCATTTGCGTCTTTTGCCTCGCCTCGTGACAGGTGGAGGTATTCGTAGATGTGGAATGTTTCGGCAATATCCGAAAGCGTTTTGGCATTGACCATGGCGGCCCGCCAGTTGGTCAGCTCGCCTTCCGGATTATCAAAATGAAGGTAGAGGTATTCGGTGACCACGAGCTCCAATACGGCATCGCCCAGGAATTCCAGACGCTCATTGTGCCCCAGCGGAAAATTCCGGTTTTCATTAAGAAACGACCGGTGCACCAGCGCCTGTCGGAGGATATCCTTATTGATGAATGTTATCTTGAGGGACTGTTCAAGTGATGTGGAGTCATGCATATCCTGCTGACAACCATCTCAAACCAATGCTCGCCTTATGCGGTCGGCGGAGCGCTCGTTTCAGATGATGGATTAATCGGTTGGTGGGGCTGACCGGTCGGTTCGCTGATGGCCGTCTCGCCTTGCGCCACCATGTCTTTATAAATACTTCCCAGGACGCCATTGATGAATTTGCCAGAGGACTCACCGCCAAATGTTTTGGCTAATTCAATAGCTTCATTGATGGCGACTTTGGGCGGGATTTCTCCTTTTGAGAATTTCAATTCATAAATGCCGATGCGGAGCACGTTTCGGTCGACGACGGTGATTTGTTCCAGTGGCCATTCGGGAGCGTAGGTGGTGATGAGGGCGTTGATGTCATCTATATTATTGATGACGCCTTTGATGATGTGTTGGGCAAAGCCATTATCATTGAAATCCGGAGCAAATGATTTCATATTTTCCTCGGCGAGCGTCGAAAGCGCCTGTGCGTCGAGTTTATTAAAATCCCACTCATACAATGACTGCATGGCGATGGTTCGGGAGAGGTGACGGTTTGACATAGCCCTTAGCGGTTTTTGGCCTTATCGTCTTTTTTCTTAGCCTTCTTTTCTTTGCGGGAGGCTCGTTCGTCGAGCTGCAGCACATCGCGACCCCGATAAAATCCGTCAAATGGGTTGACGTGGTGGGGCAGGTGTGGTTTGCCGCTCTTCGTTGACGTCGAGAGAGTCAGCCGGGTAATCCCGTGGTGGGACCGTCGTTCGCGTTTTTGTTGTTTGGATCGTTTTTTTGCTTGTACCATATGGGTATTCGATTATTAGTATACTGTGTATCATAAGTATTGACAAGGGAGCGCATCACATCTATACTCGCATATCGTCATTGCACGTTGTCAATTTCTCCCTATTTCCTGAAGTGCAACACTCAAAACTCCAGAAAGGAGTGTCTGTATGCAGTCAGTGCGCCATGCCTTGGTGGTGGATGACGATGCGCTGCTGCGTGACTTGGTCACGGAGATCGCGGAACTGGAAGGGTTTCAGGTTACGACATGCGTGGACGGCCGTCAAGCGCTGGAGTATCTCCAGCAGTCTGCCGACGACATTTCACTCGTGGTTACTGATCTGGAAATGCCCTCTATGACCGGGCCGGAGCTCATTCACGCGCTGCGTGAACAGGGCTTACGGGTGCCGATCATCCTGATGTCCGGGAACCCTCAGAAGCTCAGCCAAGCCACGGCTGATCTGAGTGGATGTACGATCCGTACCATCGGGAAACCGTTCCAGCTCGCGGAATTTCGCGAACTCATCACCACCGCGACCGCATAGGACGCGGGTCATAGACTGCACATAGGAATCGTGCACAAGGGAAAGAAGCCGTTCGTTCAACTATTGGATGGACGGTTTTTTATTTTGATTTGTCACTTTTTGAGTGACCAAAAAGTGACAGAAAAAGTTACCGGGGGCTCCTATGCGCCACTGACCAGATACTGCCTGCATGATAGGAGGGGCTTAGAGGATCCCCCGGACCCCCTGTTTCTAATTTATTTGGAGCAAAGAATTTTAGAACTTTACTTCAAGTAAGAAAGGTATATACTGGTGGCGTACCAATGCTGGTACGTGTTTTTCGTTCTTCCAACCATGAGGAGGTGCCGATGCGAACAACCGGCCTGAATCATGAACCCGGTAACGGTGGTTACCCACTTCGCGGCGACTCAGATGGAGGTTGATCCATGAAGAGGTTCCTCGGTTCCGGTGTTGGTCCGCGACATTGTGGTGGTGGTGACGAAGCCTAGTCGCTCAGCTACCCGTGTGGCGGATCAAACAACAGGCGATGTGCGTATGCATGTCGCCTGGATTTTTTACTGGGGGATGCCGAAACAAGTTCGGCATGAGGAGGTATATATTGTCCTCATCCTGAACTCGTTTCAGGATCTCTTTCGGACCACTCTGCTGCCAAATCAACCATCGCTGGGTTATGTTTGCGCACTAAGTTAAATTTCCAGTCACGGTGCCAGTTCTTCATCTGCTTTTCCCTTTGTACCGCATCCATGAGCATCACAAATTCTTCATAGTAGACGAGTTTGTTAATTTTGTATCGACTAGTAAATCCGGGTTTAATTTTATTTTTATGTTCCCATACTCGGTATTCTAAATTTCGAGTGACGCCAATATATAGAACATTATTTCTTTTATTTGTCATTATGTAGACATAATAGGAATACATAAAAACCTTCCTGGTGAAGGGAAGGTTTTTGGTTTTTTAAAAAGTTGTGGATGAGTTACACAAACGTCACGGTGGAGACGCCGTCTTTGTCATCCGAAAGGCGCATCAAGCGGACGCCCTGAGTGGCACGGCCGAGTACGGAGACGGTTTTCAGTGGCATGCGGATGACCTGGCCCTTATCGGAAATGACGATCAGGTCTTCTTCGGCCAGTTTGGCATTGACGATGAATGCCGAGACGATGCGGCCGGTCTTCGGGGTGATTTTAGCGGTTTTGATGCCGCTGCCGCCGCGACCCTGGATGCGATAGTTCGACAGGTTCGAGCGTTTGCCAAATCCTTTTTCCATGACGACCAGAAGCTGCTCATTCTGGTCGGCTTTGCCTTCATTGATCATATCCATGCCCGAGACTTTGTCATTGCCTTTCAATCGGATCGCCCGGACACCAGCGGCGTTGCGGCCCATGGAGCGGAGCTGCTTCTCTCTGAAGCGGATAGCCTGTCCTTGCTCAGTGACGATGATGACGTCGTCTTTGCCGGTCGACGGCTTGACCCACTCGAGCGTGTCTTGTGTTTTCAGTTTGACGGCTATAAGTCCGGACCGGCGCACTGAGGCGAAATCACTGAGATCAACTTTTTTAATGACACCGTTTTTTGTGGCCATCACCAGGAATTTGAAATCGCCGAGGTCAGCCAGAGACAGGACGGCAGTGATTTTTTCCTCCGGCCCGAGCTGGAGGAAATTGACGATGGCCTGACCTTTGGCCGTGCGGGATGCCGGCGGGACGTCGTATGCTTTCAGCTGGAATACTCGTCCTTTGGTGGTGAAGAATAGCAGATCGGCATGGGTGGTGGTGGTAATCAGATTATCCACGGTGTCCTGCTCTTTGGTGGTGAGGCCGATGACCCCGCGGCCGCCGCGTTTCTGGACCCGGAATGTTTCTGGCGGAACCCGCTTGATATAGCCATCACGCGTAATCATGATGACCGTGGCTTCATTCGGGATCAGGTCTTCCTGGGTAAATTCGCCGACCGCGCCGGCGCTTACCTGGGTTTTTCGTTCATCACCGTAGGTGTCTCGGATTCCTTTTAGTTCGGATTTGATTACCTCGAGGATGCGTTTGCGCGATGAGAGTATCGATTCTAATTCTTTGATCAGTGCCCGTTTTTCTTTGAGTTCTTCCAAAATGCGCAGCCGCTCCAGATTTGCCAACTGGGACAGCTTCATTTCCAGGATGGCTTCAGCTTGTCGTTCACTGAATTTGAATTTTTTCATCAGGTTGGCCCGCGCTTCATCCTTATCTTTTGATGCTTTGATCACGCGAATGACCGCATCAATATTATCGACCGCTTTTTTCAAGCCCTCAAGTATATGGGCGCGATCCTTGGCGCGGTCCAGGTCGAACTGGGTGCGGCGTTTGACGACCACTTCCCGGTGTTTGATGTACTCTTCCAGTACGGTCTTCAGATTCAGTACCCGCGGCTGGATGCCGTCCACCAGGGCCAGCATGTTGATATGAAAAGAGGTCTGGAGATTTGTCAGATTATACAGGCGGTTGAGGACTTTTTTGGGGTAGGCTTCTTTTTTCAGTTCGATGACGATGCGTACACCGTCCTTGTCCGACTCATCGCGCAGGTCCCGGATGCCATCGATCCTTTTGTCCTGAACCAGTTTGGCAATCGTTTCAATGAGCGTCGCTTTATTTACCTGATAGGGCATCTCAGTGATGATGATACGGAATTGGCCACTCTTTTCCTCGACGATGTCGGCCTTTCCACGCATCACGATCGAACCTTTGCCGGTGCCGTAGGCGTGCTCGATATCTTTTTTATTAAATATAATACCGCCCGTGGGGAAATCCGGACCTTTGATAAATTGCATCAGGTCATTGACGCTTGCCTCCGGGTGGTCGATCAAATATGTGGTACCATCGATGATTTCAGTGAGATTGTGCGGGGGGATGGAAGTAGCCATGCCGACAGCAATACCCACCGTACCATTGAGGAGCAGATTGGGAAGTTTCGCCGGCAGGACTTGCGGTTCTTTTTGCGAACCGTCGTAGTTCGGGATGAAATTGACCGTATCTTTTTCGATGTCGAAGAGCAGCTCTTCGGAAATGCGGGAGAGTTTCGCTTCGGTGTAGCGCATGGCCGCGGCAAAATCGCCATCCATGGAGCCGAAGTTTCCCTGCCCAGACACCAGTGTGTAGCGCATGGCAAACCACTGGGCCATGCGAACCATGGAATCATAGACGGCGGAGTCGCCATGGGGGTGATATTTACCTAAGACTTCACCAACCACGGTGGCTGATTTGCGGAATTTTGCCCCGGCTCGGAGGCCGATCGTCCACATGGCGTAGAGAATGCGTCGATGGACCGGTTTCATACCGTCACGGACGTCGGGCAATGCTCGTGCCACGATGACCGACATGGCATAATCAATGTATGAGGATTGCATTTCCTCGATGATGGGCTGGAGCTCTACTCGTCCTCGGTTTGAGGATTGGGCTGCATCCGGCTGTGCCGATACGGGGCTGGCGGGTTGTTTTTTCTTCGCGGTCATAGTTATTGTTTGGTTGGATCTTCGAATTGAGGGAAGACGTGCTCTTCTAAATCCCGAATGCGTTCCTCGCTGGGGGCATTGGTATTGGTGGAATCATCGAATGTGTCCTGCAATTTGAGCCAGTCGGTCTGTATGGTTTTGATGAGTCCAGACAGGCTCTGTGAAATTTTACCAAAGAATGATGATTGCTGGGTATCGGTCAGCCGGCCATTGCTATAGAGGCCGATCCAGACGATACATATGATGGCAGTGATGATGATGGCACTCGCCCACATCAAAAGTTCCGACCGGCGGCTGGGTGATTTCGTTTCAGGAGTGGGCAGCGCGTGGGTGGGGATGCTGGTCATCGGTGCGGTAACAGGCGTGGCCGCTGCTGATTTTTTTGCTGCTGATGGTTTTTTCCGGGTGGGGCGTTTTGCGCGCGGTGCGCTGATGCCATCGACTGGGGTCATAGCAGATGGTTAGGGTTTGAGTATGATGACCTGAGAATCCTCCACCGGCAACTCTTTTTTGGTCAGTCGCAGTTTTTCCAGACTGCCATTTGGAGTGACGCCCATTTCTTTACAAAAGGCGTCCACGCCAGCGAGTTTTACTTCTTTGAGTCCCGTGATGCGGTAGTGCATGGGGATGATGATGCGCGGCTCTATCTCGTTTACAACTTTCGCCGCGGTTTCCGCGTCGATGGTGTAGGTGCCACCCACCGGGATCATCAGGATGTCGACATGGTCCAGGTGTTCGAGCTGGGTATCAGTGAGCATGGCCCCCAGGTCACCGAGATGGGCGATACGCATCTCCTCGGCATCGATGGTAAATATCGTATTTACTCCCCGTTCCGCTCCATCCCGGTCGTCATGCCATGAAGTGATACCGCGGATGGCGATTCCCTTGATTTCGTATTCACCGGGGTTATCGACGATAAATGGTTCACCGGCGACCGCCCCGACATTATTATGGTCGTAGTGATCATGGCTCACGGTGACCACATCAGCGGTGAGGCGGGGCAGTTTCAGTCCCAATTTCGGATCATAAGGGTCAGTGATGACAGTCGCATCCTTGGTTTGAATCTTAAAACATGACTGTCCCAGCCAAGTGATATACATAGGAAAAATATTCTGTTAGTGAGCTTGAGCGTACCACAAAACAGCTCGTTCGTAAAGCGCGGATGGGCCGTTAAATCGGCAGCTCGACTGCGTCGGCCGATGAGGGCGGAGGGGTTGCATTGTCATCGGACTGGCTGCTGAGAGCGGCATCTATCTGCCAGCCGATTTTTCGCTCAAAACTGAACTGATCATTGAGCGGCTCCTTCAGATATGCCAGTTTGATGGTGGTGCCGGTGCGGGTATTGTACAGGATACTGGAGAGTTCGGTGAATTGGCCGGATTGGGAAATGGTACTCCCGACAAACAGGGTGGCACCGGCCCGTTCGGCGACATGCCGGCGGGCGTCGGTGTCGTGGCTTGCCGGAATAGTATCCAGGCGCATCTGATGCAGCGCGTCCCAGAGTGCCCCGCTGGACAGTACCGGAAATAGGCGGGCGCTGGTCAGTCGCTGGGTGATGAAGTTTGATATTTTTTGGGCCACCAAGTCGAAACCAGGGATGTGCGGCGTTTGATTTTCCACTGGAAAAATCAGACAGCCGAGTTGGACGGTTTTTTGGCTGGGGCGAGGGACGCTGCCTGGGCTGGCCGCTTGGTTTGGCGGCGGAGCGCCGATGGTGCTCGGGATGGAGCCGCTCCCGGCGCGCGGCGGCGGGGCGATTGACGATTTTTGTTCGCCGGAATCAGGAGCGTCTTTCCCTTGTTGCTGTTCTTCGCGCTGGACTTCCTCAGCCCGTTCCCGTTTGTGGAGGGTTTTCATCATTTTTTCCCGGCGTCGCGCCCGGGATTGTTCTTCTAGGGTGGGGCCGGTGTCGTGGGGGGTGGCATCGTATTCGGTCTGGCTGGCTTGGCCGTAGACTTTATTCAGGGCGATATCGGAGACGCGCGGCCTGGTTTCGGTGATGCCCATTTTTTTGGCAAGGCGGCTCATTTTGAACGCGCCGGTGGTTTTGGCATTATCCACTACTTTATTGAAAAACTTTTTTGCCTGGAATTTGGTCATACTGGCAGCGTCGCCTTTGTACGCAAATTTGCGCAGGTCTTTGTCCTGTTGCATGAATTTTTTCAGCCGGGTTTCACTGACCTGGTGGCCGTATTTGTCAGTAACCAGGTTTTTGGCTATCTGTCGGGCCGTGCCGAGCTTTATTTTTGGTAGGTTCGCTTTGGGCATGGGTATAGTATACCTCCCGAACCACCCTCTTGCCAAAAAACCGGCTTTGGTGTACGGTATGCGGTACACATTACTAATCTAATTATTAACTCCCTTGGAAGGAGCAACTGGATAGGCGACTATCGCGGTATATTCTGCCATCTCCGGTTCGCTCCTCCACAAAATATTTTATGACTGACGACACAGCGAAAAAATCAGCCATGCAGGAATTACTTGACAGCGGCGAGCAGCCACAACTCCCCGCGGTCAATGACGTAGTCAAGGCAACCGTGATCAATGCTTCGAGCAATGAAGTACAACTGGACATCGATGGGATCACCACCGGCATCGTCCGGGGCAAAGAAATGATCGACGAATCCGGTACCTATGAACACCTCAAAGTCGGCGATCGGGTGGAAGCCACCGTTTTGGAATTGGAAAATGAGCGCGGCGAAATGGAACTTTCATTCCGCCAGGCCGGACATCAGAAAGCGTGGAATGAGCTGGACCGTCTGCTGAAAGAAGGCGAGGTTATTGGTGTACCGATTATCGAGGCGAATAAGGGCGGACTGATGGCCAAGGTCGGTAATATCGAAGGCTTTCTGCCGGTTTCCCAATTGACCGTGGAACACTATCCGCGCGTCGAAGGTGGTGATAAGAACAAGATTCTCGAACTGCTGTCCCAATTCATCGGCCAGGAACTGAAAGTTAAGGTGATCGACGTCAATGAAGTAGACAATAAACTGATCGTCTCGGAAAAAGCCGCTTGGGAAGAAAAACAACAGGAAATTATTTCGCAGTACAAAGTAGGCGATGTGATCGAGGGACGTGTCACCGGCGTGGTTGATTTCGGCGCTTTTATTGAATTCGGCGAAAATCTCGAGGGATTGGTGCACATTTCCGAATTAGCCTGGCAGCGTATCGACGATCCGAAAGATTATATTAAAGTGGGCGAAACCGTGAAGGCAAAGATCATCAGCATTGATCGGTCTCGCATCTCCCTGTCGATCAAGGCGCTCCAGGACGATCCGTGGAAACATGTCACCAGTAAATATAAGGTGGGCGATATTGTCACCGGCGTGGTACTGAAAGCAAATCCGTTTGGCGCATTTGTGGAGCTGGACCGGGATATACACGGACTGGCTCATATCTCAGAACTGTCAGATAAACGGATCAGCGATCCAGCAGAAGTGGTCACTGCCGGTCAGGAATATAAATTCAAAATTCTCTCCATCGAACCGGCTGACCATCGCCTGGGGCTATCACTCAAAGCGGCGCACAAACCCGCTGCCGAAACCCCGCCCGCCGAACCACCGGCGGCATCAGAGCCGGCCGCTGCTACTGACGCGCCGGCCGAAACCCCGCCCGCCGAACCACCGGCGGCATAATTCATCCGTCTCCACAAACGCACGTTTTGTCATCGGCCATAGGCAGTTGCGAAATGTGCGTTTTTTGGGTATACTATAAATCGCTTTTTGCGATTTGCAGGCGTAAGTATTATTTTTTATCCATACCAATTCTCATGGGCAGAAATTTAATGAAGAATGTACTGATTTTCGTCGTCGTATTTATCGGCGTCATGCTGGTATTCAGCGTATTTAATGGTCAGACCCAGAAGCCGGAACCCCTGTCATTCAGCGGCGTGGTCGATAAAGTACAGGCCGGACAGGTCGAATCCATCACGGTGGAGGGGAATACTCTGACGGTCCAAACCAAAGATGGCGAGACATTTGAATCCACCAAGGAATCGGACAGCGTGCCGGCACTCTTGGCTGACTATGGTGTGCCTGGGGAACGCATCCAGTCGGCAAATATTACTATCAAGGACAATAGTGGATTTGGTTTTTGGTTGAGCGCGATACTGCCCTTCCTGCTGCCATTCGTCTTAATCGTCCTTTTTTTCTGGCTGATGATGCGCCAGGTGCAGGGGGCGAATTCTCGGGCAATGTCATTTGGTCAGAGCGGCGCACGCGAACAAAAGGAACAGTCCCCCAAAAAGCGGGTGCTGTTTAAGGATGTGGCTGGTGTCAAAGAGGCGAAAGAAGAGCTCAAAGAGGTGATCGATTTTTTGAAAAACCCTTCGAAATTTTTGGCACTCGGCGCCACGATCCCCAAAGGCGTCCTTTTGATTGGCTCCCCCGGTACGGGTAAAACACTATTGGCTAAAGCGGTTGCCGGCGAGGCAAATGTCCCGTTTTTCCATATGTCCGGTTCTGAATTTGTGGAGATGTTTGTCGGCGTCGGTGCTTCGCGGGTTCGTGACTTATTCAAGAAAGCGAAGCGGGCCGCGCCGTGCATCGTTTTCGTCGATGAAATTGACGCCGTCGGCCGCCAGCGTGGGGCCGGGCTGGGCGGATCGCATGATGAACGGGAGCAGACGCTGAATCAGATTTTAGTGGAAATGGACGGATTTGATACTGATACGAATGTGATCGTGATGGCCGCTACCAATCGGCCGGATGTGCTCGATCCGGCATTGCTGCGCCCGGGCCGGTTTGACCGTCGGGTCGTGCTGGATGATCCGGATATCAATGATCGCGAAGCCATCCTGAAAGTGCACGCGCGCAAAAAACCGTTTGACCAGTCAGTGAATCTGCGCGAGGTAGCCGAACGGACACCGGGCTTTTCCGGCGCTGACTTGGCGAACGTACTGAACGAAGCGGCACTCCTGGCCGCCCGTCGTGATCAGAAATCGATCAGCCAGCGGGAATGCCTGGAGAGTATCGAAAAGGTGATGCTCGGGCCTGAGCGGAAAAGTCGCGTCATCAGCGATGAGGAAAAGAAAACGATCGCCTATCATGAGGCGGGACACGCGCTGGTTGCCCATGTACTGCCGCACGCTGACCCGGTGCACAAAGTGTCCATCATATCCCGCGGCCGCGCCGGCGGCTATACGCTGAAAGTCCCCTCACAGGACAAACGCCTCCACTCGCGCACTGAATTTATCGAGGAACTGGCCGTGATGCTGGGTGGCCGCGTGGCGGAGCAGGAGGTATTTTCTGAAATCACCACTGGTGCCAGCAGCGACCTGTCTCAGGCGACCCTCTTGGCTCGCCAGATCGTGACCCAGTACGGCATGAGCGAGAAGCTCGGACCGCGTACTTACGGAGAACGTGAAGAAATGGTATTCTTAGGACGTGAGATTCATGAACGTCGCGATTACAGTGAAAAGACGGCGCAGCTCATCGATCAGGAGGTATTGCGGCTGGTGGAACAAGCGTACGCTACCTCCCAGAAAATCGTCCATAAGTTCCGTAAGCAGCTGAATCGGATTGCCGACGAACTGCTGAAGAAGGAGACACTGGAGCGTGCCGCATTTGCCAAATTGCTCGACGACATCACCCCCGGCGCCGATAAAAAAACCGCCGTGGTATAGCTAATCGTTAGGAGGAAACACTATGACCCCCGCCAAAGCTACGTTCTCGTTCCGTGCCATTTTTCAGCGCTCGTATCAGCTGACCAAAAAGAATAAGCTATTGTGGTTTTTCGGTTTCTTTGCCGCCTTCTTGGGCGTCGGCGGTGAGCTGGAATCGTTGTTTCAGAATTACAGCAGCGTCCGCGGCACGACCGAATCGATCCTCAGCCTGCAGAGTTTCTACCAGGATGGGATTTTCGGATCCATTTTTGGCAATCTGAAGGACTTCTTTGGCAGCTATCCGGCTCAGGGGTTTTTATTCCTGCTGCTTTTGTTTGTCGTGACTATCATTTTGCTCTGGCTGGCTATTATTTCTCAGGTGGCACTGTTTGACAGCGCCAAGAAACTCAGCGCTAACCGCGCCGTCAATTACAATGAGGCGTACCGCGTCGGCAATAAGTATTTCGGTTCAGTATTTCTGGTACAAGCGTTACTGCGGACAATCCAGTATGTACTCTTTGCCGTTGTCGGCAGCGTGCTGGTATCGTGGTTCCTGGACGGCAATAGCCTGACCGGCGGGATTGCATTCGTCCTGTTTATTTTCCTGATATTGATTCCGGTTTCCATCGTCATTTCATTTTTGATCCGGTACGCCATCGCCTACATCGCCCTGAAAGACGTACCGGCCATGGAGTCAATCAAGCGCGCCTGGCAACTCTTTCGCGGGAACTGGATCGTCAGTATCGAAATGGCGCTGCTGGTGCTGCTGCTCGGGCTGGTGGCCGGATTGATTATTGCCATCGCCATCGGTTTGGCGTCGGTACCGTTTATCCTCATCGCTATCGCTGCTACCTTTTTTGGTTCAGCCAATGGTTTTGCCATCACTATCATCGTCGGCACCATCATGTGGTTTGTGGTTGCCGCGGTCATCGGCGCCATGTATGTGGCATTTCAGTATACCGCCTGGACCCTTTTCTTCATGGAGCTGGATAAAAAACGGGCTGGCAGTACGGTGGTGCGGGTATTGCAGCGCTTGGGTATAGGCAATTCCTAATCCCTCATTCTTGCCATTCACCCGGATGGGGTGTATAACGGTAAGACGGTTTTTCGTATTGACAAATGTATCCTGAGTATCAAAAGTAAGTACCCTGCCAAAAAATATATTTTTTTATCAGTGGGCGCATAGCTCAGCGGTTACCCGCCCGAACGGACCGTTCGGTACGGGCGGGGAGCACCACGATTACCTGACCCGTTGAAAAATCAATAGTAGCGAATAGCTTGGTGCTTGCTCGTATAGCTCAGCGGTTAGAGCACCACTCTTATAAAGTGGGGGTCGATGGTTCAAATCCATCTACGAGCACCAAACTATTCGTTGAAGATATGTAATTATTGATTTTTCTATTATATCAATCCGCTATGCGCTGGGTATTAGCCATTTTCGGTGGTAGTATCTTGGTAGCCGCCGCTGGCTACGTCTTTTTCCTTGCCCAGCCGACCAGTCCGCCGCAACAGATACTTCAATTCAGGTCGGTCAATACTCCCATCGTCAATACAAACACTCCTGTCCCACCGACGACGGGTAATACCAATTCTACAACTGATACATACAGCATACCGGCGGTTGGAGACGTGAATACCGAGACGAATGCCGCCCCGGTTCCGACTGCCGCGCTGACGCAACCGTTGTCCGATTCCCGCGCCCGGGTGACCAAAAAACCTTTTGGGATATATATCACCCCGGCCACTTCGCCGGTGCAGCCGGAGCAGTTCACCGGGTACCACAGCGGCGTCGATTTCGAAATAGCGGACAGTGAGTCTGACGCCGAGGTGGTCGCTGCTGCAGTGTGCGACGGTACGGTGCGCGTCAAACGGCGGGTGTCGGGGTACGGCGGGGTTTTCATCCACAGCTGTGTGATCGACGGAGCTGAGGTTACTGTATTGTATGGTCATCTGCAGCTAGCCAGCATCGGTTTTGCGGTCGGTCAGACGATTCACGCCGGTGATCGCATCGGGCTACTGGGTGATGGGTATTCGGAGGATACTGATGGCGAGCGGAAGCATCTGCATCTGGGCATCCACCGGGGCACGTCGATCGAATATCGCGGATACGTAGGGAGCGAGTCGCAGCTTTCTGACTGGCTGGACGCGCTGGAATACCTGCCCTAAACGCAATCTACCGGCAGATGCCCGATCGGCTGTGGATTTGGTTATCCACCGATTTTGTACATCGGGATACTAACGAGACCCGTCCCGATACCCACGCATTGACAGACCGCATGCGCCTGTGGTAGGTTTGCGCATTAATCGCACATTAATTTTTTTCAACATATTTCCGTAGGAGGGAATCATGAGTGCTCGTACCAAACTCTGGGGTGTGGCTGCAGCGAAGGGCAAACGCGTGTCTATGGAGGATGCTCACTTTTTTATCGAAACTCCGAATGGCTGGATCGCCGGACTCTTCGATGGCCACGGTGGCAGCGAAGGATCAGCCGAGGCTGCTCGTCTCTTTGCCGAAGAACTGGCGGCTATCCGGGAGTTTTCCCTGACTGATGAGTATCTGACGGACTTGTTCCGCCGGGTCGATCAGGCGCTGACCGGTAAAAACGGCGGCACGACCGCATTGGTGGTGATCCGCTCCGGAGATGATTGTACCTGCGCCGTGGCTGGTGACAGCCAGTGTCTCATGCTCGAGAAAGAGGGCGCCCTAGTCATCAATGAGCCTCATGATTTGACCAATGATGAGGAGCGCGCTCGAATCGTGCAGACCGGTGGTAGGATTATCAATCGACATGGGATTGACCGTGTCGCTAACGACACCTTCACCGGCAGTCTGATGGTCACCCGTGCCTTGAACGATCCTGAGTATCAGAAGGCGGGCGTCATACCTGATCCGGAAATCATCCATTTCACGAATGAGCTTCCCGCTCGTTTCCTCGGCCTCGTCTGTGACGGCATCTGGCAGAACGTCTCAGTAGAAACGATGGGTGAAATCTGCAGAGGCAAACGGTCTCCCCAGATCGTGGCGGATCAGCTGGTACGGACTGCTCTCGCTGAAGGTAGCAATGACAATTGTACTGCATTGGTGGTTCGCCTCTAACGCAGTTGCGTCATCACAAACCAATACCCCGTCGGTAGTTTCTCTGCCGACGGGTTTTCTTATGATTCCCTTATGGATGATCTGCCTCTATAAAAAGAAAATGACCACCAGCAGTTACGCTCGTGGTCATCTGAGTAGTTGATCGAGGAAAAGGATCAGTACTGTGCGGGTTCGTCCTTAATGAACGGAACCATGAAGTCACTTCTCACCTCATGGGGTTGGACTTTAGCGAGTCGACGCCCGTGGTTCTGGACATCCAGCACCGGGTAGTACCCAGTGATGCTCGAGTCATACGAGATGAGGGTGTGGCTCTTTTGCCAGTCCGGTAGGTACCATCCGATGGCAAGCAGTTCGCGCAGTGTGGCGGGATGTAACCCGTACTGCTTCATGTTCTCCACGATTTGGGAATTTTCTTGAGCGAATAGTTTTTCCGGAACCGTGAGGGCGCTCGCCTTCACCATCCAGATGTCGTAGAGCCCGCTCGAGTTTGAATCCGCCGGAAGCGTTATCTGCTCGAATGCCGGGTGGATATCCGCATAGTCGCTGTTCTCCAGGAAACTGCTCATAGGTGCCGCATAGGACACGTGGACCGAACCGAAGAGATCATAGTTGAACGGTGAATCGGGGAAGGCTTCATTCAGCGTTTGGACCTGCTCCCCAGAAAATCCGACAATGTAGATCAGCCCGAGCGTCGGCAGCATGGCAACGCAGGCAAGGATAATAAGAGTCTTCATGATGTTAATCCTCTACTATGGGTGTTTTTGTTTTGGAGTTTCAAATTATTTTTAACGCATGAGCATACATCAGAAATCTATTTTTGTCAAGATATGTCCTGCCACCAAAGCCCCCGCCGGTAGTATCTCTGCCGGCGGGTTTATTGTTGAACAGCCCGTAGATCTTGACAAAGACTCCATACCGTGATATCCTTTGCTGTTCTCAAAATAGAAAGAGCTAGGTTTAGAATAATCAAAAGTAGTTTGTTCTTCATGCAACATCAAGGAGTTCTCATGCCTCCAATTACCGGACTGAACGTCCTCACCGCAATTGCAGACTTCGATGCAAGTCTGCTTGATCCGAACACCGCCCCCGTCGTCCTGGCTCATCGGAATTTCGATCCGATGGATGTCGTGGAGGCGTACAGCTGTTACCTGAATTACAGCTGGGCGGAGACGATTAAGGCCAAGATTCAGGAAGGATTTGTGGCGGTGCACATCCAGACCGAATGGAACGGTCACAGTCACTCCACCATGATTTACCTGGTGAAATTCAAACAGAAGTAACCAGGTCAGATCAAACAACGCGTCGAGAGGTCACCCGGTTCGTCCAGTGATCTCTCTTTTTTTGAGAAAACCCAAACCCCCGTCGGTAGTATCTCTGCCGGCGGGTTTTATTATTTAAAGTATTGTCGTGAGACTGACGCGGCCATCGCACGTTAAATACAATCAGCAACCGGGAGACAGATATTATGTATTCCGTCCCAACATCCACACTGGTCCTGCGGCAGTTTTTTGGCCGCTTCGCGTTCCGCCGACGTTGGGGCTGGGGGAAACGTCAGTTCGTTCATATTATTGTTTTCCTGGTTCTTCCATAGCACAAACAGAACTGCTAACAGGATCACGATTATCGCTGCAATAATAAGGGTAATTTTTTTCTTCATTGGCCGTTTATTTCATCATCTGACACACCAAACGTGTATCCGCTATCTCTCAATATTTCTCGGAGCCGCTGCCTTTTGAGCTGGTCCATTTCGACGCCCCCTTCTATAAGCATAGTTTCTATTTTTTTCAACAATATTCCCATTGATTCGGCATCGCCCGCTTCTTGGATCGCGCGAAACTGCGCCTCTAGATTGAGGCCAAACTCTTCTTCCAGTTCTTCAACGACTGACCGTGGTCTCGGTTCTCCCCCTCGTCCCATAGGTTTTTATTAAGTGAGTAAATGCTTGCTATGAGTAAGTCTAGAGTAAATGATCACAAATATCAAAATGGGTTTTGACCACACAGGCTACTCTGATTATTTCTTCTCAATCAGCTGGGGCAACCGATCAATGAATGCTCGCTTCCAGAAGGGCAGTCCAAACGTTTTCACCAGCCAGGCGTAGGGTCGTCTCCATATGCGATTATGCACGGTCACATAATAGGTGTACTGCACCCGTGTGCCCTCGGGATCATCGACCAAGAGCAGCTCTTCTTCGCCGGTCGTATTGAACGTCGTATTGTGCGTCTGACAGCGATACCCGCGTCCCGGCAACAATTCCACCTGAATATTTATCTTCACATCAGGGAAGAACCGGGCGAATGACGCGGCCACCGATTGTACTTTCAGGCGTGTGCCGTTCTTTTCTATAATTTTGACTGACTTAGCAACCCGGGGAAAGTGTTCGGGCATCTTTTCCCAATCCGACACAATACTATACACATCTTCCCGTTTCGCGGGGATCAACCAATCTCCTTTGACTGCTATTTTTTCTGGTTGCATAGTTCGTAATTTTTTTTTGTAATTAAAAAATGATGCGCCATACCACCAACTTCATTCTACCCCTGGTGGGTATTTATGCAAGCAAAAACCCCGCTCTGATGAACGGGGCTTTGTCGATGATAGAGACGTGATTACTGCTGTGGCGCTTCGGGTTTTTTCTTTAGGGCGTCCTTCAGGGTCTTGCCGGCGCGGAATTTCGGGATGGTGACCTGCGGGATCTGGATGCGTTCTGACGGGTTTTGGGGATTGACGCCACCGCGGGCACTGCGAACCTTGGCGATGAACGTGCCAAACCCCGTCAGGGTCACTTCCTCACCCCGCTGCAGAGCCTCGATGGTGATCTGCTCAAACGCGTCGAGCATATCTTCGGCCTGCTTTTTTGATACGCCCACTTTTTGGGCGATGCGATTGATGAGTTCGGCTTTGTTCATAATTGCTATATAGTTATGAATTTTTGGATGCGTTCTATGGTGATCGCGGCGTGCGTCGTCGGATCGATGCGGATGACTGCCGCATTGACCACGCAGTCGCCGTGATCGGCAATGTCGTGGGCGCGGGATTCCTTCCCGCGGAAATTATTCAGGATGACATCGGTATTGACCCCGATGACTGAATTGAGGAGGCCGGCCATGCCCACATCGGTGATATAGGCAGTGCCGCCGGGGAGGATTCGCTCGTCTGCGGTGGGAATGTGCGTGTGGGTACCAAGGACGGCCGCTACCCGTCCGTCCGCGTGCCAGCCGAAAGCTACTTTTTCCGAGGTGGCTTCCGCGTGGAAGTCCACGATGATACCGGTGTATTCGCGGGACTGCTGACGGAGTATGTCATCCAGCGCGTCAAATGGATTACTGAGTTCTTCTGGAATGAATACCTGGCCGTGTAAGTTTACCACAAGCAGGGAGTGCTGGCCAAGGGTGATTTCCCGGAATCCGGCTCCCGGGACATCCGCACCGTAATTGGCCGGTCGGATGAGGGGGTAGTCGGGGTCTTTGAAGATTTCGTACACTTCGGGTTTGGACCAGATGTGGTTTCCGGAGGTGAAGAAATCGATGCCGGCACCGCGCATTTCATCCAGCGTCTTCCGGGTGACCCCCACGCCGTGCGCCAGATTTTCCCCATTGGCGATCACCAGGTCAGGCTGGTATTCTTTTTTCAAATCCGGGAGTACTCCGGCTACCGCACGGCGGCCGGGCTTCCCGACGATGTCACCGAAGAATAGGATTGATAGGGTTGGGGAGGGCATGGAGGTTAGATGGGATAGAGGGCTTGGGAGGGCATAGATGGTGATAGGAGGGGTAAGAGGGTTAGATAACCTTTTGCCCTATTCCCCTCTCGAGCCGTCTATTGCCGTATGTGCCTTTTATCTGGCATATTCCACTACGCGTTTCTCACGGATTAATGTCACTTTGATTTCTCCGGGGTATTTCAGCTCCTCTTCGATTTTTTTAGCGATGTCACGCGCCAGGGTGACGGCGGCAAAATCATCGATCTTGTCCGGGACGACGAAGACACGCACTTCACGGCCAGCCTGGATGGCGTAGGTCTTTTCCACGCCTTCAAATCCTTTGGCGATGCCTTCCAGTTCGTCCAGCCGCTGGATATACTGCTCGTAGGTGTCTTTGCGGGCACCCGGGCGGGCGCCGGAGATGGCGTCGGCTACCTGGACGATGACCGCTTCCAGTGTCGGCGGCACGTCTTCGTGGTGACCCTCAATGCACTCAATCACTTCTTTGGACAGTCCGAATTTTCTGCCGATGTCGCCGCCGATTTGCATGTGCGTTCCCTGGATTTCGTGATCCACGGCTTTACCGATATCGTGCATAAACGCACCCTTCTTCGCTATGTTCACATCAGCGCCGAGCTCTTCGGCTAGGAGGGTGGCGAGATTGGCAACTTCAATGGAGTGCCTGAGGATATTCTGACCGTAACTGGTGCGGTATTTCAAGCGGCCGATGATTTGCAGCAGTTTCGGCGGTAGGCCGGCGATACCCACTTCATAGGCCGCCTCTTCTCCCGCTTTTTTGATATCGAGGGCCAGGTCTTTTTTGGCTTTATCGATCGCCTCCTCGATGCGTCCGGGGTGGATGCGTCCGTCCTGGATGAGGATTTCTAGTGCGCGTTTGGCCAGGTGACGGCGGATGGGCGAGAAGCCGGAGATGACAATTGATTCGGGCGTCTCATCCACGATGATTTCCACGCCCGTCTGCTGCTCGAGCGCCTTGATATTGCGGCCTTCCTTGCCGATGATGCGGCCTTTCATTTCGTCATTCGGCAGGTGCACCACGGTGGTGGTGGTTTCCGCGGCATGTGAGCTGGCGGTGCGCTGGATGACGCTGCTCAGGAGATTTTTCGCCTCGCGCTCCAGGCTTTCCTGCGATTCCTGCTGGAGTTTGGTGATGCGATGCGCCAGTTCGTCCTTGATTTCGATTTCCGTGTTTTCCATCAGGACGCGCTTGGCGTCGTCTTTGGTTAGGCTGGCGATTTTTTCCAGCTTGGCGATTTGTTGTTCGCGGATTTTGCCGATTTCTTCCTTGGCGCGGTCCAGATGCTCGCTTTTTTCCTGTAATTTCTGCTGCTTGTCTTCGAGGTCGATTAATTTCTTGTCAAACAGGGTTTCGCGGGATTCCAGGCGTTCCTGCATGTGCCGCAATTCACGCCGGCTTTGTTCCGCTTCTTTTTTTGCCTCCTCGGTTATTTCCAGGGCTTTGTCTTTTGCCTGGATGAGGAGTTCACGCTGCTTATTTTTCGTTTCGATAATCTGCTGATTGAGCTTGGCCTCAGCAGTATCGATTTGCTTGGCGGCCCAGACTTTCCGTCCCCACCAACCGACGATCATACCCCCCGGAATGCCGATGGCGGTCAGGAGGACCCAGATAAAGTTTTCTGCCATATATTTTAATAATGTCCAATTAATTAAGTAACAATATCCAATCAATATTCAATGCACCAATGTTCAATGATTCAATACTGATTGGAAATTGTAATTGGTGATGTGCGAAGGTACATAAATTGCGAGACGTCCACTCTTTCGTGAACTCTCGGCTCTTTATTTCGTACGCGTGACCTCGGTTATTTATTCTGCACTATCTTGTCGATAATGCCGTATTTTTTTGCCTGGTCAGCGGTCATGAAATAATCGCGGTCGGTATCTTGCTTGATCGTGTCGATTGATTTGCCGGTGTGGCGCGCTAAAATCTGGTCGAGGCGATCCCGAATTTTCAGGATATGCTCCGCCCGGATTTTGACATCCGAGGCCTGCCCTTCTGCGCCGCCCATGACTTGGTGCAGCATGATTTCAGAATTTGGCAGGGCAAATCGTTTGCCGGCAGCGCCCGCCGCCAGCAGTACCGCCCCCATTGACGCGGCCATGCCGACGCAAATGGTAGCGACGTCCGGTTTGACGTACTGCATGGTATCATAAATCGCCATGCCGGCCGTCACCGAACCGCCCGGGGTGTTGATGTAGATCTTGATGTCCTTCGTCTTGTCCTCTGATTCCAGGAACAAGAGTTGGGCAATCACCGTATTTGCCACTACATCAGTGACCGGGTTACCAAGGAAGATAATCCGCTCTTTCAAGAGTCGAGAGTATATGTCGTACGCCCGTTCACCGAACGACGACTTTTCTATTACTGTGGGAATAAGTTGCATACCTCTATCGCTTGTTAAGCGTAGTCTATAGTATAGGGATGCCCGGGCCCCTTTGTCAATCCTGCCATCAAAACGGGCTTTTTAGCCACCAAAAAATCACCCATGCCATGGTGTTTGGCTAATGTCATGCTATTTTCTACGGTAATTTATCCGATTCAGGATGGTCGCTCCCATTGGTCGCGACCACTTCCCAGCCGTTCGCTTTTTCTACGAGCGTCCCCTGAACCGTGAATCCGGCAGCCTTCGGATGGCCACCTCCGCCGAAAAATTTTGCGATCTTCGATACGTCCACGCCATCCTGGGTGGTGCGCAGGCTTGCCTTGATGAGCCCGGGTCCTTTTTCATAGAGCACCATGATGGCCTTGGCTTTTTCTACGCTATTCAGGAAATTGGCGATACCCTCGGAACTTTCCTCGATCCCGAGCTCATCGAAATCTTTTTTGGTCAGCACAGTAGTGACGATGCCCGTTTGTTCGTTTTTTTTCAAACGAGACAACGCGCGTCCCCAGAGCTGCAGCTGTTGCAGGGATTTATTTTGCAGGGTGTGTTTGATGATTTCCTTCGCCCGGGCGCCGTAGGCCAGCAGTTTTGATGACACTTCCATGGACGACGGCGTGGTGCCGAGATTAGAAAAGCTGCCGGTGTCAGTAAGGATACCGGTCAGGAGCGCGGTGGCTACGTCTTTCGGGATCGGGAGGCGGAAGTGGTCGAGAAAATGGAAAATGATTTCCGCAGTTGACGAGGCGCTCGGTTGAACCAGATTGATGGCGCCGTACCGCGTATTCGTGTGGTGGTGGTCGATATTGATAATGATGGGCGCGCCTGGCAGCCGAGGGAGTAGTTCATGTATTCCGGCGTATTCCAAATCGCCCGAGTCAAGCACGATCACTGCGTCGTGCGATTGACTGAGCAGCGGGATAGCGTCCTGCTCGATGGTGATCTCGTGCAGCAGAAATGACAGAGAGGCGGGTACCGGCGTGGTACAAAACAACCGATGGTCGGTTTCCGTATGGCGCAGGTAGTGGGCCATGCCGAGCATGGATCCGATGGCGTCACCGTCAGGATTTTGGTGCCCGACCACCACGACCCGCCGCGCTTTGTCGAGCGCGTCTTTGATTTTTTGGAATGTAGGGATGAGTTCCGTCATACGTGGGTGTGCAGCGGGATGGGGATGTGTATCCCCCCCTCATGCTAACCACCTACCCTACTCTTCGCGGTGAATTTTGTCAATAAGCGCGTCTATCTCTTCCACCGCCTCGGAACTATGATCGATATGAAATCTCAGCAGGGGCATTTTTCGGATGATGAGAGTGCGGGCGAGATGCGTGCGGAGGCTGCCGGCATGTGCCGCTAGGTGTGCCTGGGTGGCCGCCTGGGCAGCAGTCGGCAGCACGCTGACCGTGATATCGGCATAGCTCAAGTCTGGGCTGACCGTCACTCGCGTGATGGTCGCCAGCACCCCCGGCGGTATGTTTAATTCAGTCACAAACGCCTGTCCCAGCGCGTGACGGATTAATTCATTGAGTTTTTGGACGCGTTTGACTGACACGACTTATTGGCTCAATTCCTCAGTGTAACATTCGAGAAAATCACCTTCACGGATATCGGCAGTGCCTTTCAGTGAAATGCCGCATTCGGTACCGGCGGGCATGTGGGTCACGGATTCTTTACCCTGACGGATGCCCGTGATCTGCGCCCGCCCGATTGGTTTTTCATCACGCATTACGGTGACGAGGGCATTGACGATCGCTTTTCCTTTGGTGATCTGCGCGCCGACAATCATCGTTTTTCGTTCGGTACGGAAAATGGCGACGACCTTCGCCCGCCCCTGTTCCACTTTGATTTTGTCATAGGTGACCAGGGCGTTTACCCGTTCCTGTACGTCATCGATCAGATTGTAGATAATCGTATCCACGCGAATCGGCACCCCGTGTTCCTGCGCCAGATTTTCGACCTGGGGGTTTGACTTGACATTAAACCCATAGATACGCGCGCCGACACTCTCTGCTTCCAGCACATCCGCGTCAGTAATATTGCCCAGTCCTTTTTTGACGATGGTGACGCTGACATCCTTGGCCGTAATTGTTTCCAGTGACTGGAGCAGCGCTTCCTGAGAACCGAGCGTATCAGTCCGGAGGATGATGTGCACTTCTTTGGCCGGTGATTCAGTTTCATCATTATTTTTTTGGGTTTGTTTCCAGGTCTGCGTATCACGGTAGCTGCGCGCTTTGTGGTGGAGTTGTTTTTCGATTTTTTTCAGGGAAACATCCTCGGTGGTCACCTGGAGGACGTCGCCGACCTCCGGTGCGTTTTTCAGTCCCAGCAATTTTACCGGGGTCGATGGCGGGGCACTGTCGATGTCTTTTCCCCGGTGATCCTTCATGGCGCGAATTTTACCGACCACCGTGCCTACTTGGACATGGTCTCCGCGGTGTAGCGTGCCCGTCTGAACGATGACCGTAGCCACTGGGCCTTCGCCTTTATGCACATGTGATTCGATGACCGTCCCGGCAGCTGAGCGATCAGGATTAGCAACGATGGCCTCTTTTTCCATATCCGCAAGCAAAATCACATGTTCCAGCAGTGCATCGATTCCCTCGCCGGTTTTTGCTGATACCGGGAGCGTCATGACCGAGCCGCCCCATTCTTCGGACAGGATATTTTTTTGGGCGAGTTGGCTTTGCAAGCGTTTGACGTCCGCTTCTGCTTTATCGACTTTATTCATGGCGACCAGGTAGGGCAGCTTGGCACTTTTGATAATCTGAATGGCTTCTTCGGTCTGTGGTTTGATGCCGTCATCGGCCGCGATAACCAGGATGGCGATATCGGCTACCCGGGCGCCCCGTGAGCGCATAGCGGTGAATGCCTGATGGCCTGGGGTATCGATAAATGTGATCAGGCGATTATTTTTGGTGACTTGATACGCGCCGATGTGCTGGGTGATGCCGCCGGATTCGGAGGCAACCACGTTTGTCGTACGGATTGCATCGAGCAGCTTGGTTTTCCCGTGGTCGACATGGCCCATCACCACCACGATCGGCGGGCGGGGCAGCAGGTGGTCGCTGTCCGCCAGGATTGTTTCTCGCTCGGTATCGGCCGCCTCGCTGGCGGCAGTTTCGGTCTGGGCTACGGTGGTGACGCCGAAATCCTGAGCGATAATCGATGCGGTTTCAAAATCTATCTGCTCATTCAGGTTTGCCAGGATACCGTTTTTCATCAGTTCCTGGATGACCGCGGCCACAGGTTTTTCGATCAGCGCAGCAAAATCCCGTACCGTAATGACCGGCGGTACCGTGATTTCGGTTTTGGTGGGAGCGGTCGGCTCGAGCACATCGACCGAGTCAGTGAGTTTGTTGCGACGGTAGGTGTCGATGATTGATCGGTCGTGATCCAGCATCTCGATGATGCGGTGGGCGACGGCATTGTCTACCTTAATGGCTTTGCGGCCAATATCATAGCCCAAGAGCGGGAATAAATCCCGCATTTCATTGGGAGAGACTTTAATTCTTCGGGCTAGTTCGGTGACATTCATATTGGGTGTAGGGTACCGTTATTTCGATAGTTTGTCTAGGTCCGACTAAAATAAAACGAGTGCGGCAGGACCCGGCACATCGTAGGACGAATTTTGACAGAAACGCGTTCAGATCGGCTAAAACATACGGTTTTTGCCTACGATGATTTTCAATTTTTGGGGGGCCACCTCCACGGTCACCGGGGTTTTGACCCTGAGTTGGCCATCGGCTATCACTGGTAGACTGGTATGGTCGGTAGTGATCGTTACTTTCTTTACGGGAAAAACGCTGGATCGAGAGTAGGTTCTTTTGAGTCCAAACAATCCCTGTCGTTCCGGCTCTTCGCTGACCACCGCTTCGAGCGTGCCGTCGGTCGGACTTGATTTAGTGACGGAGCCATTGATGTTATAGATGCGGACATGACTCAGCGGCGACAGGGTGCTGATATTGTATGTGCCGAAGTTCAATTTGAGTTCCGGCGATTCAGGCAGCTGGATTGAAGATATGAAGTAGGCATTGTTCACTTTACCTAAATCGATTTTGGTGGTGATCCGCGCTGATATTGTGTCACAGGCAGCTACGCCGTGGGGAATGCCAAGCTTGTCGGCAATGCCATTCATGTCCCCCACGGGGATAATGCCAAATGTCACCGCGTGCTTGGGCAGAAAGCTTATTATTTTACTGACCGTGTCATCGTTCCCCACTGCCACGATAGTTTTTGCGTCATTTTTGATCGCAGCCTTGACCATCTCCTCGAGGCTTTTGAGCATAGTCAGTTTTTCCATATGCCCACTGATGCCGAGCTGCATGAGCCGGTTTTCAATCTGATGCGTCAGCGTCTGGTATTTCTTTTCCGAAACGAAACTGTCGAAGATGTAGTAGTACATGAAACGTTATTTTTGGTTTGACTTACGTTCTTTATCGACTTTCTGCTCCTCTGTTTCGCCGGATGATTCGTGCCCTTCGGACATGGACACTTTCCCATTGATCACCGCCCCCTCTTCGATGGAAAGCTTATTGACCTGAATATTCCCGAAAATTTTAGCGGTGCTGGTCAGCTGAGCTCGTTCGGTCACTTGGATATTCCCACGAATCTCGCCAGAGAGAAAAAGGTTTTGTGCGCTGACCTCCGCCTTCACTTTTGCCGATTGACCTATCGTCAGATTGTGATTTGTTTTTAGGGTACCCTGGACTACACCCTCGACGGTGACATTACCCTCACCATGAAAATTACCGTCCACTTTCACTGAACGTCCAATGATTGTTTCGATCTCGTCGCCCTGGTTATGATCGTTGTTTGGAAAGAGTGCCATATGGATTACAAAAATTAATAGTAATTATGTCAATAGTGTTTGTATTGTAGTATTACTCGCTCATTTCAGTCAAATAAAAATTGAATTATTTGTACACTTGATATACACTCTTAAGTACTCAATATATGGATAAATCAACGAAAAAAATATTTCAGGGGATGGAGCATCTGCTACCAACAAACAATGCGATGAAGCAGTCCCAACCACCCAGTAATCTAACTGACCAGGGATACGCATCTGTAGTTCGGCGAGAGCTACTTCTCGCATTTGCGGTTCTTGCTGGCTTGTTCATTATCCTAGTGGGGCTGACCATTATAGATAGTAATACGCCAATCCTCGACGATTTAGCTTCCAGTATCACCGGATATTTTGTAAATTGACATAATACGACACTTGTTTTTAGCTAAATTAAGCTCAAATTGTATAAATACTTCATTTTTTTGCTTATTTTAGCCAAATTATATATAGTGTTTATTTCTTAATAAGCAATGTTCCACGTGGAACATTGGAAATTTAAATATTGATTGATTTCCTTAATGAAGAGTAATTATCTTCGGGTCTCTGCTAATCCTTTTAACTAAATTCTCATACTATCGGCCATCTGAATGGTGACAATGGATAAGTTGAATTATCCAAGCCCTCATAGTTCAATGGATAGAACAACCCCGTCCTAAGGGGTAGATAGAGGTTCGATTCCTCTCGAGGGCACTGATACAATCATCCGATTGTTCGCAAAATAGTTATTTTTATACCCTAGACTCAATTAGCAGCAGATTTATTAATTGATTTTTCACTTTTGGGGGCCAATAGCTCAGTTGGTAGAGCGCCGCATTCGCATTGCGGAGGTCAGGGGTTCGACTCCCCTTTGGTCCATAAAGGTGAGGACTTGAGGCACGCTACTGATATAAATAGGAGAATTTACCTTTTTTGATTTTTGTCTAACTATATTCCAAAAAATGTTGGAATGCTGATTTTTGATATTATTGGTTAGTGGTATAATTCTTTTATAAGCAAAGTCTTTTGAAAGGAGGTGAAACAATGGACGGAGCAACAGCGGTTGTATTATCTTCCTTTACTGACTTTTGGGGCAAAATAGCCAATTCAATTCCTACGCTTCTAGTCGCCCTAGTGCTCATTTTTGCTGGATTTATTTTCGCCTGGATATTTGAAGAGCTTTCAAAAAAACTGCTCCGAGCTGTGAAATTGGAGGAAATAATGGCGAGAATCGGCTTACGCCAGATTTTGGAAAAAGCAGGATTGCGCATTACTTTTACCCGACTTCTTTCGGCGATTGTCTACTGGTTTGTATTGGTGGTTTTTTTGGCGGCGGTAGTAGATATAGCCGGATTACACCAACTTACTCAGTTCGTGAATAATCTGGTGTCATACCTGCCAAATGTCATTGCAGCGGTTGCCATACTGATAATCGGTGTATTATTCGCGAACGTTTTATACAACGTGGTGCGAAATGCAGGGCATTCGGCAAATATCACAGTGTCTAACTTTCTGGCGTCTCTAGCAAAATGGTCGGTATTCATATTTGCTTTAATTGCTGCACTTGTTCAGCTCAAAATCGCCCCAGATCTGCTCAAAATACTTTTTACTGGGATTGTGGCCATGTTGGCATTAGCTGGTGGATTAGCTTTTGGGCTTGGGGGAAGAGAACTGGCACGTGACATTTTGGAAAACATTAGACGGAGCGTTTCCCGAAACAACTAAGCACAATGCTATGGGCGGTACTGTTATTTAGTATCGCCTTTAGTATTGTTCCACGTGGAACATTTTTTTAAACAAACACTTATTGCGTAAATAGTTGGTTGTGGTATTGTAAAAAATACAAATTGATTTGCCGTCAGTTCAAGTCGCAAATTGCATCAGTGTTACTGCTCACCTTCAGGCTCCGAGAGTCACTACGGCCAGCAACAAATCAATAGTTTGTTCAATGACAGCGATCGCCCGACACCCTGTGGGCCCGTAGTTCAGTTGGCTAGAATGCCTCCATGGCATGGAGGAGGTCACCGGTTCGAGTCCGGTCGGGTCCAAAAGGTGTAGGGGTGATATAACGTCTTTGGTGCAGATCAGTAATACTCATGTGATGAATATCTATTTTGCAGCATCCATTCGAGCAGGACGTGGGGATGTTTTCATATATAAAAAAATTTTACCGATGCTGCAAAAACATGGCACTGTTTTGACCGCCCATGTAGCTGACGAACATGTTTCGTCTGAGGGTGAAGCTGGATTATCGGATCAACAAATTTTTTCGCGGGATATGGCATGGCTTCGATCAGCGGATGTCCTCATCGCTGAAGTGAGTATCCCTTCGCTCGGTGTTGGTTATGAAATCGGTCAGGCTCGGAGCATGAATATACCGGTGCTTTGTCTGTATCGTGCGGCGAACAGAAAGAAATTATCTGGCATGATTTCAGGTGACCCAGAAATTCATACGATTTGTTATCGAGAAGCAGACAGTCTCCAGACGCGTATCGATAATTTCTTTCAGTCATTGCATTCATCATCAGCGGGGCTTGACAGCAATCCGTGACCATGATAATCTGTATTTATACCCCTGGGGGGTATATGACCGCCATGGCATATGACTACCCATACTGACAAAGAACTTATCAATCAATTGCACCGTGCGCAGGGCCAGCTCGATGGCGTGGAGCGGATGATGTCCGAGTGCCGTTCGTGCGAAGACGTCGTTATGCAATTGATGGCCGCCCGTTCGTCGATCGAGCGACTAACCGTCAAACTACTCGAAGAGGAAACGCAGAGTTGTCTGAAATCGAAGAATCGATCGGAGGTGCAGCGGCTGCAAAAAGTCGCGGCCACGCTATTTAAATATACCTAGGGGAAGAATTGCTGATTGCTGATGCATGCTCTCTGTATGAGTATGTCTCGGGTATAAGCGGAGCGGGTATTCATGAGCAATTAAGTAATACATAATAATTTATATTACCCTATGACAGAGATACATCTGACCGACGCTAATTTTTCAGACGAAGTCCTCAAATCGGACAAGCCGGTGTTAGTCGATTTCTGGGCAGAGTGGTGCGGCCCGTGCAAAATCCAAGGACCGATCATCGAGGAGCTCGCTCAGGAAATCGGCGATGTGGCAAAAATCGGAAAATTGGAAGTAGATGAAAATCCCGCCACCGCCCAGCAGTACGGCATCATGAGCATACCGACGCTGGCCATATTCAAAAAAGGTGAAATCGTCTGGCAGGTCGCCGGTGTCCAGACCAAGGAAGCGCTGCTGAGCCAATTGAAAGCCGCGGCTGGCAACTAATCGTCACTCAACTATATATCCCGCTATGCATCCATCAACCCATCATCACGTCGTGATAATCGGTTCGGGTCCTGCCGGACTCACCGCGGGCATTTATCTCGGACGAGCGTCATTGGAGCCGGTGCTTTTTGCCGGACAGGAACCGGGCGGACAGTTGACCACTACTTCCGACGTCGGTAATTTCCCCGGATTTGTGGAGGACATCGCCGGACCGGAGCTGATGTCGCGCATGCAGCAGCAGGCGGTGCGTTTTGGGACTCGGATTTTTTCAGAGGTGGTGCAGTCGGTTGATTTCAGTCAGCGGCCGTTTACCATCCACACTGACAAACAAAGCGTGACCGCAGACGCCGTCATTGTGGCTACGGGTGCCAGTGCCAAATGGCTCGGTCTGGAGAGCGAGCAGAAATTGCGCGGCAAAGGTGTCTCGGCCTGCGCAACCTGTGACGGTTTTTTCTTCAAAAATAAAGACGTGGCAGTGGTTGGCGGTGGCGACACGGCGATGGAAGAAGCGACTTTCCTGACGAAATTTGCCCGACGCGTGACTATTTTGGTACGCGGTGACGAAACATCATTGGCCGCCAGCTGGATTATGCTGGATCGCGCCCGGCAAAACGAAAAAATTACATTGAAATACAATGTCAGCGTACAAGAGGTACTCGGTGATACGGCTGTCACCGGACTGCGATTGATGAATAGCGCTACCAAGCAGGTAGAGACCATTGAGGTGCAGGGGTTGTTTGTGGCCATCGGTCACAAACCAAATACGGAATTTTTGGGTGGACAGCTGGAATTGACCAAGGGGTATATCGTGGTGCATGACATGACCAAAACATCCGTGGAGGGTGTATTTACCGGCGGCGATGTCCACGACTGGCGGTACCGCCAGGCAGTGACCGCGGCGGGTCTCGGGTGTATGGCCGCCTTGGATACCGAAAAATATTTAGCGGGACTGCATCAGTAGGCATATATCGGTCCGTTTGGTCAGACCTCTGTACGTCATGGGCATATACACTACCCAATGTTTCACATGGAACAAACACAATCACCGGCAGTGAGTCGGCATACATCATCGCCACACATCTCCCTTCGCGCCGAGCGGGTTCCCGATTCGCCTATGCGGCGGTTTCATGATGCGGCACTACAGGTACAGCGCCAGGGACGAACGGTACATTTTCTGAATATCGGCCAGCCGGATATCCCCACCCCGCAGGTTTTTTTTGATACGCTGCGGCAGTATGCCGGTACCATCGTCGGGTACGCTCCATCACCGGGTTTCCCGGAAACTATCCGTGCCTGGCAGACGTACTATCGGTCAGGAGGCATACCCCTCGATGAAAAAAATATAATCGTCACTATGGGCGGCAGCGAAGCGTTACAGTTCGCGCTGATGGCGGTGGCTGATCCGGATGATGAAGTGGTGCTCTTCGAACCGACCTACGCCAGCTATATCTCGTTTGCCACCATGCTGGGTATTCGTATCGCGTCCGTTCCGCTTGATGCCAGTCACGCATTTCATCTGCCGGATGATGCGGTCATCGAACGTGCCATCACCCCGCGCACCCGAGCCATCCTGGTGTGCAATCCGGCAAATCCCACGGGGACCGTTTTTTCCCAAGCCGAAGTACAGCGGATCGGGGCGATCGCCCGGCGGTATGGATTATTTATCATTGCTGACGAGGTGTATCGGGAATTTGTCTATACCGGCGCGCCGCATTATAGTTTTCTTGCGGACGCATCCTTGCACGACCAGGTCATCATGATCGATAGCGTGTCAAAGCGATTTAATGTATGCGGCGCGCGAATCGGCGCGGTGGTTTCACGCAACGCATCGGTGCTCGATGCCCTGGGTCGTTTCGCGCGCAGCCGATTGTCAGTGCCCACCCTCGAGCAGTTGGCGGTCATCCCGCTGCTCACCGACGCCGGGGGGTATGTAGCCGGTGTCGTCGCTGAATATGCCCGGCGCCGCGCTGCCGTCATGGAAGCCCAACAAGCCAGTCGCAGCATCGGGTGGTACGCACCGGAGGGAGCGTTTTATACTATCGCCACGTTACCCGTAGCGGATACCGTGGATTTCGTATCCTGGACACTGACGCAATTTCAGGAGGATAATAGCACCATCCTGGTCGCTCCGGGAACGGGTTTTTATGTCAATCCCGATCATGGCCGTCACCAGATTCGCATTGCATTTGTCATCGAAGCCGAGCCGCTCCGGCACGCCCTCGCCCTGCTCGAACACGCGGTGGCAGAATATCAAAAAAATCATTAATCATCATCTATGACTTCCATACATCCATTTGCCAACGCCTTGAAGAATTTGCGTCAGGCCGGTGCGCAACTTGGGCTCAGCCAGGAATTGATAGACGCTATTGGTATGGCTGATGCCATCCTACAGCGCGAGCTGAAGATTACCATGGATTCCGGAGAGGAAAAAACATTTGCCGGGTATCGAGTACAGTTCAATAATGCGCGCGGACCGTACAAGGGCGGCATCCGCTTCCATCCGGAAGCAAATCTCGACGAAGTAAAGACACTCGCCTTTCTGATGGCCATCAAATGCGCGGTGGTGGATATTCCCATGGGCGGAGGCAAGGGCGGTATTCAGGTTGATCCAAAAACCTTATCTGTCGGGGAGCTGGAGCGGCTTTCTCGTGAGTGGGTGCGCGCATTTTATCAGGATATCGGTCCGGACAAAGATATTCCCGCCCCGGACGTATATACCAATCCATTGATCATGTCATGGATGTCAGATGAATATTCACGACTAGTTGGCACGGATACTCCGGCGGCGTTTACCGGCAAACCGCTGGAGGTCGGAGGCTCGGCTGGTCGCGATACTGCTACTGCCCAGGGTGGTGCCGAGGTCTTGTCTCAGTTGGCGGCGACGCTGCGGATTGTTCCACAGAACACGACGGTAGCGGTCCAGGGATTTGGCAATGCCGGATTTCACATCGCCCGTCTGCTGCGGGAGCAGGGATATCGGGTGGTGGCGGTGTCCGATTCCCGAGGAGCCATCCTCGATAAGCGGCGGCTGGGCATGGATCCCTCAAACATCATGACGGCAAAAAGGGAAAAGGGTATGATTGACGGATGCTATTGCGCGGGTACGGTCTGTGATTGTGAAAATTATGAAAAAATTTCCAATGCACAACTGTTGGAGCTCGACGTCGATATACTCGTTCCTGCGGCACTGGAAAATCAGATCACCGGGGAAAACGCCGATCGTATCAAAGCCTCCATCATCCTTGAATTGGCAAATGGCGCCATCACGCCGGAAGCGGATACGATACTGTTCCGACGGGGGACGCAGGTGCTACCCGATTCGCTGGCCAATGCCGGTGGAGTGACGGTCAGTTATTTCGAATGGCTGCAAAACAGCAATAATGAATCCTGGGATCAGGCGCGGGTGTTTGATGAGCTGCGCCGGATCATGACCACGGCTTTTCAGGCCATATGGCGGATTGCCCAGGAGGAAAAGGTGAGTATGCGCACAGCCGCTTATTTGATTGCCGTTAAGCGGATTGCCGAGGCTATGCAGAAGCGAGGGGTCTCATAATCCCTTGTTTGGCAGAAGGTTTTTTGGTGGTTATTGCTTGATTGTGGTGATATGCTATAATGCTGCCGAGCATAGCCTGCTCATATTATTTTTTACGAATGTACTATGGGTACAACCCTCGACCATTTTGAACAATCATTTGTTGATCAGCAGCGGCAAACGCTGCAGGGCGAAAAAGAGCGGCTGGAGAAACAGCTGCATGGGATGACTGGTGATGACGCATTTAACAAAGACAAAGTTCAGGTGAAATGGGATGAAATGGGAGAAAAGGAAGAGGATAACGCCGTGGAAGTGGCCCAATTTCAGGATAGTATTTCCCTGGAACGAAATTTGGAAGAACAACTTGAACGCATCAATGATGCCCTCCGCCGACTCGGTGACCGCACCTATGGTATCTGTGAGGTCTGTGGCAATCCGATTGAGCAGGGACGCCTGACCGCTAATCCCAGCGCTGTGCGCTGCGTCAAGGACGCTGCTCGAAAGTAGTATGCAGGTGATGGTTCGCCGTCTGCTGTTGGCCGGCCTCGGGCTGACCGTGATTTTTTTCGTTGATCGGCTGCTGAAATGGTACAGTCTGAATCATTTGCCCGAAGAGGGGGTGGCGCTTATTCCTGGCGTAGTGCGTCTGACCACCGCCACAAACGCTGGTTTAATATATGGCCTGTCGGTATCCCCGGCCAGCGCCATCGGTATCATGGGGGGAGCCATGCTGGCTTTGGTCATGATCGGTGCGCATGCCTGGCGGCGTCAGCGAACCGGACAGCTGATCGGCGTGGCCGCCATGCTGACGGGGAGTTTTTCAAATCTATTTGATCGATTGTCCGCGGGATACGTCGTTGATTATCTGGTCAGTATCACGCCGTCAGTATTCAATCTCGCTGACGTGCTGATCGCTGTAGGCGCGGTGATGTGGGTAATTGCGCTGCTGCGCCAGCGGGCGGCTTGACGTCGGGCAGGAGGACTTGGTAGGGTAGGAGCACACAGAGTACATTCATAACCTCGAAAGGAGGGTATGTGACAGAATTACCATTTTCGAACGAAAGGACGATCGAATATCCAATAACGCGATTACACCGGTGGGGCGCACGGAAGTTCCGTCGGTTGGTGGCTTGGTGTGCTCGCCATCATATTGATCCGAACTGGTTTACCTATCTCGGACTGGGCTGCGCGCTCGGCATGTGCGTGTCTCTCTGGCACGGGTGGTGGTTTGCCGCACTGCTGTGTATCGGCCTGAACGGCCTCAGTGACGTGATAGATGGCGAACTGGCACGAGCGACGGCCGATAAGCGGGCGCATTGGCTAAATGAATACGGTGTATTACTCGATCCAAAAGTAGACCGGGTGAATGACATCGCCGCGTTCATCGGATTGTGGCTCTATGCGGAAGCGATCGGCTTGCCGCTGTGGTTTCAAGCACTGATCGTCGTCTCGGGCGCACTGCATCCGGTGTCGTCATTTATTCGGGCAAAGTATGAGAGCTTGCCTATTTTCCAGACACGGAAAATTCGATTTCAGGAACAGAAACCGCTGACGCGGGCGGCATTCATGGTTTTCCTGGCGATCGTCTGCTGCGCCCTATGGCTGGCCTGGGGAGCGCCTCATCTCATGATATGGGCGGGCATCTATCGTCAGTCGCCGTACGACATCGCTTCCGTACAGTATTGGATATTTGTCCTCGGGGTCCTGGGATTGGTCTGTGCTCCGACGCTGTTCAATTTCTTCCGGCGTTGGCACCGGTCGCGCACCATTTTTCGTTCACAGGGCATCACCCCACCTGGTTAATCCCACGGTGGGGCTTTTTTTACTTGCGTGGCGGGGCAGCTCGTGCTAGGATAGAGCAATTTACATATAGTTCTTTTCACGAAGAAGGAGTTTCTATGCTTTGGCTCTTGGTGTGTCAATTGCTGTGGTGGCCGTGGATGACACCAGCCGCGTATTCACCGGCACCAGCCTACTGTTTTCATTCTGATGCGCGATGGCGCCTTGATTCGTTGGTCGGGCAATCTGCGGACGAGCATCTCTACCAGCGGATGGTGCTGACGCACAACCTCGCATTTAATAAAAGTGAGGGCATGCGCGACAGTAGCGATCAGCTGCTCAAACGTTTTGAGGCGCAATACGGCGTCGCTGATTCGACCATCGTCTACCGGGCAACCCTGGACATCATGCATGTCCGGGATCATCAGTTCAGGCAATATGCCACTGGCGCAATCAATTCACTGAGCTTCGGCATATTTGGCAGCAATCCGAAGGACAAAGTGCGGAAGTGCATCGGCCGCATCAGTGAATGCGTTGAACGAAATCAGGAGTCCATATCCTTTCGCATCCACCGCCTGACAGCGGCACTGGAGACAGCGGAACATCTCGACGAGATGTTTGCCCTGGCTATCAGCGATCTCAAATGGTTGAGTGAGCGCGATACCCTTCTGGATACTGCCGAGGCATGTCTGTACCGGCTCGCATGGGCGCGCTATGCGTATAAATACTGCATGAAGCTGCAGTATCTTCCGGTGCAGTCGCGGTTGGCTGAAATTGATAAGGGTATACAGTGGATCGATGCGGCGCGCGTCATGGCCGTGACACCGGGACTGTCAACCGAGGTGGCGATTTGGGAAGATCGGCTGCGTACGTTACGTCATGCAATTGTAGCGGGCTCACCCTGAGTCCGCTTTTTTATTGTGCTATACTGCTGGTATGCGAATCAATAAATTTATTGCGTTATCAGGTGTTGCTTCACGCCGCACAGCCGATCAGCTGATCCGGCAGGGACGGGTGGAGCGCAATGGCCAGGTGGTCACCGAGCTGGGGGTTCAAGTGGACCCGACAGCCGATACTATTACTGTAGACGGCCGTTCACTGCAGCCGGTGGACTCCTATACTTATCTGGCACTGCATAAACCACGCGGGTATGTGTGTACGCACGCGCGGTTTGATGGTGAGCAGTCGGTGTTTACATTGTTACCCGCCCGGTACCGACATCTCAAAATGAGCGGACGGCTCGACAAAGATTCCGAAGGGTTGCTGATTTTATCGGATGACGGTGGGTTCATTCAGCAACTTGGCCATCCCCGCTATGCCAAAGCGAAAGAGTATCAGGTCGTCGTCACGCGGGCACTGTCATCGGGAGCACTGGCGCAGTTGCGTCGGGGGGTCCGACTGGATGAGGGTGTTGCTCAGGTGGATGAAATTCGCATGGTGAATCCCACTACTTATACAATCCGTATCCATCAGGGCTGGAAGCGGCAGATCCGTCGGATGATGGAAGCGGTGGGTGCCCGGGTAGTGCGGCTGGTGCGGACGCGGGTGGGTCCCTATGCGCTCGGTTCGCTCCCGCCGGGAGAGTATAAAGAAATAAAAAAGCCGTCCACAGCCTAGGCAGGGAGGAACGGCGGGAGGATCGGGGGAGCAAGCGGTCATGTGCAGGATCCGGGAAAGGACGATGACTCGGGCTGGGGGGAGTCCCGACGCTGTTGTTTTTTGTGTTTCGTGTGACAGTGTTTACATCGCTGCGGATCATGGGTGTATCCGCGTTCCTGCCAGTACCGCTGGGCGTCGGTAGTGAAAACGAATTCTTCGTGGCACTGGCTGCAGACGAGGATGCGGTCATGCAATTCCTCTGACATGATGTTTCCCTCCGTGGAAAAAGCGTGGTAATGATCGGCTGGTACACGGTCATTTTCGCCCTTTGGGTTGCCGCTGTCAAATTTGACAGTGTCTCGGCACCCATGGTAGGATAATTTTTCAGAGAAGAATTAGATAGGACCTTCCCCAAGTTTATTTGGGAAGGTTTTATCATTATGGCGACAACCGCATTATCTGCTACGGTCATCGGACTCGACGGCAGGCTGGTCGACGTGGAGGCCGATGTGGCACGGGGATTGCCGAAAATGCTCATCGTCGGTCTACCGGATACCGCAGTACAGGAAGCGCGAGAGCGGGTTCGCTCGGGTATTCGTAATAGTGGCTTTGATTTTCCGAGCGGTATCATCACGGTCAATCTGGCGCCGGCAGACATCCGTAAGGAGGGATCTGGTTTCGACGTACCGATAGCGTTGGCCATCCTCCAGTCCCGCGGGTTTGTTCGCCGGGGTGTTGATTTGCGTTCCGGAATGTTTATTGGCGAACTGTCGCTGGATGGCCACATCCGTCCGGTGTCCGGTGTTTTATCGATGACACTGTCGGCACTGGAACATGGGGTGACTGCCGTGTACGTTCCAGTAGAGAATGCCGGAGAAGCAGCACTGGCCGGAAGCGGGGTTATCTATGCGGTGCGGCATCTGTCCGAACTGGTGGCTCATGTGAATGGGACGGAAAAAATTGCCCCCTACCGTGCCGTTCCACCGCCGGCAGAAGCACCTCCATCCGCTGATATGCAGCACGTCCGCGGTCATCAGCAGGCTAAACGGGCGCTGGAAATTGCCGCCGCAGGCGGGCACAACGTCCTGATGACCGGACCACCCGGATCCGGAAAGACGCTGCTAGCCCGCTGTTTGCCGTCCATTTTACCACCGATGACGCATGCCGAATCGCTGGAGGTGACGAAGATATATTCCGTCAGCGGTAAACTGGAGCGGGCGCGCATCATGCATACTCGGCCATTCCGCACGCCCCACCATACGACGTCGGCGGTGGCGCTGGTCGGCGGCGGCAGCTCCCCGAAACCCGGTGAGATTTCACTGGCTCACCGCGGAGTTTTATTTCTGGATGAATTTCCGGAGTTCAGTCGGCCGGTACTGGAAAGTTTACGACAGCCGCTTGAGGACGGGGTGGTGACGGTGGCTCGTGCCGCTGGCGCAGTTTCCTTTCCGGCACGGTTCATGCTGGTGGCGGCGCAGAATCCCTGCCCGTGTGGCTATTTGTATGACACGGAACGACCGTGTACCTGCACGCCGTACCAGCTGCTGAAGTACACCAAACGCATTTCAGGTCCGCTCCTGGATCGGATTGATATACATTTGCCGGTTCCCCGACTTCCCTATGCTGATATGCGGGGGGCCGTGTCGGGGGATGGTTCAGCAGTGATTCGCGGTCGGATAGTACGTGCGCGGATGCGTCAGGCAAAACGGATGGCAGAAACGGGCCGGCTCACTAATGCTGAATTATGTGTACGCGAGATAGACCGGTGGTGCGCGGTGCCGCCAGACGGTGAACTACTTATCAAACAAGCCATGAACCAATTTCATTTATCGGTCCGTTCTTATCATCGTATCCTGAAGATCGCCCGCACTATCGCGGACCTGGCAGCAGCTGATATGATATCGGCGGATCACATTGCCGAGGCGCTCCGATTTCGACCACAGGAGCAGGCGCTGACCTGAGCAGTCTATTGACAGCTGGCGTCAAACCTCCTAGCGTAGATATTATACCAAGCGTTCATTGGGCAACATACCAAGGAGGTTGTGTATGCGATACCGACGTATTACCGAGCCAAAACCCACGCCGTGGGATGACTATGACGAGGGTGAGACACTCGGTGAGATAATCCGTTTGGGGATGTGTATTTGCATCCTGTGGCTGGGAGACCGGTGGCGAACTATCGTCCGCTGGGCACTCGTCCTCGGGACGCTGATCATCATGTATCAGAGTCTCCATCATCCGCTGGCGCAGTTCGGCGCCTTGGCCGGAGTGGTCATTCTGAGCGGACTCAGTTATGTTCTGACCGCGGCTGGACTGGAAAACCAGAACTGTGCCACGGTTTCCACTTTTTCTCTATGGCAGCGCCACGGATCGATGAAGGGACACCTGCTCAGTGCTGGCCTGGTCATGGTCAGCGTGGTTGGCCTGTGTCTGGTCATCAATGCTATCGGGTCGGTCAGCGTCAATCCCTGGGGGATCATAGCCACGGGGCTCGGGTATCCAGCACTTATCCTGCTGGTGGGGTATCTGACGGTGGCCAGTCACGCCCGGTTCGTTTCTCGGGAGGATTTCCTTCGCTCACAGTAGCGAATATCGCACTTCGCTCCAACTGGGTGCCCGGATGGCATCCAGTTTTTTTATTGATTGACTTTTACCCAAAAAAGTGCTAAAATATATTCACTCACTAAAGCACTGCAGCTATGGCGGAGGAGCAAGCGGCTGTAACACAAAAACCACAAATAACGAAACCAAAAACCGCGGATGATATCCAGCTGGAAACTGATATCGCCCGGCTTGGTGCTGAGGAAAAATTAAAACGACTGCGCTGGTCGGTGGCCGTTCGCTACATCATGATTACGGCCGTCTGCGTCATTACCCTGGTGGCCTATGAGGTCGGGTTCAATTTTGATTTGATTGGAGTGCTGATCGCGGCGACCATCGCGTTCATTTTCAATCTGACGTCGAATCTGGTCTACCAAAACGTGTTTTATCCGAAGTTTTGGCCGTACATCGGCATCTATCTCGACATGATTGTCATTACGTTGATTGTACATGCTACCGGCGGTGTTGAAAGCATTTTTGTTCCACTCTATTTGCTCCAGCTCGTGGGTACCAATGTCCATTTCAGCGCGCTGGCCGCACCGATGAATCTCGTTTTCGGCGGAGCGCTTTTTGTCGCTCTGATCACCGGTGAGTATGCCGGATGGCTGCCCCACACCACCACCGGTGTTTTTCTCGAGCCGCTCTATCTGAATCAAAAATACCTTTTTGGCATGGCGCTGGCCATGATCAGTCTGATGGGCATCAGTACCTATCGCAGCGGCTATGTCGTGCGGAGCCTGTCTACCGTAGAGGCGGAACTGTTGAAGGCAAACCATGAATTAGTCCGGTTAAATAAAATTTATTCCCGCGTCAACCGTCGGCTGAAAGAGATTGACCAGATGAAAACCGAGTTCATCTCCGTGGCGTCGCATCAGATGCGTACTCCGCTGTCCGGCGTCAAATGGGTGCTGCGGATGATTTTGGACGGCGACCTCGGTGAGCTGAACCAGCAGCAGCATGAAATGCTGCTCAAGGGGTATGAGACCAACGAGCGTATGATTTTGCTCATCAATGATTTGCTGAATGTTTCCCGTATCGAGGAGGGGCGATTCCAGTATCGTTTTGTTCATGCGTCACTCGAGGAGGTAGTGCTGCGTATTCGTGCTGATTTGGAGCCGGTCATCCAAAAGCGCGGCGTCAAAATGAAATATGACAGACCTGAACCTCCCTTGCCGAAAGTCAATATTGATCCGGATAAAATTCGCCTGGCAGTACAAAATTTGACAGACAACGCTATTAAATATACCCCGCCGGGCGGCACGGTGACGCTCCGAACCTACGAAGAACACGGGCAGCTCATATTTAGCGTGCAGGATACGGGCGTCGGGATACCTGTCGATCAGCAGGGGCGCATCTTCTCCAAATTTTTCCGGGCGGATAATGTTATCCGCATGCAGACTGACGGCTCCGGCCTCGGTTTGTTCATAGCAAAAAATATCGTGGAGAACCACCGGGGTACTATTTGGTTTGAGAGCAATGAGGGCAAAGGCACGACATTTTATTTTTCACTGCCTCTGCATGACGCTACCGTTTCGGAAACCCAGTTTGATCAATTTATTAAGAGTATCTAAGTACGTATGACATTTCCTCTGGTGCCATTGATTGACCTGGCGAATAGCATCATCTGCGGGTTTGCCAGCTTCCGTCTCTATCGGGCATACCAGCGCGATCCTTCGAACCGTGTGCTCTATTTCTTTGCCCAGGGGTATCTCGCGGTCGTCGTGTCGTACATTTTTTTCTCCATTCCCCGCATATTCCTGTGGGACGATTCGATGGCCATCGCAATCGGATTCATCGTGGCGCAGGCATTTCTCTATTTGTCAGTTGCATTTTTTTCGAAAGTATCGATGTTTTTCATACAAGTACAGCGGATGCGCCTGGTATTTTGGTTGGTCATACTCTTGTCTACGATTGCCGTCATCCTCAGCATCATATTCATCGGGCAGCCGGTGTATGATCCGGCGACTAGCATCACCAGCTGGGACATCCATCCCGCGGTCAGCTATTCCAGTTTGATTGTCCTGGGTGGCGTATTGGTTTGGAGTATGTTCTTTTTCTTCTGGCAGGGCATCCGCACACAGCACCGGCTGGTGAAAATTCGATCGATCATCATTGCTATAGGCTTGCTGCTGCTCATCGTGACTGCGTATACATATTATGGTGCCATTACCCCGCTCGGGGTGCTCGTTTCTGACCTATTTTCACTTGTGTCGTATCTCGTCATATTTTTTGGTATAATCTATGGGAGAGAGACACCGGCTGTTTCATCCAATCATCCACGATAATATATGACCGATCATAAAGCTACCATTCTCATCATCGAGGACGAAGAAATCCTGGTTGATGTCCTCTCGAAAAAGCTCGAGCAGGAAGGGTATCAGGTATACACCGCCGGTGATGGCATCGCGGGATTGGCGCTGGTTGATCAGGTCAAACCAGATATGATCCTGCTCGATATTCTGATGCCGAAGATGGATGGGTATGAGGTGCTCAGTTCACTGAAAACGAAGTATGGATCGCAGATGCCCCCGGTCATGGTCATCTCCAATTCCGGACAGCCGGTGGAGCTGGAGAAGGTCAAAGCGCTGGGTGCGCAGGACTACATCATCAAAGCTCAATTTACCCCGGAGGAAGTACTTCAGAAGGTAACCGGACTGCTGGGAAACATCAGTGCTGGTGCTCAATCAGCGCCGCCGAGCGCAGCCCCCCAGACGCGGATACTGATTGTGGAAGACGACCAGTTTTTGCGGGATTTACTCATGACTAAGCTGACCAAAGAACAATTCAATGTCACAGCTGCCATCGATGGCCCAGCCGGCCTGGAAAAAATTCTCAAAGAGCGGCCCGACATAGTGCTGCTTGATATCATCATGCCCGGGATGGATGGGTTTGAAATACTCAAGCGCATCCGTTCCAATAGCGACATGCAGATCGCCCGGACACCGGTCATTCTCCTGTCAAATCTGGGTCAGGAGGCGGATGTGGAAAAAGGGCGCAATCTCGGCGCAAACGATTATTTGATCAAGTCGAATTTCACCATCGATGAAATCATCGAAAAAATCCAGAAGACGCTGAGCGCAACTACTACATAACGCCACCGTACTTATTCAAAACTACCCGGCTTCTCGTGAGAGGCAGGGTGGTTTTATATTTCTGTACCCGGGCAGGATCTAGAGGTAGCTCAGCGGGTTTACCGTGGCGCCATTGATACGCACCTCAAAGTGAATATGGGGTCCGGTGCACCATCCGGTGCAGCCGACCATACCGATGGTCTGCCCGCGCGACACGTAGTCTCCGACCTGGACAAACATCTTTGAATGGTGGGCATAGAGCGTCGTCATACCGTTTCCATGGTCGACGATGATACGATTCCCATATCCGCTGCCCCAGCCGACGGCAGTGACGCGCCCATCATCGGCCGCGTAGGTCGGCGAGCTGTACGAGCCGGTGATATCCAGTCCGGCATGACCCCATTTGTAGTATTGGCTGATATTGTGACCCGACGTTGGCCAGGTGAGTTTGCCCGGACTCCCGGCGGCAGTGGAATTTGCTGGGATATTCACGGAAGCCAGTCGGCTGCCCGTAGATGGCTGGGGCACCACGGTCGGTTTGGGTGGCTCGATCTCTCCGTTTGGAATGATGAGGATCTGATCTTTTTCGATATCCGATGCGTTGACGAGTTTATTGAATTCAATGATTTCATTTTCGTCTGCTTTAAATTCTTTCGCGATGCCAGCCAGCGTTTCGCCGCTTTTGATCTGATGGGAGACTCCTGACACTGGCAGAATCGTCAGTGTATCGCCTGGTTTGATGAAATCACGCGGTCCGAGTTTGTTTTCCCACAGGATAGTATCCGTCGAGATGTTGAATTTTTCCGCGATAGTACTGACGGTATCGCCGCCCTCCACCTGGTAATAGGTTACTGCCTCCCGGGGACGATTACCGATGGTGGTACTGGACAGATTCGGATTGATCAGCGCGCCACTTCCGGCCAGGAGGACATCATTGCCACCGCTGTTGCCATTGGTTCGCGATTGATTGGCACCATCCAGGGTGGTGACAACACCGGTATCTCGAAAATACTCTGGTGCCATAGCGACCGTCGTCAGCGCTGATTCCTTGATATCGACGTCTTGGAGGTCGGTAGTCATAGCGCCGAGCAACATGTCATCGCCGAATTCTTCCGCTCGGGTTTCACGGATGACAAAATTATTAAAAATGACCGCGATGGCGACCACGGCGAGGACGACATGAATCGTCGATTTGTTCATCAGTGGGTAAATAATTTTGTTTTTTGCCGGCGCAAAGATAATAGACAGCCGGTTGCGCGCTGCCCGATACCATCGGTACAGGTGGACGAATACGTGACGAAATAAAAAGCGCGCCACCAGTCGGAGTGGACGCACGAGTATCCAGTTGAGTATCGTCCCGAGTGCTGCGCCCACAAACATGATGCCCTCAAGCAGGCGGAGCAGGCCAGTCACCATGATGGATTTGATGCGGAGGGTGATAGGGGGTAAGCGTAAAAAATTAGCTGTAGTTCCGTTATTTTGCCAATATGGCATCACGGTCAAGTTTCAATTGCCAACGATACCATGTCTGGCGGTCAGTGTCAATCCGCTGGTACCAGACAGTCGGCACGCACGGGATATCCCACAGTACGAGATGGTGTATCCGGTGATGGGCAGAGCATATCATGAACGCCTTGAATCCCGAGGGGTGAAATGATACAGTGAGCGTATTATGGCTAGTCAGTATCATCATCAGGAAGTGGAGCGCCGGTGGCAGCAGGCCTGGGAAAGGGATGGCGTCTTTCGGGTGTCTGACGATCAGCTGGTCAATCCGCAGTATGTCCTAGACATGTTTCCCTATCCGTCAGCCCAGGGGCTACATGTCGGGCACCCAGAAGGCTATACCGCGTCCGACATTTACGCGCGTTTTTTGCGCGCCCGGGGCAAGTCCGTACTGCACCCGATGGGGTTTGATTCATTCGGTCTGCCCGCAGAGAATTATGCCATCAAAACCGGCACCCACCCGGCAAAAACCACCGCGGACAATATCGAAAACATGCGCCGGCAGATCAAAAGTCTGGGGTTTTCCTATGACTGGGAGCGAGAAGTCATCACCTCTGATCCGAAGTATTATCAATGGACGCAGTGGATTTTTATTCAATTATTTAAACACGGACTGGCCTACGAGGCTGACGCGCCGATCAACTGGTGCCCAAAGGATAAGACCGGCCTGGCCAATGAAGAAGTCGTTGACGGCAAATGCGAACGCTGCGGCGCTGCGGTGACCAAGAAGCAGATCAAACAGTGGCTGGTCAAGATCACTGATGAAAAATATATTGAGCGGCTATTGCACGGCCTCGACGATCTCGACTGGCCAGAGTCGATCAAGACGTTGCAGCGAAACTGGATTGGGCGGAGCGAAGGAGCGGAGATACAATTTCCAATTTCCAATTCTCAAATTCCAAAAAAATCTAAAGCATCAAATGTAAATTCTCAAAACAACAACCCGGTTATTACCGTTTTTACCACCCGACCGGACACACTATTCGGCGCGACGTACATGGTGCTGTCACCGGAACATGAATTAGTTGACGCGATTACGACTGACAAGCAGCGGAAAGCAGTTGACCAGTATAAAAAAGAAGCGGCGGCAAAATCAGATCTGGAGCGGACCGATTTAGCGAAAGATAAGACGGGGGTATTTACCGGCGCGTATGCTATCAATCCGGCTACTCATAAAAAAATTCCCATATGGATTGCTGACTATGTGTTGAGTAGTTATGGCACCGGCGCCATCATGGCCGTGCCGGCGCACGATGAACGGGATCACGCCTTTGCGCAGAAATATACATTGCCGATCATCCAGGTCATCAAACCTCCGCGCGTCATGCCAAAGATGAGTCCGCCGCTCGGGAGCGCGGCCGCCTGGGGGATGCAGGACAGCGATGTGGAGTACACGTGCTGGACAGGTGATGGAGAGATGGTGAATTCAGGTGAATTTGATGGCATGGACTCAGTGGAATTCAAGAAAAAAATAGTTGCATGGCTGGCCCATAAAAGTGCTGGGAGAACTTGTCTGGTTATTCACGGGTTGAGCGGACATAAACGGGAGAATTGGTTCCCCTGGCTCAAGGATGAATTGAAAAAGCGCGGTTGGAATCCCATCGTACCGACCATGCCAGGCGCTGGGCATCCGACGCAGGATGGTTGGGAAAAGGAAATGGCCACGCATGATCAGGAAATCAATGAGCGTTCGTTTCTTGTAGGACATAGTCTGGGTTGTGCGGCTATTCTCTATCATTTACAGCAGAAAGGTCAGCAGGTGGATACCGTGATTTTGGTGGCGCCGACGAATCCTTTACAGAAATGGGAGCAGCTTAAAAAAAATCATCCGAGCGCCGATTGGGACGCGGTCATGAGCATGAATCAGGAAGGTGCGTATGATTGGCAGAAAATAAAATCACTGGCTCGGCGCTTTGTCATAGTGTATTCAGATAATGATCCGTACGTTGATCAGGAGAGTATTGAATACTACAAGTTACATTTGCCAGAAGCTGAATATCACCTCTATCCAGGCAAGTCGCATTTCAGCGAAACGACCGGCGGTATCACCGCATTGCCTGAGATACTGCAGTTTTTCCCACTGGAGCCTCTGGCCAAGGTGGCGATCAACTACAAACTCCGCGATTGGCTGTTTAGCCGCCAGCGGTATTGGGGCGAACCGATTCCGATTGTCCACTGTGAGCAGTGTAAAGAGAATGTGGAATCAACACCGTGGATTTTACATTTCTATGAAACGCCATTTCGTAAAATTCTCAGTGGTGAAAAAACAATTGAGACGCGCGCGCTCAATCCTGATGAACCAGACCGTTATTTCGCTGATATTCAAGCAGGCGATGTCATCAAGGGTGTGTTGAAAGGTACAAATGAATCATTGTATCTGCGAGTTACGAAACAATATCAGTTCAGAAATCTCGAAGAGTTTCACCAGCACAGAGATTTACTCGGGAAGCTGCGGGCACATTTTGATCCCACGCTCGAGGAGCTGAAGGAGTTTTATGCGCTCACACCCGACTATGTAGACCGAATCCAAAAAAACGGCTTAGTTGCCTGGGAGTTTATTCGTATACAGCCAGGGCAGGTGCCCGTTCCTGAGGATCAACTCCCGCTGGAATTACCCGACGTGGAGAAATACGAACCCACCGGTACCGGGCAGTCCCCGCTGGCCGCCATTACCGACTGGGTGAATACCACCTGCCCGGAGTGCGGCGGATCAGCCAAGCGCGAGACTAATACGATGCCCCAGTGGGCTGGATCAAACTGGTATTTTCTCCGCTATTGCGATCCGCACAATGATACCCAACTGGCCGATCCTGAGAAATTAAAAAAATGGTTGCCGGTAAATATGTACATCGGTGGCGCAGAGCACGCGGTGCTTCATTTACTGTACGCACGGTTTATCTATATGTTCCTCTATGATATTGGTACAGTACCGCAGGAATGCGGTGAGGAGCCGTTTATCGTTCTCAAGAACCAAGGCCTAATCATGGGTGAAGACGGGCAGAAGATGTCGAAGTCGCGGGGGAATGTGATCAATCCCGATGACGTGGTGCGAGAGTATGGCGCGGACGTCCTGCGCATGTACGAGATGTTCATGGGGCCGTTTGAAGACGCCAAGCCATGGAGCACGCAGGGGATTGTCGGTGTACGGCGGTTTGTGGAGAAGGTATGGGAGTCACGGAAAAAAATTTCCACTGAGGATATTGAGGAACCGATGATCATGCATCAGACGATACGATCCGTCACTGAAAAAATTCCCGCATTCCGGTTTAATACGTGTATAAGTGATCTGATGAAATGGAGCAATGCGTGGGGCGAGCATATTGGTAAGAACGAATTTACTACATTCTTGAAAATATTAGCCCCTTTCGCACCGCATTTGGCGCAGGAATTGTGGTATCAGCTTGGCCACGATGGGTATATTGAAAAAGAGCCGTGGCCGACGTTTGATAAATCAAAAATAGTGGAAACCGAAACAACCTATGCCGTACAAGTCAATGGCAAGCTGCGCGATATGATTACCGTAACCGCCGGAACCGAAGAAGCTGACGTGGTGTCTGCCGCTCGTGCCAGCGAGAAAGTCGACAAACATCTGACCGGCGAACCGAGGAAAACGATTTTTGTGAAAGACAAACTGGTGAATTTTGTCGGTTGAGATTTCATAGCAATTCAGGCATACTTACTCGGCATGACCCCGACTATTGATTTCATCTATAATTACGAATACGCCAAACGGATTCAGGGTCTGAACGACGAGCTGTTCGCTGATCCATGGCAGCGCATCATCCGCATCGGCGGGGATTTCGAGAAATTGTTTGATTCCCGTCTCGGCCGGATTCTGGAATTAGTCAGCCGGTACTCTGGGTACGAGTGGGACGCGCAGACTGATGCGTACATTCCGGTGTATATGATCGGTGCCGCTCCATCATTTGTCCAGCCGCTGTCGCTGGCCGTCGATGAAGACGCTGAGGCGATGCTGACCGATTGTATCTACCAGTTGGCGCATCGCAATATGCATGTTGGTTTTCCCAGTGATGATGCCCGGCATCGGATGGTTACGGCGGTGACCGCCCATGTGCTGCGGGAACTCGGGGCAGAAACAGAACCGTCGCAGTTTGATCTGAATAAAAATCCAGCTAAACATTATATAGAATCATCGCATGGACATCGTACGCATTGATCTCAAACATCCTGAACGTGCCGTCATCGCCCAGGCTGCTCAGGTTTTGAAACAGGGTGGCGTGGTGGCGTACCCGACTGACACTGCCTATGGTTTGGCTGCCGACGCGCTGAATGAAAACGCCATCGGCAAACTGTTCATCATCAAACGGCGGGTACAGAAGCCGCTGCCGGTCATCGTCGATTCGCTGACCATGCTGAAACGGATTGCCGTGGTATCGGCAGCCGAAAAGAAGCTGATCGATACATATTGGCCGGGCGCGCTGACCATCATATTTACCAAAAAGGATTCCGTGCCCCCATTCCTTACGCTGGGACTGTCGACCGTGGGTATCCGCATCCCGGATTTAGCCGCGGCCAAAGCACTGGTGACCGCAGCCGGAACTCCACTCACCTCGACCAGCGCAAATATTAGCGGCAAGGGCAATTGCTATAGTGCTGAGTGCGTCCAGCGGATGTTCCAGGCAAATGATGCTCAGCCTGATTTGATCCTGGATGGCGGAGATTTACCTGAGGTGCCGGTTTCCACCGTCGTACGGGCGGAAAAAGACCGTATTACTATTATCCGCCAGGGCCCCATCGCCATTCGCGGCGCTGAAAAGGCGCACACATAAACCATTTTCAGCGTATGCACTCTCTATCCCGGGTGGCAGTTCAGTCGCTCGCCCGCCAGTATGGTATCACCCCGGATCGCCGTCAGGGGCAGAATTTTGTCATTGATCAGGCGGTGATTGACGCGATGGTGGCGAGCGCGGGAATCAAATCCGGTGAATCGGTGCTGGAGATCGGGCCAGGGCTGGGGGCGCTTTCCACCGCGTTGCTGGAGCACGGGGCTACCCTGGTTGCCGTGGAACAGGATCGCCGCATGATGCCGGCGCTGGCAAAAATTGCAGCAATGTATCCATCGCTGACTGTGGTCAGCGGTGATGTTTTTCGTTCTGCTCGCCAGTGGAGCGGAAAATTCCAGGATCGACAGTATCAGCTAGTGGCAAATGTGCCCTATAACATCACCTCCCAGATATTTCGCTATTTTTTGGAGCATCCACCACGTCCCCATGCCATCACAGTGCTCATCCAGCGCGAGGTTGCTGAACGCATCACTGCCCAGCCGGGCGCCATGAGCCTGCTCAGTGTAGCGGTACAGTTGTATGCTCAGCCGAAAATAGTACGGTTGGTATCGCCAGAATCTTTTTGGCCGGCACCAGCGGTTGATTCAGCGATTCTTCATGTGGACGGAATCGGGGCAGATGAACGTGGTTTTATCCGAGCGCTCGGGCCTGTGGCAGTTCGGGATTTTTTCCGGGTTGTGCGAATCGGATTTAGTGCCAGACGCAAACAGATTCATAATACGCTAAATGCCGGTCTGCAAATCGGGGCGGATCAGGTCGTACAAGCCCTGAAAACGGCTGATATTATTCCCCAGAGCCGTGCTCAGGAGGTCTCGATCGAGCAGTGGATTCGGTTGGCTCACGCGCTCAATCACCGATAGTGCCTTTGTTTGACATTACGCTCAGATTATGATATAATGGGTGCACTAATCTGACCATTTTGATGTCAGAAAATAAAAAGAAAAATGTACTCCGAAAACTCTACTCAGATCCCTACCTCGGCCGATCGGAGATAGAACGGCGTACTCAGAAACGTGCCTTTATAATTTTACTGGTTTTGAGTTTTATTACGCTTGGTTTAGGTGGTTGGCATATTGGCAGCCAGCTACGACAACCATTTGAGCCAAAAATCAATTCGAACCGGTCGAATACGAATGCAGTCAACACGACGGTCACTCTGGCCGGGCTGGACGAATTGCGCTCAGAGGATACCGACGGTGACGGGGTGAGCGATTACGACGAATTTTACATATTTAAGACGAGTCCGTATATCGTCGATAGTGATAGTGATGGTATCCCGGATAATGAGGAAATCGCGCAGGGCACTGATCCAAATTGTCCCACGGGAAAAAATTGTGCCCGTACCATCATCGGTGATGATACGAATAGCGCGGTCAATGGCATTTTCCAGGATATCCAGCCGGATCAGCTGACCAATACCTCCAGCGTTGACATCAATAATTTATCGGCAGATGATGTGCGGCAGATACTCCGCGACGCCGGAGCATCGGAGGAGTTGCTCAGTCAGATTCCCGATGATGAGCTGTATGAGACCTATCGGCAGATTCTGGAGGAGCGCAATGCCAGCGACCAGAATACCAATGCGGCGACCAATGCTGCCGACCAGGATTACTCGGCGATGACCTATGAGGCGCTTCAGGGATTGTCCGCTTCCGAGATTCGGGAGTTCCTGGTCCAGAGCGGGGTGCCGGAGGAGACATTGGCCCAGGTGGATGATTCAACCCTGCAGACAATATTCCGGGAAAGTCTCCAGCAAAATGTCCAGGATTCTGGCCTGACAAATACAAACACCACTAATACCAATCAGTAGCACCTGTGATATCCCATGGCTTCGAACATGCCACAGAACAAATTCAGTAGAGCACGACGGTGGGTCCTGATTGGGGCTATGCTGTTTTTTGCCGTGCAATTGGTCGCCCCGGCCATCGCCGTGCCGCGGCCGGCGCAGGCACTCTTTGGCATCGGTGATGTGTCTATCACGGTCGGTGATATCCCCCGTACTATTTATGAAATCCTGAGCAAGACCCTGAAAACCGCTGCTGACGTGGCATTCAAAAACGTACTGCGCAACTACTTAAACAGCTTGGCCTATAATGTCGCTACGCAGATCGCTACCGGTGAAAAAGGCCAAAAACCCCTCTTCGTCACCAATCCCAAGCAATTGCTCACTGACGCCGGTGATGCGGCAGCCGGTGATTTGCTGGACAGCATCGCCTCCGACTGGATCGGGAAATCAGCATGTCAGGGATATCCCGGCACGAGCTGTAAAGCCGACGGTTCATGCGATCCGGTCAATCTCGCCTGCCCCGCGAATGCAAATATCTCCGACTGTCTTTCCAGCATCGAAAATAAAAATGCGTGTATCGCGCAGGGCTGTATCGTGGTGCAGTGCACGCAGACTGACATCGAGTCGAGCAATTGTCCGCCGGAAAATCCGCCTGAAGGGTATGAATACTATACCAGCGGTGCGCCAGAGTGTATCAGTAATTTTTCATTGTGCGACCTCGGTGACCCGACGCTGAAAATCCAGCTGAATGTGCTGGCTCGCAATACATATTTTGGGGTTGGTGGTGGCGCGGTCAGCGGCCGCTGTCCCCTGACGGACATCATCGATAAATACGACGAATACCGTGAGGCGATAGAAAACGGCACCACCGGAAATGCCCAGCCCGGCAAACAGTATCTGGTGGAATTTTCCAAGACATTCAACCCCGAAGCCACCCAGCTCGGTGCTTTTGTCGACATTTTAAACAATACCACCTCAGCTAAACTAGCCGAAACAGAGATAAACAAATTTGCCCAGAGCTTAGCCGGTGAATTCAAGCCGGTGACTAATCTGATCAGCGGCACGGTGAAGACCCCGGCCAGCCTGCTGGGGAATGCTGCCACGTCGATATTTGGCAAATCGATTGACCCATACCTTACTTATACCGGGACGGCCATCGCCGATGCGGTCGGGATATTTACCAATACGCTGGCCCAGAAACTCATCCAGCGCTATATCTTCGGGCTCGATCCGTCAACCAGCACCGGCGGCGGCAAGAGTAAAGGCTTAGCCAGTTTCCTCGGCGGATCCTCTCCGGGCGTCACCGCGGCGAAATTTCTTTTTTCCGATTTACAACAGACCAGCTATTCCGTAGCCGGTACGACCGACATATTGAGCACTCTCTCCAGCTGCCCCAGCCCGAGTAATCCCACTCCCGGCACCTGCGTCATCGACAGCCGGTTCCGCACCGCCATCGAGCAGCAAATGACCGTCCAACAGGCGCTCGACCAGGGATTGCTCGACGGGTCAAAACCGTTTGGCTATACCGCCAGCGGTCTGGAACCGGAATACTATAATGGCTATCCGTATCGCAGTCTGGTCATATTGCGCTCCTATCGTATCATTCCCGTCGGCTGGGAATTGGCCGCCCAATACATGAAGGATTTTTCCGCCGGCAACTACAGTCTGAACAGTCTGATCGCCGACTATGACAATATCGATTCACCCTTCTATCGCCTGGTCGATCCGAATTGGGTGCTGAAAGCCCCAGAACTCTTCTGTCGGCGCGAGGGTGCGGGTGAGCAAGTCATTTCCCGAACCCCGATCCGCAATGAAGACACGAATGGCGATGGCATCATCAATACCAAAGACGCGGCAAGCTATGTCGTGCAACGGCAGGGTGATTATTGCGCTGATGAACAGCAGTGCCTGAAGCAAAACGACGACGGTTCATGCGCGCAGTACGGCTATTGTATCGAGGATAAAGATATCTGGAAATTCGCGGGTACCGCCTGTGATCCCCAGTTTGCTACCTGCCAATCACTGACCCGGTCGGACGGCACGCAGGTGTCCTATGTACTCAGCACAGTGGATACGAATGGGTGCAATGCCAGTAATGCCGGCTGCAAGTGGTACTGTGAAAATTCCAGTTGGAACGCGGCTACCGGACAGTATGCCTGTAATGGCGCCCCTCCGGGAGCGACCGGTTCCGGAAACAAGATTAGTTTCAATGAGAGCGTGCGCCAGTGCGGATCATCGAGTGCCGGGTGTACTGCCCTGATTGCCCGGAAAAATTCCGGGGCAAATATCTACTGGAATACGGGTTTTGAGCAGTATGTGCAGACGCCGGACGGTCTATTTGACGGGACAAAAGATACCGCTGCACCGGATGATTTCAATTATTGGTCAATGTATGCTAATGCCGCCAATTGCGGCGTGCAACCGCTGGCTGTATCCGAGGCTCACAGCGGGTTCACCGCAAATCGTCTGTCCAGTTATCCTGCTTGCGCTGGCTCGTCATTGCCCGGGCATCCTCTCGATGGCGGGAACGCGATCATGTCTCTTGCTCAGCCGAATTTTGATTATTCGACGCCTGTCACCAGCCGAACATTTACCTTCTCTCTCTACGCGAAAAAGGCCGCCGATGATGCCGATTGTACCGCTGGCAACGGCCAGCTATCCTTTCATAGTTTGCGATATGACGGAACATGGGTACCAACAAAATTTGCCGATGTGACTACCACCGGGAACTGGACCAGATATTCGGGTACTTTTACCATACCGCGCCCAACGTTTGGGGGAGGGTCGACACAGTATTTAATAATGATAATTCGTCGTGAGCCGACTGACACGTGCGACGTGATTATCGACGATGTACAGCTCGAAGAGGGCAACCTGACCGCATATAAACCATACGAAGAAAATCCACAGACGCACCTAAAATTAGCCCCGTCATATCTGAATTGCCGTGGGCTGGCTACTGATCCGGCGGAGTGCGCCCAGTACGCCCAGTATTGCGCTTATTATGAAGAGGGGTGTGAGGCGTACACTTCGGCCACCACCGGTCGGACCATCACCGGTATCGTCAGCAATCCAAATGTGTGCAATCCGAACGTGCCGGGTTCCTGCGACCAGTGCCCGGCTGAGTACCAGGGTTGTTCTGCTTTCCGTGAACTGGCTATCGAGCGGCCGCCGTACCGGCCGTCGCGCGATCCGGTGTCATTTGTGGGGTCGAGCGGGCAGTCGTGTCCGGCATCAGCCGTCGGCTGTGAGGAATACACCAATCTCGAAGCAGTGGCCGCAGGCGGCGAGGGCAAAGAATACTACAGTTTTGTTCGCATGTGCGTGCCAGATACCGATCCGCAGAAACAAGCGTACTATACCTGGGAGGGGTCAAATGAATTTGGATTCCAGCTCCGGCAGTACGACCTGAAACGGTCCAATCAGAATAGCGGCCCGTGTACCAATATCGGCGCGGAAAACGATCCGGTGATTCAGGCGCAGCTCGGCTCGAATTGGCCGACCTGTCTGGACGGCGGATCAGTCGACCGTGACGGCGACGGTGCGGATGATGAATTCTACACTCCGGCTACCTGTGATCCGGCCGACGTCGGCGTCAATCCCGACTGTACTGAATTTTATGACGTGAGCGGCAATACCTACTATCTGCTGCGTTCGCGGGTGATCTACGCCGACAGCAACTGTAAATCATACCGCAATACCGTCGATGGCGCGGACATGGTGTATCATATGGTACCGGGTGCCGGAATCAGCTGCCAGGCGCAGTACGCCGGATGCCGCGCGTATAAAGGCAATGCCGGAGACAATGTCCGGCAGATCTACGTGGAGAATTTCGAAACTGGATCAATCGGCGCATGGACCGGCAGCGGCAGCATCAGTACCGAGGCGACGAGCGCCGGCGGGCACTCCATGGCGGTGGCAAACAGCGTACAGATCACGGACGCCGGTTCGCGGCTCGGCTTCCGTTCCGGTAATCAGTATTCCATTTCCTTCTGGGCGAAATCAGCCGTGTCATCGAGCACCACCGTGGCAGTCAGCCTAAATACCGCTCCCGCCATCACCTTTACCGGGTCGGCGGTGGCCGCGGCGGGTCAGTGGAACCGATACACGCTTGGGCCGGTCTTTATCCCGACGGGAGTGGATCCATCGAGTGCTGCGTTGCTTCTCTATAGCAATAACGCTTTTTATGTAGATAATATTGAAATCTCCGAAGTCGCGGAAAATATTTACCGCGTCAAAGATTCATATACCGAGTGCTCCGGGTATGAGGGCTGCGATCTGTACACCGACCGTGACGGCAATCAGAATTATCTCAAATCATTCTCCCGTCTGTGCAGCGAGGATAAGGTCGGTTGTGAAGCTATGTTCCATACACACAATTCCACATCACCGGAGGTCAGCTACTTCAATCGAGAGCGCTACCTACTCGGGGACGTGGATAATGACGGCCGCCTGACCAGCCGTGATGTCAGCCTGCTCAATGCCCGAATAAGTGGCACCGGAACATATGAAACTTTTACCGCCTACACCGTCGGTGACATGAATCGCGATAACGCCGTCAATGCGACTGACGTCAGTCTGCTGCAGAACTACGTGAATACCGGCACGGCACCGGCTGAGCCGTACATATTTTATCAGGGTGATGGTATTCCGCGGGATGGCCTGGTGTTTGTGGTCAACGATCCGGCAAAATCATGCAGCGCGGCCGACAAAGGATGCTCCCGATTCGGGGCGCCGACCGTGAACGCGGACGGCAATGTCACCGCGTACAGCGACATTTATCTGATCAACGATCCCGACCGTTACGCCGACAATCTGTGCGTCTTCAGCGAAAACATGTGTGAAGCCTACACGGCTGGTAATGGGTCACAGTATTATTTCAAGGATCCGGGACAGAAGCTGTGCCAATTCAAGCGCGTCACCGGCCAGGACGTATCCGGCTGGTACAAACAGGGTACTGACCAGGGCGCGCCGGACTGTCCGGTATCTATCGGCATCTGTACCGGCGGTGGAGACAATGACGGCGCGCTGTGCAACGAATCCAGCGACTGTGACAGCGATTTTTGCAATGCCAATCCGAACGTAGTATCGCAGCCGGCAGACGGCTGGGTAGGCAGCTGCCCAGCGGGCGCATCCGGATGTACTGAATACCGCGATCCAGAGCAGGTGCAATCCGGTAGTGAAATCGTGTCTCGCAATTACGCTCAGAACAATGGATTTGAAATATTTACCGACGGTTCCGGACCAGAAACCGACGGTCTGATCAATACTCCCCTGCCGGATCTTTTTGACCGCTGGTCAAATGACTGGACGACGGCCGGTGTCTGTACCGGCAATGCCAATATCACCTGCAATACCGACCGCAACTGTTCAGTGGCCGGCGCCGGCACGTGCAATACTACCAGTCGCGCGGCCTGCGGTTTGCGCCTCTTGGCCACTGATGATTCGCACACCGGCGCGGCTGCCGCGGTGGGCGGGGTATTTGACGCCTGCGGCAAAAGCGTGGATACCACGTATCCGTACTACTCATGTATCGATGGCACTGGTGCTACGGTAGACGGGCTAGGAGCGGAGATTCCGAATTCCGGTGGCCGTCATGGCTGCATGAACGACAGCGAGTGTCCGGCTACGGCCTACTGTCAGGGTGATCCGGCGTACTACAGCTGGTATCGGGTGGATACGGATACCATCACGGACAATCGGGCGTTTTCCGTGTCATTTTACGCTAAACTGGATCCAAATGACCCGACATGCAATCCGACGGGAGGCAATGATGACGTGTATTTTGGTCTGGTTCGTACGATAGATAATCGTCCGTGGCCCGACCAGCAGGTGGAGTATCGACCTGGTTTCACGTTCAACGCGACCAGCGACTGGCAGCGGTTTGAAGGGGTGACGACGTTTGGTTCGACCGACCCTGATGACTGGTACAATACCACCGGTCCGGCGCAGGAACTACAAAACCGATTTCAGCTGGTATTCCGGCAGGGTGCTATCGGCTCTGGGCCGGGCACTGAACAGTGCAATATTATATTTGATAGCTTCACCATCGCCGAGACCCTGGATACGCTGAACTATGTACCCTATTACTATATCAAGGATACGGTGGATACGAAGAGCTGCAATGGCCTGGTGGATCGCAATGAAGGCTGTCGGCTTTTCAATGACACGTCCCAGTCCAGCCTGACGTATGCCTCCACGCTTTCGGCTGATGGCGAGGCGCCGGTCGGGTGCAGCACGCCCGTCGAGTGCGATTCAAATACCGTGGTGAAAGTGACCAAAGACCGCGAGTGCAAACGGTGGCTGGCCTGCGAGACGTCGGTGCAGCAGGAGGATGCCGAGGGTAATATCGAGGAGCTGTGTCTGTCGCGGTACGTCTGCGAAGAATTGGACCCCAATACCGGCCAGTGCACGAAAGTCGGCGAATACGAGAGCGTCAATCAGACGTATAACACGCCGACATTTGCCAATGTCATAAAAAATTATACCGGTCTTTCGTTGGTTGGTTTGAACTGGGATCGTCGCTGCCAAAATGATCCAAATATCAGCTGTCGCAGTAATGCCGATTGTGATGGTGGTCTGTGCAGCGACGCGCAAATATATGAAGGCCGCTTGCCTGTGGCCGCCATGCAGGAACTGGGCGCCATCAGCATCCAGGGGGAACTGGTAAAAAATGGCGATATGGGCGATAGCGACTATGCTCTGAATCAAAAATTATCATGTCCGCTGTCAGCCGCATCCGGGAGTGGTACCTGTCCGGATACGGGAAATGAAGGCGCCCGGGAAATCCCGCTCGGGTATCTGAATCCAAACTGGATGGCGCGGAACTGGGACGGCGGCATCACCAATATCACCTGGGCCGAAGAAGACGTCAGTAATGACGGTGCTGTTCCGTCGGCAAATGCTAATCTGGACGAAAATAACGTGGCGCGGGTACGGACCGGTGGTGACGTCGGCGGCGGCAGCGCTAACTGGAATGGTGTGTCCTACAATCTCGGGCTCGGCGCCCAGCGATCGGAGAGCTACTACGCGTCATTCCGGCTGCGCTGGTCCACGCCACCGTCGGAATATGACACGGTCCGGGTGCAATTCGCCTATCTGAATACCGGAGGTAGCGAAGTGGAATGGCTGACGCTGGGAGAGATGGCCCCGACGGAAACCTGGAAGGAATACGTACTCGGTCCGGCCGTCGTCGGCGAGACCAATAGCGGCGCTGGCGTCGATTTTGCCTCAATCCGGCTGCAGTTTGTTCATCACTACAATGGTCCGAGCACCGTTCCGGCCGCGGAATTTTACCTGGATGACGTGTCGCTGAAGCCGGTGCTGGAAACCAAGGAGCAGGAGCAGGAACTGCTGGCTCGCGATTGCCGGCTGTACCCGAATTCCGATTCGCCGTACTGCACCTATATCGACGAAAATAACACGACGTTCAAAGGTTGGGAGGGGTATTGTATCCAGCGTGATCCCCGGTACCAGAAATACTGCCTGCAGTGGTGGCCGGTCGATTTGCTCAAAGGCGAGTCAAATGTCTTTAGCTCGCTGAAAGTGACCGGGTACTCTGGTCGCCGGCCGCTCTACATGTGTCTGCAGTCGGATGGTCAATACAATCGGCCAAAAGATGTCCGCGGGGTCATCGCCACTACGTTTATCGATCGGGCGGTTAATCATTATTCGAATGAATCGAGTCACGATTGTGTGTCGGGCGACATGCGCGTATCGCCAATACGTAATCTCGATTTCCGCTATCGTGCGCCGATGTCCACTGCTATCGCCTCCCAGGAGGGTGGCACCAGCGAGTGCGATGAGGCTGGAGCGATGGCCGGCACCGTGGCCAATTCGAGTATCCATACCAAGACGGGCATTGCCGGTACCTGTGATGCCGGAGATGGTGATTCATGTGGGATTTACAATGGCACATTCGATGCAGCTGTCGGCGATCAATACTATAAATGGCAGGTGCAGGAGATAAATTTCGTGGTCCAGCGGTATTCCCATGATGACTGGGGGTATAATTGCACGACTCTGACTGATGACGGGTATTCGATGATGATACTCAACGAGAGCAACGGCTGGCATGCCACCTGGTCATGCTCTGGGAATGTGCTGGAAGTCAGGGTTAATTGGAGCGCCGCCAATCAACTACAATCGTATTATGTGCGCGCCAGCGACGGTAATAATGGTGGTGGTGTCTGGGCGCAGGGTATATTTCATCTGAATGAAATCTGCACACAGCTCGCCTCGGTAGTGTCATTTGATGAGGATCACGTCTGGTTCGAGCGCACTGATTCCAGTTCACCCTATCTGCTGCCTGACCTCCTCTATACCTATCATCAGCACACTACGCCTTTTGGCGGCATCGTCCAGCCCACGCCGGCATACTCCACGCCGGAGAGCTGGCGCTGGGACAGTGGTCTGGGGACCGGACCGCTCCTGGTGCAGAATCAGGCGGATGATACGCTGGCCCACGGCGGATCGCCGTATAGCTGCGCTGGGGGACTCTGTCGCGGTCGAATGTGCAATTGGAATATCGATAATCCCTGCGCCACACGCGTGCAGCAGCAGGAGTGCCTACTGGGAGCGAATCCAGATCCAAACAATGGCGATGAGGGGTATTGCATCGGTTTGGGGCAGGGTTTCTGTACGGCCAATGCTGAGATATATTGCTCCGCGGATGCTGACTGCTTGGTCGGGGCAAATGATTTTGGCCCATGTCAGCTCGGCGGCGGTGGCGCGGCTGGATTGACGACGACTGACCAGGCCATCGACCATGTACAACGGCTCTTTGCCCGACCGGTATCAAACGGCGGGAATGTCGCCTGGACATGGGACAATGCCACCGGCCGGTATGGTGCTACCAATGCGCTTTTGAGCGGATGGATCACTGAATATAATGCTATGCCCGCCTGCCCGTACAATGCGGTCAAAGGATCGGCCGACCGGGCACTCGCTTCATTTCCGGCTGATTACTGTGGCGTGCCGCCTACGGTCAGTAATGTATTGTGCGGCGCTGGCGGCAATCCGAGTCAGGGTGGCTGCAGCAATGTCAGCGCCGGACAGGTGATTCAGTTGACATTCAATGTCAATGCCGATCCGAACCAAAAACCGGTCAAACTCATTGAGGTTGATTTTGACGGCGACGGGGTGCCGGATTATTCCACGGTGGGCAGCTATGATTCTGGAAATGTGTATGTGACGCACGAGTACACCACCGGCGGTAATTATTCACCGCGCATCCGCATCGTCGATAACTGGGGCTGGTGTGGAGTGATTAAGGACGCGGGGTCGAGCTGTCCCACCGGCGACTGCCGCGATACGAGCATCGACGGGTCAGCGTGCGCGTGGATCGGTACCGGTTTGTCCATCAATGTATCTCCTTAATCAGGTGAAGACGTCTTCCATGTTTTACGGGTTGCGACAACGTGTATACTCATTATTTTCTACCAGACCGCGCCGGCGCGTCTGGCTGGGTATTGGCGTGGTGGTGATGTGCGTGGTGGTGGGCACTCTTGGCATCACTACGCTGGTGGAGGCACAGACAAATACAAATACAAATAGTACCGGAACCAGCATCACGGATATCGCGGTGGGTGCCCTGGCCCGTGGTATTTCCAATATACTCATCTGGGTGGCTTCCCTACTGGGGAAACTGCTGGTGGTCATCATCGACATATTTATCGATATCGCCCAGTACAATGAATTTTCCACATCGCCGGTGATCGAGCGCGGCTGGACCGTGGTTCGGGATGTGGCCAATATGTTTTTTGTGCTGGTGCTCTTAGTCATCGCATTTGGCACCATCCTGAAAATAGAATCCTATCGCTACCAGCGTCTGCTGCCAAAACTGGTGATCATGGCGGTGCTGATCAATTTTTCTAAACTAATTGCCGGTTTTTTCATAGATTTTTCGCAGGTGGTGATGCTTACATTCGTCAATGCGTTTGCCGATACGGCTGCTCAGAATTTCACTTCGGTGCTGAAGCTCAGGGAGATGCTGGAATTTTTTAAGACGAACAATGGCCAGCCGCTCCAAACGGTGTCCAATGCTGAGCTGATCGGCGCGCCGCTTTTAGCGGTTTTTCTCTTGATCATAGCCATCATGGTGATGGTGGTGATGTTGGTGATGATTACCATCCGCCTGATCGCGCTGTGGATACTGGTCGTACTGTCGCCATTGGCCTATCTGGCAGCCACCATGCCCATGACCTCGAAATACAGCAGCCAGTGGTGGAGCACGTTTGGCAAATGGGTCACTACCGGTCCGATTCTCGGCTTTTTCCTGTGGCTGTCACTGGCGGTGATGACCTCAAATCCCGACTTGATTGGCTCGACCGTTCAAACCGATACGACCATCATTCAGGATTCACAGATCAGCGCGTCCATCACCGAGGTGTCCAATTCAAAAAATATGCTCGGGTTCATGCTGGGGATTTCCATGCTGGCCATATCACTGGCCGTGGCGTCCAGCCTGGGGGGGACGGCTGGCCGCATCGCCGGGCAGTTTTCCGACCGGGTGAAAAAGATGGGGTCACGCACCTTGCGCATCGCCGGAGCGCCGGCCATCGGCGTGGGCAAAGCCGCCCAATACGGCATCCAGTCCGGCCAGCGTTTCCTCGGCCGGAAGATGCGTGAGAGTGACAGCCGACTGCTCAACATGATGACCCCGGAATACTGGAAAGGCTGGCAAAAACGCGGTGAACGACTGGGCGAAGAGGCGAAAACTAAAGTGGCCGGACGGGGCGAATATTTCGCCGAACGGTTTTTCAAAGGCAAGGACGCGGCCATGGATCGCGAGGAAATGGCCGACCGGCAGGTGATCGTATCGCTGCAGGCTGATTTCAATAAAGAAATGGGTGCGGCTGGTGATTCGCGGCAGGCCATGATGGACGTTGCCCGTCGCGTGTTCAATACCGGCGGCCATGAGGGTGAAAATCTGCAGCAGGCCTTTCTGGAACTAGCCGCCCGCAAAGGAAATCTCGATGACGTGTATGAGGGTTTTGCCAGCATGTACAAATCGGACAATACCATGCGCCAGCGGATCAATGACCGGTTTGTCAAAAACGGGTACAAAACCAGCGAAGTGGAGCAGATGTTTGAAACCCAGGATTCAAACGCATACCGCATGTTTGCTTCGACATTCCTCGGCGTTGATCGTAAATTCGTGGAGGGTGAAAGGGATGACAAGGGCAATATCATAAAAACGTCCCGCGAGGTGGCCATGGAAAACAAAGGTGACCGGGCTTCTCAGCGAAAATTGCGCGCGCTGGCTGGACTGTCCGAGACGGTCAAAGGCGTGGGGCACTGGGAGCAGTATATGGCGACCAAAGATACGTCCGATGGTTTTTATTATTTGATGGATGAGCGGGAACGACGGGATGAAATCAAAGGTGAGGCAAAAAAAATGGGCGCTCGGGATTTCCTACGCACGGTGGCGCCGCACGTCATCCTGCCCCGGGCGTGGGTGGCTCAGCGCGATGAAAATGGGAAATTGATTGAAGATGAGAAACATGGTGATTATCTCGAGGAAGATAAGAAAAAATTCCTGACCAATGCCGATGGCAGCTACCGGCGCGATGCCAATGGCGAATATATGGTACAGGACGAGGCCACTGGTCGGGAGGTAGCCGTTTCAGAGGCCGTGGACGAGAATGGAGAGCGCCGATTCAAGAAATACCAGCACGCCTTCCAGGCCAGCCCGATGGGTCCCGCAGAAGACAGTGCTGAATTTGAAATGTTCCGTGACCTTTTCGGCGGCCAGCATATCGCTGAAATGCGGCAGATGCAGTCGCGTATCGCCGATCAGATTATCGGTAAATATTTTGACAGCCTCGGGAACTATATCGCTACCGAAGAAGAAGCCGTCCGCCGCGGATTTAAGGAGACATTTAAGACAGACCCGAATACAGGCGAAGTGATCACGGACGAGAAAACTGGCAAACCAGTGGTGGAGGTATCAGCCCGGCGTAACGCGATCAATGATTTCAAGCGATTGTACGAAACCAATCCGGCCATTGTCCGCGGTTTGTATAATCTGAAATACGGAAATAAAGCTGACTCCAAACCAGCCGGCGGATATCCGTGGGAGGCGGGATATGTGGACCGGATCCAGCCTGAGGAGATTGATCGGCACCGAAAAGTGCTGGCCCAACATATCAATTATTCCGGGATTCTGGAAGTCGCCCGCGGATCAGATGTCAATCTGGGCGATCCTGCGAATATAAAAAACGTAGCCGACATCCGCAATACTCTGCAAAATACCGATTATGCCGGACAAAAGGGCCTGATTTCCCGGGAGCGGGTTTTCCAGATGATGCGAGATATGGATCGGGCGACCAAATGGGATCCAGACCGGGCGAAACCGGGCAAGGAGTCCCTGGTCGAAGATCTGCGGGACCAGCTGAAAGAGAAAGAGGCGGAATTAGCTACGGCGAAGAATTCTGAAGAGCGGGCGGAGATCAAAAGTAAAATTTCCGGATTGCACCGGCAGATCAAGCAGAATACCGGTTACTATTGGGAGGATGTTACCTTGCCAAATGGCGATCCTGATCCAGATCGGCAATATACTACCTATGCGCTGGAAGCTGAAGCGATCATCCAGAAAGACGTGGAAGCCAGCTTGTCAAAAGTATTGGCGGAAAAGGTGGGCAAATTGAAGCTGGGAAATGGCAAAACCATCCTGGATACTGAACTGGCGGCGGGTGAGGCCGCGGCTGAGGAGCGGATACGGGCGGAGAATATTACTGATTCTGGTCGGCGCAAAGAGGTCAAGGAAGAAGAACAAAAGAAAGCTACCGAGCGGGCAAACAGTAAGATAAAGGATATGGTCAAAGGGATGATGCAGGTAGGCGCTGAGGATGTCGTGCGGTCACGGTATTTGACTGACGAAGAGCTGGATCAGCAGGCTGAGCGGGAAAAGGTGATGAAAAAGCGAGCGACTGCCGCCCGGACCGAGAAAGTCGAGCCGGCGCAGGGCCCGATCATCACGCCGAGCAAACCCGTGCCAGTGCCCGAGCAGGCGGTACAGATCCTACAGAGAGGACTGGATACATTCCGCAAGATGGCCACGGACGAGTCGGGTCAGATGTCTGATTCTGATACGGAAATGGCTCGGGATATGGAACAGCAGATTGAGGCACTGCGAAACGGCAGCCAAAAAGAAATTGCCGGGGTACTCGAAAGCCTAGATGATTATATTGAGCATTTACAATGGAGTATCAACGCCTACCCCGACCTTTACTCTGACCCCAATTCTGAGGATGGAATGCAGATAAGATCAACCTTGCGTGATTTTGAAAAAGCGCGGGACAGCGTTGCGGTTTCATTGGCTTCGGCACGTTCAACTGGTCTGGATGATGAGGCCATCAGGAAATTGAGCGATGAATTGGTTGATCTGTTGCGGACGCAGCATCAGCAGCAGGATCAAGAGCGACAGTCGGGTCGGGGCGCAGTGCCAGCGGCGGAAAAGGAGGAAGTGGCACGTAATATCAATCAGATTATGGCGGAGCTCGGTGAACACGTCACCTCCCAGCGCGACAGCATGATCCAGCGGCTGCAATCAGCGGGTACCGAAGCTGAGAAGGAGGCCATCCGCCAGCAGATAGATGAATTGAATGCGATGCTGGTCAATCCGCAGATGCAGGCCCAAGCGCAGATACCGACCGCCGAAGGGCTGAACAATCCTTCGTTTGATTTCGGACTGAAAAATATGGAGAAATTTACCGGTGAACTGAAGAAAACACTGGAGGAAACTACGGATTCACTGAAAGAATTCCCCAAACTTGCCGCTGACGTGAGCAAGACGCTAAATGAATTTTCCCAGTCGCTCGGGCGTGCCAGTAAAGATCTGACCGGCAATAGCAAGACCACCATGGAAAACCTGAATAAGTCAGTGGAAGGCATGCGTAACCAATCATCGCAGTGGGCCGTCGGGTCGCGTACCGCCAGTCCGGCTGAGCAGCAGCAGTTCCTCTGGAGCATCGTTCAGCTGACTAAGGCTCTGAAAGACCAACAGCGTACTGCCACGACTACTGCCGCCAAAGCCGAAGCGGAAAAGTCAAACCGTCGGGAACCGGAGCAACCCGGGACAGCATCCGCGACAGACCGGAGGAATCCTCGTCAGCCAAAATCAGACGGCAACCCTGACATTTCCTAATCATACTGATGCATGGAAACCTTACTCGAAAAAAATATACGTGATATCGTAGCACTGACCCCGGCCGACCTCGTTCGACAGGACATCGCTGATCAGATGGTGGAGGTGGTCTATGAATATGAGCGGACAGCTCGTTTTGGTGATCTGAGTAAGCTGGTCAATTTTTTCTCGTCGCGTCTGACGCATGATTTCGAGCGGGCGTATCCGGAGCGGGCGCAGCTGTACTGGTCACTGCTCATCTGGACGAAATTCGTGGTACTGCATCTCTTGCCGGATGATGACGTGGAGCAATTGATGGCCAAACACCTACTCGAGGGATTTGATCTGGAGATCGACATCCGCCAGCGGATCAAGCTGCTTTTTCAGCAGAGCTGGGACCCGTATCTGCGGGGGGAAAAGCGCGATCGCCTGCTGAAGGCTTTTTCGGAAAATGAGCAGCAGCTCTGGCCGGGCAAACTGGAGCTAGGTAACGGGCGGATGGCACCGGCTACTGTATCGAATATACTGCTTGACTACAATCGTTTTGCCAAATCTGATGAACCGCGTGGGAGCCTGGAGCAGGCGAGCTATCTGGATCGTAGCCCCAATACCAAAGGTTTGACCGAATCGAATCGAGCCCGGGTGCTGCAAATCATTCAGCTGTATGATTTTGTCCGCTATCCGCCGATTGAGGAGATGGCACGCGAACAGGTGGTTTCCCCACTGATTCAGAGCGGTCCGAAAGCCCCAGGCGCCAAACGGGCGCTGCCGGATGAACCGTTGCAAATTCCCGGCCAGGGGGTACCCCTCTCGGCCACGATAGTGGACCCTATGGAGCGTCTAAAAATTCAGTATCAGACATATCGGGCAAAGCGTCGGCCGGTTCTCGATGCCGAAGATGCGCTGATGGTCGGTACCGGGGGCGATGTCCAGGCGTTGAAACGCGAACTCGCGGCAGCATCGCGCAACCGGGAAAAATACCGGCTGATCGCCTGTCTGAAGATCTTGGCCCGGGAGCAGGCGCTGGTGACTGCTGTTCAGTCCAGTCCGGCTTGGCAGCAGGCGACCGCTGATTTCGTAGTCAGGAAATATCGGGATGAAATCAGCGATCGGGAATTGCCCCTGGTGCAGCAGCAGGCAAAGTCGCGCGCGGACCTGCCGCAGGTACTGGCTGAATTTCTCCAGTATTTGTTACGTGAAAAATTGGAAATGAGCCAGAATGATTCCGCCCTGGTCGGTGTGGAGATTGGACAATTATTGGGCGGTAGTTTCGAGGGCATGGCCTATGGCAATCAGCAAACCGGTGAATTTGAGTGGGCGCGGTATGCTGTGCGTGACGGGCAACTCGTTCCCCGGTAGTTGACGTCAATCAATTTTTTCTTGGGTGTCCCGCATGCTCTAGCAGGCATGGAGGTTGATTTTTTGCGTACAATTTGGCACAATAAGACAAACGCACTATGGGTACGCGACGAGAATCCTATAAGGTAATTGCCCGCGACCATGCCACCATGTTTTTTCATTTGGCGGCATATATTGAGGCGACTGCCACCACCTCGCGGCGTATTATCGGTATGCCCGACACCTCGCTGGCGGGCATCACGGAAAATGGTTTTTGGAAATATTCCGCGCAGATGCGGAAAGCGCTGGCGGCGACTCGGCATACGCTGAAGAAATTGGAGGGCGCGTCGTTTTTCCGCCGGGTCTATGACCAGCAGAAAAAAAGTTGTGCCGCAGTAGTGCGGCAGACGCGGCAGATTCGGGATGCCCGCATCAGCCAGTGGTCAGATCGACAGCTCGTGGCTGCTTATCGGAGGATCTATAGGCTCTGGGTCGAGATGAATGCTTGGGGTCAGGTGCCAAATCTGGCTGATTTTGAGCATTTTCTGCTGACGGAAAAAATCATGGGATTTCTGCGCGAACGCTCAAGCGGCAAATCGATTTCTCCGGCGGAAGCGTTTGGCGTATTAGTAGCGCCGGTGGAGCGGTCGCCTTTGGCCCGGTATGAAGGAGATTTGTATACTGTGCTTGGCCGTATTCAGGCGGATACCGCCGCCCGCAATATGTTCCGTCGGCATGCGACAGCGGATATCGATATCCGACTGCGGTCATTTCCCGTGCTGCAACGCACGGTGAATCAGCTGGTGCGGCGGTATGACTGGATGCAGTACCATTATAATGGTCCAACCATACTCAGTCGATCGTATTTCATCGAGCTGCTCGCAAGTGAGATCAGGCAGGGAGTGGATGCTCGAGCAAAAGCTGCTGCTCAGGCCGCCCATATTCCCCAAACAAAAGCCGAGCAGCGACGAATCGCGGCACTGCTTGGCTTGACTGACCATGAGCGGTACTGGGTGTGTGTAGCCCGGACATTTGCTTATCTGAAAGCATTGCGCAAGGATACGGTCTTCATCGGCAGCCGCAATTCCGAGCAGCTATTTTCCGAGCTCGGCCGTCGGCTCCACATCAGTCGTACTCAGGCGCGCTACCTGTCGCCGGACGAGGCAGAGCGGTGGCTGCGGCGCGGTCGGGCAGACGTCGATCTGGTCAATGACCGGTATCGGCTCAGCGTGATCTATGCTGATGAAAAAAAATTACATATCATCACCGGCGCACCGGCAAAAAAAATGAGCAAGCTTTTTTATGAAGAACAAGCGCCAAAACATGTGAAAGAACTGACCGGCACATCAGCCTATCCCGGTCGGGTGCGCGGTCGGGTGAAGATCATCATCCATGCTGATGACATGCAGCGGATGAACCGAGGGGATATCCTGATTTCTCCCGCCACAAATCCAAATGTCGTCCCAGCTATGAAGATTGCCGGCGCGATCGTGACGGATGAGGGCGGAGTGACCTGTCATGCGGCGATTGTGTCTCGGGAATTGAGAAAACCTTGCGTCATCGGCACGCGGGTGGCCACCAAAGTATTCACAGACGGCGACCGAGTGGAGGTGGATGCGCAGCGCGGCATCGTTCGTAAACTTCCCGATCAGTCTGTTACTGTATCCCAGCGCCATGTGAAGTTCTCTACCCATCCCAAGCGTGGCGCGCGGGCGACGAAAGGCGGGGTAAGGAAAATATGAAACACCCGCGATTTTTATATGATGCCGATCCATGGATGCTCGGCGAGGATATCCCTGATGCCGATGTTTTTTTTGCCCAGATCTGGCAGTCGGCATTTGTGAATGAATTTTCCCGTCCGAGTGGCCGGGCATATCGGAAATTGCTCAATGTCCAGCGGGGTCAGCACCTCTGGTTTTATTTTGGAGAGCGGGATTCATATGATGCCGGTGAACATATAGCCCGGCGAATCATTGGCGATCCTCAATGGGCGACCACTATCAATAAGAATATCGTGCTCTGGGCCGATCGACTGCGCGGATTTGCCGAAACAATCCCCGATGATTCTTTAGCAGCGTTGTCCAATGCGGCGCTGTGGCGGTGGTATCGAAAACACGACGCGGTACATACGCAATATTATCAATGGTGCTGGATCCCCGTCGGTGCTGACATGTTCCATGACAATCTGACCAATCGGGTGAAGCGGTATCTCCGACAGCGTACGCCCGAAGATAACATCAATGAATACCTGGTCATATTGACGCAGCCGCGCAAGAAGTCGCTGATCCAAATAGAACATGAGGATTTCCTGAAAATCGCCGGGGTGATTTACCGTCATACGAAACAGCGGGACATTTTCAGGAAACTGTATCGGACATTCCAGGAGCAGCAGACCGCGCCCATGGGTCTCAAAACGCACACTCCCGAGTATGAACGCGTGCTCGAAGAGCGAGTGAAGGGCATGAAAGCTCAAATCCCCTCCTCGATACTCAGACGTATTGAGCGCCATTACCGGGCGTATTATTATGTGAAATTCATGTGGATCGGCAAAGACGGAGTGTATTCGTTTGACCACTACCTGAAAGAGCTGGTGAAGCTGATTGGCAGCGGGGTAAACCCGCTTATGGAATTAGCCAGGCTCGGTCGTGAGTTCAGGCGGCAACAGCAGGTGCGACAGCGGCTGATGAAAAAATTGCGGATCGGACCGAAATGGCGGAAGGTGTTTGATGAGTGGGGCGATTTCATGGTGACCAAGATCTACCGCCGCTATGCCCAGATATATGCCATCTACCGGATGCAGCCGATACTGAGGGAGATCGCTCGGCGTATCCGGTTGTCCGATGGGGACGTCCGGTTCATGCTGAAAGATGAAGTGCGCCAGGCGCTGCTGCAGAAAAAAGTGAACCGCGCTGCCATCCGTTCGCGCAGGAAACTGGCGGTGTATTATTATGAAAAGGGCTTAGAAATGGTATTTACCGGAGCCAGAGCCCGAGCGTTGGTGAAGCGGGTAGAAAAAATACACACGCATGATGTTCGTGAGGTGACAGGCCAGGTGGGCTGCGTCGGTATGGCTGCCGGCATCGTGAAGTTGGTTTTTCGTCCATCAGACATGCCCAAGATGAATACCGGGGATATTTTAGTGTCGATCGCCACGGATCCTGATATCGTACCCGCCATGAAAAAAGCAGCAGCCATCGTGACTGAGCAGGGCGGCATGACGTCGCACGCGGCCATCGTCGCTCGCGAGCTTGGTATCCCCTGCGTCATCGGCACGAAAATCGCCACTAAAGTATTCACAGACGGCGACCGGGTGGAAGTGGATGCGACGAAAGGAATTGTGCGGAAGATATGAACACTATCAAATGGGTCAAACAACTGACTCGAGAAAATACACTACTGGATCGCTCGCTCCGGACCGCTGCGTATTATGACAGTGTGCGAAAAATTGGTGCGGCCCGCTTTGCGGAAGCGCTTGTTGTCGGGTTTGGATCGGTTTCGTCATTTTATTATTCCGCGGCTGACTATAGAAAACAACGCGCCATCATAGCCCGTGAATTCCATGGGCCAAACATGTATCAGATGAGCGAGCAGATGGTGCATGCATTGGAACAGGCATACCGTTGGAGTCGAGCTGCTCGACGCCAGCACGTATCCGCGCGGCAGTATGCCGATTTTTTCCGGGAGTTTCAGCTTCATCACGCTCATGCCCGAGGAGCCATCGTATATGGGTACTGGGGTGAGCCGTCGGCGCGCGCCAGCCTGCGCGCAGCATTACGTCGCCGTTTGTCGGCACGTCGGAGTGATGCTGTACTTTCCTTGTTGTCTTCCCCGCGCTATGTCCCCGGAGTACTCCAGCGGTTGCGGCGTCTCCCATCCCAGTCAGAGCGCCAGCGTTTGCAGCTGATGCGATCGATCGGTCTGAGTAAATCGGCCCAGCAAAAGGTGGAGCACATGAGTTGGCTGACATTTTTTTATGAATATGGGGAATTTGTCGCTGGGCATGTATACCAGACGCTGGTAATGCACCTCCGGCACTTAGCACGAAGCGATAGACAATTCCACGATCTCGAATGGTATGATCCGATTTCACTCAAGCGCTATTTCCAGGGCAAACGATTATCCCCAGATGAATTAGACAGGCGCCGTGAGTGTTATATCATAGAAATGAAGCACGGTCGATGGAAAATACTGTCAGGGAAGGCAGCGCGGCAATATTATCACCGATTGTTCGGAAATGACTCTCGCCGTACCGTAGCCGCACCGATAGTGAAAGGTATGACCGCTCAACCGGGCAGGGTAGTCGGGACAGTGCGAATTGTCATCAGGCGAGCTGACCAGGCTTCAGTTTGCGAGGGTGATATAATCGTTTCGCCCATGACCACCCCTCATCTGATGACCGCCGTACGAAAGGCGGCGGCGATAGTAACGGACGAGGGTGGCATGACGGCGCACGCTGCCATCGTCGCTCGTGAGCTGAAGGTTCCGTGCGTTGTCGGAACAAAAAACGCCACCACGGTATTTAAAGACGGCGATATGGTAGAAGTGGATGCGCAGCGCGGCATCGTCCGCAAACTGCCCGATCAGTCTGAGGTAGTAAACCAGCGACGTGATGACAGAGCACCGCAGATCCGCGCGAAGTCCCGCACCCGCCGCAGGCGTGGTGTGCGAGCCACTCGTGGAATAGTCAAGAAAGTATAAATATGTTTACTGGTATTATTTCCGCACAATCAAAGGTAATGGGTCACGCAGGCGCCGACGGGAGCATAGTGTTTGCATTTCAGCGGCCGCCGAAGTGGCACATCAAGAAGGGCGACAGTATTGCCGTCAATGGTATTTGTTCTACGGTGTCGGGCTTGACCCGAACGTCATTTGCGGTTGAGTACATGCCCGAGACAGTGCACAAGACCACGGTGGCACAGTGGCAGCGCGGGATGGGAGTCAACCTGGAATCGAGTTTACGCTATGGTGATACGCTTGGCGGACACCTGGTGATGGGGCATATTGATTGCGTCGGTATCGTGCGGCAGGTTGGTCGCCAGGGGCGGTCACGCGCCGTACGCATCGCGATTCCACGGAAGTTTTCGCGATATATCGCCCCTAAGGGCTCGGTAGCCATCGACGGGGTAAGTCTGACGGTGGTGCGGGCAGGACGCGGCTTTTTTTCCGTCGCATTAGTTGACTACACCCGGCGCCACACAACGCTTGGTTTCCTTCGCGAGGGGATGGCAGCCAATATCGAATGTGATATCGTGGGTAAATATTTAGAACAATTAGCAGCATAATTCTATGCGGCGACTCAAACTGCCTCATATTCAAAAACTATCGGGGAGTACAATGCGCGTTGGGATTGTCGTTTCGGATTTCAATGGTGATATCACCAGCCGATTGCTGCATGGCGCCACGACCGCACTGCGGAAGTACGGTGTCGTGCCGCGCAATATCACGGTGGTACACGTGCCGGGCGGCTTTGAGATCCCCCTCGCCTGCCAGCGGCTTGCGCGTACAAAAAAATTCGACGCACTGGTAGCGCTCGGTTGTGTGATCAAGGGCGCCACTGACCATTATTATTACATCGCCGGCGAGGCGTCGCGGGGCATCATGCGGGTCATGCTTGACCATGGCATTCCCATCGGATTCGGCGTATTGACTACCCACACGCTCGCGCAGGCGCGGGCACGATCCAGTCAGCGTGATAATGCGGGTCGGCATGCGGTTGAAGCGGCGTTGGTGATGGCACTGAAATGAAATCCTCTATCAAACTCATCCTCTGGGATTTTAATGGGGTGACGGTAGTTGGTGACCACACCTTAACATCAAAACACTTCGGCAAGAAACACCATGCGCCATGGCGGCGGGTATATGCAATTTTGTATACCAAATATTTTAATCAACTGGCGCTGAATACAATCAGCGAACAGAAAGCGTGGTCAGCGCCCCTGCGGGAATTAGGCTGGCATGAAGACTGGCGGGCGGTACGGCGGTGGCACCTCGGGCAGCAGCGTCTCCGCACAACCGTGATCGGGTATGTCCAGTCATTGCGGCGTCGCGGATACCAGTGTGTGCTGTTCAGTAAGAATTATGAACCGTGGGTCAAATACCAAGAACGGCGCTTACATTTCAGTCGGTATTTTGACGACGTGCTGAATACGCAGAAATATAACCTGCCGAAAGCCAGCCAGAAAACCATCCGGTTTGTCTGCCGGCGGTATGCGGTTAAACCCGAGGAGATTATCTATATCGACGATCAGCGGATCAATCTGATTGAAGCGCAAAAGCTCGGCGTACAGATACTGCACTATCGTACTTTCAAACAGACTCGTCACCAATTGACGAAGTTACTCCTTCGCTCGGCTACACCCGAGTAGATCCTTTCCGGTGTTTTCTCAGGTAGGCGCGGAAATATGTCCACTTGGCTGTATCCTGGTGCCAGTAGTTCGGGTAGCGCACATACCACCGCATCAGTTGCAGCCCCTCTGCTGAAATAAACCCATGCTGGTACTGGGCGGTCATGATCTCGTCCAGGCTGCACATGCTCCACAGGCGCACGCGCAAGCTTTTGGTCCAGCGGTCTGCTCCGGGACTTCCCCTATGGGCGACCACCATCAGGTCGGTCACGGTAAATCCCGTAGCCCGTACGTTGCGCACGAATTTTTTCTTTGAGGTGCCATTTGCCGTGGCGTCATCGATGATCAGGGCGCGACTGCCTTTTTTTATACTCGGTACGTTTCCTTCTACCGCCTGTCCCAGGCCGCCTTTTTTCGGATCCTTCCGTACGTACAGGAATGGTTTGCGAAGCAGTAGAGCCAGCGCGGTAGCAATGGGTATGCCGGCAGTGGCGCAGCCGACGATGACATCGGATGTGATACGGTGCTGCCGGATGATGCGTGCCAATTCACGGGCTACTATTTGGATGTTGCCCGGTTTCGTGTACATCTTCCGCATGTCGGGATAGAGCGGAATCCACCACCCGCCGGTGGTCTGGTAGGGGCCGACGGTAGTGAAATGCGGTGTAGCGCCAAACAGAGAAATGATTTTTTTGTTATGAAAATAGTGTGCGTAGTCAGTCATGGGTACAGTATACCACCAGCGGGTAAATAAAAAAGCGCGTCAACCCGAGGGCAGTTGACGCGCTGATAGGCATGGGGCCGACACGCGCCGTTAGCGGCGCGTAATCTTTGCCATTTTGACAAAGTCCACGACGCCGTCGGTGTGCCGGTTGCGTTTGACCTCAACCGGTACGTTGTTTTCGTCGAACACGATGTCGTAGGCTTCGCATTCCCACAGGGCGCCGTCGATCTCGTCAAGTCGGAAGCGCAGCGGAGCGGTATTACCTCCGCCTGCCCCAGCTTTCCGCTGAGCCAGAACCGCGACCGGTTCGATGCAGCCACCGTGGGAGAAAATAACCGCCACTTCTCCATCGGCGAGTTCATGTGCAATGCTGCAAATGCGCTCGTAGCCGGCCTCACCTCGCTCGATGAGGTACTCGGCTAGGTTAGCCTCCGGTTCGAATATCGCTTCCTCGATCGTCAGATTCTTCTGGCAGCCGATTTCCTTCAGCCGGGCAATGATGTCCGGTTTCGGAGTGCCGTTCCATTCGGGCGGCATCTGGTCGAACGTCGCATCGGTTTCGATGGCGCAGTCACTGATGCCAGCAGCCGGCAGGTAAATGACAGCGGTTTCCTGGGCGCGCGGTGCCGGAGAAGAGACAACCTTCTTCACCGTGGTCAGGGGGTTCATGCCACCGGCGATTGTTGCCAGGGCGGTACCGAATTTGCTGTCTTTGACAGCATTGGCGCCATCGATGGTGACCGAGTGACGAACCATACGCACGAGTTTCATCATTTCCTCCTGTCCCAGCCGGGACGGTTTTCAGTTACAGTATTTGTATCGTTTATTGCCTATTGTATAGATGCCAAGGTGCAAAAAATAACCAGCCATACTAACATGCATTAGCGGATTTGTCAATAGATATAGGCTGTATTACTGACAAATCAAAAAAAAGAACCCCCAGCGTATGCGTGTGCATACGACTGGGGATTGTGCAGGGAAAGGGGGGCTTATTGGGCCTTGTGCGTGGCGAGGTATCGCTCCTCGACCGTTTTGCCGCTTTCGTTGAGGATGAGCTCAACGATCTGGCCCGGCTCCATGAAATGAGCCGGCTGGAGCGGCCTGCCGCAGCTGTTCGGGTGCCGCAGACTGTCGATGGTCACCTCCATCCGGGATCCGCTATGGGAGACGGCGAGGATGGTTTTGCCGGGTATGGTGTGGTTGCGCAGCACCGCGGCGCCTTCGTTGCCGCGCCGCAGCAGCATCGCCGCAACCTCGTGGTTGCGTTCGGCCATGGTGAAGAGGTAGGTCTCGATATTGGAGCCGGTTTCAGCCGCTCCAGACTTGATCGACTGAACCAGCTCCGGGTCCTCCTGCGCGAGGTCCCCGAGATCGGGATCGGTGGTGGTGTATCCACCCGAGCCGAACCCGGCCTTGGTGAAGTAGGCGGTGGCTAGGCAGCGGTCAGCCGGTGAGCTGACACAACCGGCGATTTCGATGCCGGCTGCTTTCAGTTGCTTTGCCTGGGCGATCAGCAGATCAGACTGCCCATCCTTCAGGATGTTTCCCTCATGCGCGGCATGGCGCATGAACAACACCCGACACTCCGTCTCTTTCAGCTGACGGAATTCTAATGACTCTGACACGATACCTCCTACCCTTTGTGAAAGGGTTTTTCTATAGGTTTATGTTTGGTTTTCTATGTGCAAAATGACCTCGTATCGTAGCACGAGGGCGGGTATTTGTCAATACCGTGTATGCGGCGTCCTATGATTCCTTTTCAGCAGGTTCGGCGGGAGTTTCTTCACGGGGTGACTCTGCTTCAGACTCGTCAGGCGAGCTTTTCAGCGCTTCATAGTCGGCATCATACTGTTCGGCCATCTCTTCCTGTTCCCGTAGGTGCCGGTCCGCCTGGCGCTTGATCAGCCAGACGCTGATCGTCCACCAGGGAAAGAAATTGACGATGGGGATGAATTCGGCGAGCGTGACTGCCATGAACCGTGCCCAGAATTTTCTGATCAGCCAGCGTTTCAGCCAGATGCCCTGATTTGCCACCACGACGAGTAGGATGCTGGTGATGACGATCTGAAGAATCGTCGATGAGAACCCCGCGTCGAATAATTCAGTGAGCAGGTCCCACAAGTCTTTGGTGATGGCCAGCGTCAGTACCAGCAGGTAAGCGGTGAAACTGCCGGTGGCGATCCGTTCCCGCAATCCTTCACCCACCCGTCCAGCGACCGCTACAGCCAGTTTTTGCTTGCCTTTGAGTTCTCCCGATTGGATGCGCTTAAGGGTTTGGGCATCAGGGTTATTGGCCAGATCGAGGTCGGGACTGTCCACCATTTTTGCCATCCGTTCCAGGGTTGAATTGTATGATTTTGATTGGCGAAGCTGGTTGATGCGCTGCTGGGCCATCTGATCGCTCCAGTTTTGTTCCCGGGCGTCAGGACTCATCTCCGGTGATTCATCCGCCGACGCTTCTGATTGCTGCGCTGTGGTCGTCTCTGGAACGCGAACCGGGCTGCTCACTTGTGAGCGGGCAGCTTCGGCGTTTTTCTGTGTATCGTCCGTGTCGGCATCCGGCTGCTTGACGTTCTTTATGGAAAATGAAACCGAAGTACCCAGCTCGGGGATTTCCAGGGCGGGTGTAGGTTTTTTATTTTGCTCTTCCTGTTTTTTTTGCCGTTTGGCTGCATCGCCGCCTGGGTCAGGCGCGTTTTTTTCTGCCGGCTTCTCCTTGAGCTGGTCAATCTGAATGGTGCGGCCTTTTTCCTCGCCAATTTCCGGCGGCTGTGCGGCTGGCTGTATTTTCTTTACTCGTTCGCTTTGCTCTTCTGACTGGTTGTATTTTTCGGTCTCTGTTTCAGCCATAATGTTTATATCATACCATTTTTTACGCAAATATTCAAGTGTACGGTAATTTATAATCGAGTATGACGATGTTTGATTTTATCGTGAAATTATGCTATAATGAAGCCACTTAGTTTTGCATTTTTAACAGTGTATAAGTAGAACTCGCGGATTATTTTTTGATGAAGGAATTTGTACTCCCATTTAATAAATTGGGAAGGCGGCATGTCAGCCAGGCGGGTGGAAAAGGGGCCAATCTCGGTGAATTGACTGGACAGGGTGTCCCGGTGCCCCCTGGGTTTGTGGTATTACGGAGCGCATTTGACCGATTTATCAGGGAAACCGACATCATTATCGAGATTGACAAATGGCTGCACCAAGTCAATCCGAAGGATATGACATCGATTGATCGGGCATCGCATACGCTGCGAGATGTTTTCCGCCGCACGCCGTTTCCGAGCGATCTTGCTTCAGTCATAGAGACGGCTTATAGCCGGCTGCACGCGTCTTCCGTTGCCGTCCGGTCATCTGCTACCGCCGAGGATTCCAGTATCGCTTCATGGGCGGGCGAACTCGAGTCATTCATGTTCATCACCAAAAAAAACCTTCTGGACACCGTGAAAACGTGCTGGTCATCCCTTTTTACCCCGCGGGCGATATTTTACCGATTTGAAAAAAAACTGCACCGCACGCCCGTGTCCGTGGCGGTCGTGGTTCAAGCGATGGTCAATTCCGAAGTATCGGGCATCACCTTTACTGTTCATCCCGTGAGTAACGACCACGGGCAGATGGTCATCGAAGCAGGGTGGGGCCAGGGTGAATCGATCGTTTCTGGTGCCATCACCCCTGATACCTATATTTTTGACCGGGTGACCGGCACTATCCTGGATATCAATGTCTCGGAACAACGGCAGATGATCGTGCGTGGGCGCAGCGGAACAGGAACAAAAAAAGTCTCTGTGCCAAAAAAACAGAAGGTACGCCAAAAGCTTACTGGTGCTCAAATCACGCATCTGGCCGCACTGTGTCAGAAGATTGAAAAACACTACGGCGCCCCGCAGGATATCGAATGGGTGCTGATAAAAAATAAATTTTACATCGTCCAAACGCGTCCGATAACGACGCTGTAGGAAACTCCATGCCACACACGCAATCAAACGACGAATGGCAAGACGGCTTCTTGGTCAAGGATCCAAGCGGCAGTTTTCGCAAAGTTACTGGAATGGATTTTATTGATGCCGATGCACCAATCCCGACAGTTGCTCCCGCCGCACCCCGGCCTGCTACTCCGCCACCGCCCCCTCGACCTGCCGCACCGGTATCAGCCCCGCGAAAGACTCCGCCGCCACCACCAACTCGAATGACTCCGGTGGCGCCGATTATGCCTCCTGCCCCACTCCAACCCCAGAAGCCAATCGCTGAGATGGGCATGGCTCCTTCGCCATTTATGGATCACGAAGACGCTGAAGAGATTAAACAGCATACGGCTGAACTACAGCAGATGGTGGCTCAGCCCGGACTGGACGTTTCGGTTACTATCAATGCCATCATCGAGCGGATTTTACGTGAGTATCGCCTGACCTTCGATACTGATGTGATGCTGAAACGGTTTATCAAAGTCGTTGAGTCGCGATTTCGCGAGATTCGAAATTCACTGGAGACGGCCGATGTACTGCAGCGTCCGGAAAAAATCGGCGGACTTGGGCTGCCGAGGGAAACCGTGCAGCAGATCATGGCTACGGTTGACGCTGAGATTGACGGATTGCATATGAAGAAAAGGTTGCCCGCTGTCCCGGCGCCCAAACCCAAAGCGCCATCCGCACGGGCCGTATCTACGGCTCCGCAGTCGCTGTACGCCGCGCCACCTCCGGCTTTTGTCCCTCGTCCCGGCGGCGCCGCACCGAAACCGTCACCGACGGCACCACAACCATCGGCGATACAGCAAACATCAGATTTGGCCAAAGAAATAAAAGAGGAATTAACCCGGATTCCGCAGAAGCCCGCGGTGATTCCACCGGCACCTCCGGTTCCGCCGCCGGCACCAGCACCGAGCATATCTCCGGCCGCAGCGCCTGCCGCGAGCGAACCGCATGAACTGTATGGTCAATCCCAGGGGGATATGCCGCGCATCCGTCCGGTGCAGCCAAATAAACCATACATGATTGACATCAAACAGCCGAGCGCAGTGGTCGGTCCGGTGGATGAGATACGGCAGATTGACCTGAAAGAATTTCGTCGTATGGGTACCAATCCCGGGGATTCGGCAGATCGGGTGTATGAAAAAATCGAACTATTGGAAGAAGAGTCCTGGGATATGCGCATGCAGGGTGTCCGAGCTTGGCGTCAGTCGCCATTATTTACCCTCTATGTGACTATCGGCCGGGCCAGCATGGAATCCGGCAATCCAGTCGACAGCGTCATCAGCAAACGCCAGCAGGCTGGTGAGCCGACGCTGCTTCCGGAGGAGTTTATGGCCGTCAACGCCTTAAATGCGAAATTAACCGTTTAGTATGCAACAGTTTATCGTTCCGCAATTTCTCGATGTCGAAAGCAAGATTATCGGACCCCTCACTGTCCGGCAGTTCATCACTTTTTTGATCGGCGCGGGGATGATTTTCCTCGTTTTCAAACTGGCAACTTTTTGGGCGGCGGCTATCGAGGGTGTGCTGATTTTCGCTTTGACCGGCGTCTTTGCCTTTGCCAAGATCAATGGCCGGCCCTTCCACCATTTCTTGCTGAATCTGCTGCAGACGGTGCGCCGACCAACCTTGACCGTCTGGCACAAAAACTATGAACTGAGCAAAGTAAAAGAGGAAAAAGAAAAACAACCACCCGCCCGTCCACACAAAAAACAGCGACTGACCGAATCCCGACTAACCGAACTGTCGCTGGTAGTCGATACGGGCGGCGCGTATCAGGAAGGCCTCGACGAGCTCAAATAAAATATTCTCTATGGCTACGGAATCTACTACAAAAACAGCTACCACTCCTTCCACCCAGCAGTACATGAATATCCTGGAGGTGAAGGATAATACGGTTATCCTCAAGGATGGAACGCTCCGAGCGGTCATTTTGGTATCGTCTATCAATTTCGCCCTGAAGTCGGAAGATGAACAAAATGCCGTCATGCAGGGATACGTTCAATTCCTCAATTCCATAGAGTTCCCTTTACAGATATTGATTCAGTCGCGGAAGCTCAATATTGACGATTATCTTGAGCGACTGAAAGCCGTCGAGAAGGAGCAGACCAATGAGCTGCTGAAAATCCAGACGCGTGAGTATCGTCAGTACATCCAGGAATTGGTTTCCCTGGCTGACATCATGAGCAAACGGTTTTATATCGTAGTGCCTTTTTCCGGCGGCACTATCAAGTCAAAAGGTTTTTTTACCCGGTTCAAGGAAGTGCTGACCCCGACAAATATCATCACCATCAAACAAAAGAAATTTGAAAAAAACCGCATCGAGCTGGCCAAGCGGATGGAGTATATCATTGATGGGCTGAGTTCAATCGGATTGAAGGCGGTCCAGCTCGACACGCAGAGTTTGATCGAGCTGTATTACAATACCTATAATCCGGATACGTACGACCAGCAGCCGCTCGTCGACGTGAGTAAACTCAATGTCGAATAACTATGGTTGAACTGTACCGCGCCACCCAGTCGGTTCCGACTGAGACTCCGCCCGAGCTGAGTCAGCAGGAAAAGGAACAGCTGGCCCGCGAACAACTCGAGGAAAAAAAGGAACTGCTCCAATCGGAGAAGATATATCGCCGTGGCGTGATGACGGTCAGGGATCTGATCGCGCCCGCGTCCATGAAGATCGAATCTCGTTACCTCGAGCTTGGATCGCAGTATGTACGGACGGTATTTGTCGTGGCCTACCCTCGGTATATCCGCGTGGGGTGGTTCGCGCCGGTGATCAATCTGAATGTACCACTGGACATTTCCATGTATTTTTATCCAGTCAATTCGGAAATCATTCTGAAGCAGCTCCGGAATAAAGTCGGTGCGCTGGAGGCGCAAATACTGGCTGATGCGGAAAAGGGCGCCCCGCGTGATCCGATCCGCGAAACGGCGCTGCGGGACATCGAAAAACTCCGCGACGACCTGACCCAGGGCATCGAGCGTTTTTTCCAATTCGCCCTGTATGTGACCATGTACGCCAATACGAAGGAAGACTTGGACAAAATGACGGAAAAAGTGGAATCGCTCTTCGGATCGAGATTAGTCTATACCAAACGCGTGCTCTATCAGGCGGAACAGGGATTTATGTCGACCCTGCCCCTCTCGACGGATGAGCTGAATATCACGTTTAATATGGCCAGTTCGCCGGTCGCGTCATCATTTCCGTTTATTTCATCGGAATTGACCTCGGATAATGGTATTCTCTATGGCATCAACCGGCATAATAATAGCCTGGTGCTGTTTGACCGGTTTTCCTTGCAAAATGCGAATTCTGTGGTGTTCGCCACCTCGGGTGCCGGTAAAAGTTACGCCGTCAAACTGGAGATTTTGCGGAGTATGATGCTGGGCACTGACGTCATCGTCATCGACCCGGAAATGGAATACAAATATTTGTCCGATGCCGTGGGCGGTACCTATATCAATATTTCCCTGAGCTCGGACAGCAAGATCAATCCTTTTGATTTGCCCCGACCCACCCGTCGTGATGAAAAAGTTTCGGATATCATCCGTTCGGCGGTCATCACTCTGAAGGGCCTGCTGCGGCTGATGCTGGGGCAGTTTACCCATGAAGAGGATTCTATCATTGACCGTGCCCTGATCGAGACGTATGCCAAAAAAGACATCACCGCCGACGCTGATCTGACGCGCGTCGAGCCACCGCTGTTTAAGGATTTTGAGGAAGTGCTGGAGGGCATGGTCGGTGCCGATGAACTGGTCACTCGACTGAAAAAATATACCGAGGGCACCTTTGCCGGACTGCTGAATAATCCTACGAATGTGGAGATGAAAAATCAGCTGGTGGTATTTTCCGTGCGCGATCTGGAGGATGAGCTGAAACCGATCGGTATCCAGGTGATCGTGTCATATATCTGGAACACGGTCCGCTCGCAACTGAAGAAGCGTCTGATGGTCATCGACGAAGCCTGGTGGCTGATGCAGCAGGAAGATTCAGCCAAATTCATATTTGCCCTGGTGAAGCGGTGCCGTAAATACTACCTGGGAGTGACGACGATTACCCAGGACGTGAACGACTTCCTGCGCTCGCCCTACGGCCAGGCCATCGTCACAAATTCGGCTATCCAGCTGCTGATGAAGCAGTCGCCGGCGGCTATCGATCTGATTGCCAAGACGTTTCTGCTGACCGAAGGCGAAAAATACCTGCTGCTGGAGTGTGGCGTCGGTGAGGGAATATTTTTCGCCGGGTCCAAACATGCCGCCATCAAAGTCGTCGCCTCATACACCGAGGATCAGATCATCACTTCCGATCCGCGCCAGCTGCTGGAAATCGAGCAGGCAAAAAAAGAGTTTATCGAATCCCAGAAAGAAGCGGCAACCGAAGCTGCTGAAGCCGCCTTTACGGGTTAATCACCATACCTATGGCTCAATTTAATCTCGACCGACGTCAGATGCTGTATATAGCCGGATTGCTCCTGCTCCTTGTGGCGGTGGGTTTCGGCATATGGTTTTTGTATTTCCGCTCGACTGACGAGCCGACAAATACCAATCAGACCCCGGCGACCAATGCGCCGGTGGAAACCGTCAATGCCACTATCCCCACCACAAACGTCAATACTGCGGCACCGGCGCCTGAGTCGGTGGAGCTGACCCGGGTGTCCAATCTTTTTGCCGAACGGTTTGGCAGCTACACGTCCGTATCCGGATTTGAAAATATGATCAATCTGAAGCCCTACATGACCCTCAAAATGCAGCAAACCGCCGATGATTTCATCAAACGCCAGCCGGCGGTAACGGCCGAAACCCCCTATACTGAGGTGGTCACCAAGGTGGTTTCCACATCCATCACCGATCAGAATTCCAGCCAGGCTACGGTGCGTCTGAGCACCCAGCGCGTGGAGTCAGGAGACGAAATGGAACAGAATACCGTGTACTATCAGGATATCATCCTCACGCTGCAGCGGGCCGATGATATCTGGCTGGTCGATACAGCTACGTGGCAGGATGTGGGCGTGACAGCTCCTGATGACACCCCGCTGGATTCAAATGTAAATACCGACGATATCCTCGATGATATCGTCAATGGCGAACAATAGCCCTCAGATTTTTTTAGCGATACGATCCATGCGTAGCACGAAAAAATTCTTTGCCATCGGTGTCCTGGCAGCGCTCCTGCTGCCGCTGGTGGTTTTTGCGCAGACGTCGCCCAATGTCACCAATGACCCGTGCAAGATAGATGATTTTACTAAAGCCATCCGGCTGCAGATAGAGATCCCGGGCGTGACACAGACACCGGGAGTGCCGTTTGTGGACGGGCACTATGTGAAAAATTTAGGGTGCTACATCGTCGGTATCTACCGGTATTTCGTCGGGGTGGCCGGGATCCTGGCGACGGTATTTATCATGTATGGCGGTGTCCGCTATATCATTTCATTTGGCAATCCCGGATCGCTCCAGAGTGCCAAGGAAACCATCGAGAGTGCGCTGGTCGGACTGCTCATCGCCATCAGTTCCTATATGATTTTGTATTTTATCAATCCCAATCTGACGCGGTTTGATCTGGTCAATGTGACCGGTATCGCCAAATACGAAGATACCTGGTGTGAAGACCGCGAGCGGCCGGTGACGCCAGTCCAGGAGGGCGCGGTTAATTGCGGTAATGTCGGCACTGAACAGGTGGAGGAGGGCACCGTGGCCAGCGCTGAATCAATAAAGTGCTTCTATCATGGTACTGATTGCTCCGATGTCGGGGAAACGTGCGTGCCTATTTCGGGCAGTGGGGCAGATCAAACATTTGAATGTCGGCTCATCTACGGCGATCAAACCTTATGCAAGGAAAAAGATCGTATCACTACCTGCGGTTTCCTGTGGCATGCGGGTGAAGCGGATCAGTGTGTCGGGCTTTCCTGTGGCGAAAATCGAGTCTGTGTTGGTGTTTTAGAAAATTCCAAGGCGACTCTCGAATGCGTTCAGTCCTGGCCAATCCTGTACCCCGTAGATAATAAGATGTACAATGCCGTGGTCGATGACTCGCTGGGCTGTGGTTATATCCGGTATGATGACAGTTTTGGTTCGGTTACCAATCTAAAGATTGGCAGTGAATGTGAAGATAGGAAATCATGCGTAATTATGCCTCAAACTAGATATAATTTTTATGGCCCCACTGATTTGCGACCTCCTGATGCGACAATCGTTGGGGCATTTGTTAGTTTTGATTGCCAGTAATTGACAGGCAAATACGGGGCTATCTGAATTTTTGTCTCATTAATCCATGTTCTGAATTCTTATAAAACAATATGAACCGTCGAGTATTACTCATCATCGCTTTTATCCTGATCGTCATCGTGTTTGGCGCGCTGATTTATTTCGTATTTTTGCGCGATCTCTTTGGCCCGGATACAAATGCAAATAATGCCAATACCCCGACCAATCAGGTGACCAATGGCGTACTGCCGAATACCAACAGTGCGACCAATGGCGTGCCGGTCAATGGCCTGACCAATGTAAACCGGCTGGTGAACATCGAACCGACAACCAATATCAATGCCGGTCCGGATCAAATCGCCCAAGGCGGGGAGACGCTGGCCGGGTATGTGGCCTCGGCTGATGCCGAGGGAGTGTCGACTACTCCGGATGGAAATGGCATCCGATTTTATGACCGGGATCAGGGACTCTTTTTCATGCTGGATTCGCTGGGTACGAAAGTAAAACTATCCGAGCAGCTTTTTCCCCAGGCGGAGAGCATCGTCTGGGCGCCCAAGAGCAACAAAGCCATCGTCACCTATCCTGACCAGAGCAAGATCGTCTATGATTTCGACCGACAGAGTCAGGTGACCCTGCCGCGGGAATGGACCGACGTCGCCTTCAATCCAAACGGCGACAAACTCGCTTTCAAAAATGAATCAACAAATACCGATGACCGGTGGCTGGCCATATCCAATGCCGACGGTTCCCAAGTACAGGGCATCGAACCGCTGGGGGACAACGGTAATAATGTCGACGTGAATTGGTCGCCGACCGGGCAGGTGGTGGCCACCTATCGCGAGGCGCAAAATGCCAGCCAGCAAGAGGTTTATTTGGTCGGTACTCAGGGGGAAAATTTCAAATCAATCCCCACCGATGGCCGGGGGTTTGAGGGTACCTGGTCTCCCGATGCCAGCCAGCTGCTCTACAGCGTGTACAATGCCGATTCCCGCTATAATCCCGTGCTCTATCTGGTGGACGCGTCTGGGGACAGTACCGGCGGTAATACGGTGAATTTGGGTTTGCAGACGTGGTCATTCAAATGCGCTTTTGCCCACGGCAGCCCGGCCGCTTACTGCGCGGTCCCGCGTTTTCTGCCTGATGGTTCCGGTATCGTCCCGGAAGTCGCGACCAATACCAATGATCTCATTTACCGGATCAATACTGATACTGGCATCCGCACGTTGGTGGCTATGCCATCGCTTGCCTCGGGAAACGAAAATTACACGGTGGTCAATGTCGTCATGTCAAATGACGATCGCCGACTGTACTTCACCGACGCCAATACCGGTAATATTTATTCGATCCAACTTCAATAATGGTTCCCATGTCACACCGATTCCTCATCCTGTTCATCGGATTACTCGGCGTATGGTCAGTCGTGGGGGGAGTACTGCCAGCCGATGCCCAACAGGAGGCGTGCTGTGTCCGCGGACCGGGTGACTGCTATCAAAAGCTCGATTATGAAGACATCGCCGCTTGTGCCGGCGGGTATTCACTGCAATTGCAGGCCTGTTCGACGATAAAAACTTGCCAAGCGGCATCGACGACCCAAGTACTGTGCTGTGTGTGTCGGGCCGGTGTGGGGGATTACTCCAATGGAACGTGTTTTGGTCCCCAGACTCAGACGCAACCCTGCGGACCGTCTACCGCACCGTGCGAGCAGAGTACGGAGGCCTGTACAGAAATAGATTTATGCAAGGAGTGGGCGGCAAAAACAGAGACCCTCGACATCCCGGAGGACAATCCCCGGCTGGTTTGGTTCACCCCGCAGGTGACTATTCCTGGTTCGCAGTTGTTTAATCAGGGAACTCCCATCTCCATCACCGGAGCGACGCTCGGGGAATATATCGTAGCGGTGTATTTCTTCCTGGTGAGCTCGGCTGGCATCCTGGCGACGGTATTTATCATGTACGGCGGTGTCCGCTATATCATCTCATTTGGCAATCAGTCAAAAATCGCCGCGGCCCAGGAAACGATCACCTCAGCGCTGATGGGACTGCTCATCGCCGTGGCATCATATATGATACTACTGACCATCAATCCGAATCTGGTGAAATTTGACGGTATCAATGCCGAGCGTCAATTTCCGGTGGTGCAGCAGGAACGGGCGCAGATCACGGAAAAAGCCGCCGGGTATTCGGTCACGGCCAATGTCTCGCGTTTTGACGGGTGCCTGACCGAAGCGGCTACGCTCAATGGCGTCAATCGCGACTGGCTGAAAGCACTGATGCTGGTGGAATCCGCGGGCAACCCGTCGGCAAAATCGCCTGCCGGCGCCTACGGGCTGCTACAGTTGCTGCCGACCACTGCCCAGCAGTATTCACCGAGCGTGACGGCGCAGCAACTACTCAATCCCGCTATCAATATCAGGATTGCCGCCCAGTATTATAAAGATTTACTGTATCATACCTGTCCGACCAAAGCGAAATACAAGAGCGGCAAATCAGTCCCGTGCTATCCGGACCAGACCCAGTGCAAACGGGGAGACGTGAAATACGCCAATGCCGCCTATAATGGCGGTGTGGGTGCCAACTGTTCCAGTGTCACCTGTCCGGGCCAGACCTGGTGGGAGTGCGTGGAAAATGCCGGTTATGCTGAGACGCGGAACTATGTAGTGAAGGTACAGGCAGCATATGATAAAATCCAGCAATCGAAGCAAAACCCAGGGCAGTTCCCGCTCTACGTCTGGCAGGATGCGGGCGCGCCAACATGTAATGAGCTGCAGGCACAGCCCACGTCCATGGTGCCGATGCTCAGTTTTCCCCTGGTCTATACCATGTAAGCGTCAATCCTATTCCGAAAATAACTACAATATATTCTTGTTCAAACTGTGACGCCCAATTCCCCAAGTGGATGGGGCGTTGTTCAGAATGTGGGCAGTGGGGTACCCTGGCTAAACATGAGGTGGTGCGCCAAGCGAAGCGCGGTGCAACCGCGCATGCCCCGGCCGGCACGGTACAGTCGCTCGCTGATATATCGAGTGAGACGGCGCGGCGCATCGTCACCGGCGTCAGGGAATTTGACCGGGTGCTCGGCGGCGGAATCGTGCCGGGGGGATTATTACTGGTGGGCGGCGACCCCGGCATCGGCAAATCGACATTGATCCTGCAGATCGGCGGTCGATTGGCGGAGGGTGGACAGGAGGTACTGTATATTTCCGGTGAGGAGTCAGCTGTCCAAGTAAAAGATCGGTTTCAGCGCCTCGGATTGAAAACACCGAATCTCAAATTTCTCGGAGAGACAGATATCGACGTGGTGTGCAGTACGGTCCAGCAACAGCGACCGGCGTTGGTGGTATTGGATTCTATTCAGACGGCTCATACGGCCGACGTGGATGCGGAGCCGGGGAGTATCGGCCAGCTCAGAGCCTCAACCGGTAAGCTCGTCGGCCTGTCGAAAGAGTGGAGCGTTCCCATCATTGTCATCGGCCATGTGACTAAACAGGGTGCGGTAGCCGGGCCGCGTACCCTGGAGCATATGGTTGACGTGGTCTTGTACCTGGAGGGCGACCAGCATCATAATTTTCGGGTACTGCGCGCGGTCAAAAATCGTTTCGGTTCGACGGCGGAGGTAGGGGTGTTTGATATGCATCAGGACGGCTTGCATGAGGTGAAAAATCCCTCGCAGCTATTTCTGGCGGATCGGCAGCAGCAGGCAGGATCGGTGGTGACCGCGGTCATCGAGGGTTCACGGGCTTTTTTGGTCGAGGTGCAGGCGCTGGTATCCCGTTCAAATTTCGGCTACCCTCAGCGGCGATCGGTCGGATTCAGCCTGAATCGGCTGCAAGTATTGATAGCGGTATTGATGAAAAAAGCAGGATTGTTCCTGGGTAATCAGGATGTTCATGTCAGCATTGCCGGCGGATTTCACGTGGCTGAGCCGGCGGTGGATCTGGCGGTCTGTATGGCTATCGCTTCGGCGTTTAAAAATAAACCCTTAGCCGCAACCACGGTGGTGATCGGAGAGGTGGGTTTAGGCGGCGAGCTTCGTTCTGTCAGCGGATTGGACAAGCGATTAGAAGAAGCGAAAGCGCTCGGATTTACCGAAGTCGTTATGCCGGCGATGCGCCAGATGCGTGCACCGGCTGGATTACAATTTCTCACCGAATCATCGGCGAGCGATGCAATTCGCAATTACCTGTAGTAATCACTCCAGATGGATGGTCTGATAGAAATCCCGGAGCCGTTTTTGAATATCGGGAAATTGTTTGAGTTCTGGGTCGACAGCAATCAATTGGGTAGCACATTCCTTTGCCTGCGCGATGATTGGGTAATCGGCGAGCGTGGCGATTTTTAATTCGGGAAAACCAGATTGCCTGAGGCCATATAATTCGCCCGGGCCGCGTAATTCCAGATCTTTTTCCGCGAGCTCGAAACCATTAGCACTGGTGACTAGGGCCTGGAGTCGTTCTGTCGTTTTTTCGCTGGTAGTTTCGGTAAAGACCAGACAATATGATTGGTGTGCGGCGCGGCCCACCCGGCCGCGGAATTGGTGAAGCTGGGCCAGGCCAAAGCGTTCCGCGCCTTCGATCATCATGATGGAGGCGTTTGGCACGTCGATGCCGACCTCCACCACGGCGGTAGCGACCAGTATATCAGTCCGATGCTGGGAAAAATCATCCATTGCCTGCGTTTTGTCCGTCGCTTTCAGTTTGCCATGCACCAGCCCCAGGTGAAGGTCGGGAAACACCTCTTTCCGTAGGTGGTCGTATTCAGCGGTGGCGGCACGGACACCGAGTTTGTCCGATTCCTCGATCAGTGGACAGATGACAAATGCTTGTCGGCCCGCCGCTATTTCCTTACGGATAAATCCGTAAGCGGCGTCGCGTTTTTCCGGCGGAACGATATGGGTCATGATTTTTTTTCGGCCCGGGGGTAGTCGGAGGATGGTGCTGATATCGAGATCGCCATAGACGGTGAGCGCCAGCGATCGCGGGATGGGCGTGGCGGTCATAGAGAGCAGGTGCGGCGTGGCGGCAGCGGATTTGAGCTTGAGCTGTTTGCGTTGGTCGACGCCGAATCGGTGTTGTTCGTCGATAACCACCAGGCCGAGTGAGGCAAATTCGACCGTGTCCTGAATCAGGGCGTGAGTGCCGATGACCATATGTACCGACCCCGCCTGTATGGCAGCGGCGATTGTTTGTTTGGATACTTGTTTGCCGTCCAGCCATCGCTGGCTGTGGGTCAGCAGAGCGACCGAGTTGCCTACATCTTTGGTAATACGTGAAATCGTTTGGTGGTGCTGGAGCGCCAGAATTTCGGTTGGTGCCATCAGTGCCGTCTGATATCCCGCGGCGATGACATTGAGCATGGCGATAGTCGCCACCACTGTTTTGCCCGATCCGACATCACCCTGGAGCAGACGGTTCATCGGATATGCGTGTGTCAGATCCTTCAGGATAGTCCAGGTTGCCTGGCGCTGGTCCTCAGTCAGCCGGAAGGGCAGTCGTGCCACGAATTCTTTGGTTAGACTTTCATTAAATGCTATGGCCGGCGCGATTTCCTGGCGCACGCGGTGCCGCAATGACTGGGCCTGTAATTGTACCAGCAGAAGTTCATTGAATTTCAGACGGGTGCGTGCCTGCGCCAGTGTTTTTTTATTGGTAGGAAAGTGTACCTCACGGAGTGCTTGCCCCAGAGATATCAGACCGTATTTCTTGAGTACCTCATCTGGCAGCCATTCGGGGATATGCTGAGCCAACGGCAGAATCATTTTTATGAGGTAGCGGAGCTGTTTTTCAGTCAGCCGCTCGGTGAGTGAATATATCGGGACAATCCGCGCCGTATGGGTCTGTTCTTTTTTCGCTTTTTCATATGATGGGCCGGCCAGTTGCAATCCATATTGAGTCATTTCGGCCTTGCCAGAAAAATACGCGGTATCGCCCTGGGCGAGCAGTTTGGTGATAAATGGCTGATTGAACCAGACTGCTTTGATACTGCCAGTATCATCAGATATGATCGCCTCAGTCACGTACATGCGCCGGCGGTATGCTCGTTTGTTCGCGATCAAGGTTACCTGACCGCGGATGGTCATGACTACGCCCTGCCGTATGTCGCGAATGGGCACAATGCTGCTGTAATCGTCGTAGCGGAATGGGAAGTGCCAAAGTAAATCCTGCACGGTGTGCAGACCGAGCTTACTGAAGCGTTTGGCCAGCACCTCGCCGATGCGCGGGAGCTGGTGGATAGGGGTTTCAAGTGTGATCGTCATATAGGTATTGTAACATAAACTAGTCTGGCGGAATAAAAAAACAAGGCAGTGCGGTGAGCGCTGCCTTGAATTTAGGTTTGTGCATATCCGGTCGATATCAGGTCGCCGGGGTGAGCTGAACGGTCGAATCGACGACGGTCAGTCGGTGTACAGCCGTGATGGGCTTCCTTCCTTCCGTCAGTCGGCGATGGCCGCGTTCGTTGCGGTCGTAGGCCATGATCAGGTGTCCGTGGGCATCGCGGAAGGGTGTCCGTCCGCTGAAATTGATGCTCAGGGTGTATCGTCCGTCGACAGGCTCGTTGTTTTCGAAGAACGGGTTGCGATAGGCTCGTACATCCCAGATAGCCTCGCTGACCAGCCGGTCGTAGAGTTTGCTGCACCGGTTCAGGTAGTCGAGTGCCCCGTCCTCAATTTCGACCCGGTCTGCCGGTCCCCAGAAAAATCTGATCACCCAGAATTTTCCGCCGAATTCCATTTTCCGTTCTTGCAGGTAGGCGTCGTAGAGACGGTATCCTGCCCGTGTCAGATCATGGGGGAGTCCCTTACCGGACACCAGTCTGGTCGGTCCGATGAACTGAGTTCCGGGGATCCGTTTGCCGGTGAGTGGTACGGCTGCTTCTTCGGCGAGTTTTCGACAGGCCTCCGGCAACTTGCTGATTTCGGTAGTGTGGAACTGTACCATCACATGCTCGACAGTTTCATCGAGTAGGCCGTATACCTGCGTCGCCATGCTTGTAACCTCCTGTGACATGCTATACCTCCGTGACTGTGTGACTGTATGGATAGTTGTTTTTGGGTACGATAGTAAGAACGAAACGAACAGAATACGATATCAGAAAATATCCCTGATGTCAAGGGGAGGGGTGGGTTGGTGCGCCCGGCAGGAGTCGAACCTACGGCCTCAAGCTCCGCAAGCTTGCGCTCTATCCAGCTGAGCTACGGGCGCACGATGAGATGATATTGCGGGTTTCATTCCGTTACGCGACGGATCCACAACTCATTATTTTTTTTCTCTCATTCTGATACGGCTGATGTTCTAGCCATATGAAATTCTCGATCTTTGCACTACTGTCTCATATCTGACATACCACGTCAAGCATGCTGTATCCATTTACTGACGATCGGTTGCTGCTATATTTTAAACATGCGGCCGAAACCGTCAGAAAATGATTCATTTTCTTTTTCCACGTCTTCGACGAGATGCTTGCCTAATATTTTTCGAACCTCAAGCGGGTTTTGATTCTGCAGGAACACCGAGAGCGACGGTCGGAATCCCTTAAATTCCAGATACAGCATCTTTACTTCTGGCGGTTCGTAAATAATCCAAAAACTTTTTATGTCTGACCATCGATAGTATGATCGGCTACCGAGCTGGATGCCGCGTTCACGAATCGCAATCTCCAGCTGGGCTGGTTTTCGGCGCCCACGGAGGTAGATGATCAGGCCAAATAGGAGAATCAGTACAAGGAAAAGATAGTTGTGCGTAATCAATCCAAAAATAACCAAGCCAATCGTTATACTGATGGCAATGACATACCACCAAAAACCGCGACGGTACGGAACAAACTCCGGAAATTCCCAGTGCAGTAAATCTGCGCCCAGGTCCGGTGGTTGTACCGTATTATTTTCTTCTTTTTGAACGTCGGCCATAGTGATGGCAGATAAATGATTATGTATGCATTTCTGGCTGAGGCCGGGAGAATGTTGGCAACCCGTCGATTAGCTGCCGGCCTGCCTATTAAGGAGACCTCGCTCCAGATCTTCTCATCCCTACGCCCTGCTGGGGAGTTGCAGGATACTGCTCCTCATTCACTTTGTTCAATCGGAGGCGGAGGGATTCGAACCCCCGAGACCGTTGCCGGCCTAACGGTTTTCAAGACCGTCCCATTCAACCACTCTGGCACGCCTCCATTGGCGGAGAGTGCGGGACTCGGTCACCCGTCAGTTGCCTGACGGCAATTGCGGTCGACCCCGCCTCGCGGTCTGCCCATAAGCAGACATTGCTCCGGCTTTCTCGTCCCGTCACCCCACACGTAGGTGTGGGGTTCACTCTCAAAAATAGATACGGAGAGTGCGGGACTCGAACCCACAAGCGGCTTTTTACACCGCTACGGTTTAGCAAACCGCTGCCTTACCAATTCGGCACAACTCTCCATGACGCTATGTAATCTGACGGCGTTTTATGAATTGCCGTGGGCAAGTACCAGGCCCCAGACGCGGTGCACGCCATGCCGCTTGAGAACCGTTGCGCAGGCCGCCAGGGTAGCGGTTGTGGTAGCAACGTCGTCTATGAGTATAACATTTTTCAGTGTTTTTTTAAAGTCCACGCCGATGGTAAATGCTTCTTCCATATTTTTCCAACGTTCCGCCCGATTCATTTGCGCCTGCTGGCCGGTATATCGCGCACGTTTGAGTGCCTGAGACATCAGGGGCATGGCAAAGGCGGTTGCCACCAGCCGGGCAATGCGTTCCGATTGGTTGAAGCCCCGTTCGCAGAAACGCCGTCGGTGGAGCGGCACCGGAACGATTGATGTTTCTGGAACGTGCAGTATACGACTTGCAGCGCTCTTGTCAATCCGTAAGAGCGCCTCAGTCATGATGGAGCCGAGTGTGTCGGCAATAGCGCCGATGCCATTATATTTTGCCGTATGAATCAGCGCGTGTATAATCGGCTGGTCATACGTGGTAAGCGCAAAAACACCATCGAGTGGCACATCCACAGGAATCGGTCGTGGAGTGAGCTGGATGGCGTGATGACATTGCCGGCAAAGCCAGGCGCCGGTTTGGCCGCAGCCGAGACAGTGGATGGGGAAGAGACAATCGGCAAGCCAAGTATAGAGCGTGTGTACAAACATACAAACCTTCCGGTTAACACAACGGGGAAGGTTTTCTTGATGGAGGGCTGAATTATTTTATGACGATGTCGTTTCCTTTGGCGGTCACCTGCACAGTGGTTCCTGCTTGCAGCGTGCCGGCTAGCATCCGTTCGGCGATGGTATTTTCGATATGTTCCTGCACGTGACGCCGGATGGCCCGGGCACCCTGGTTCGGTTGGAAGCTCTGTTCGGCGATAGCGTGTGCTGCGGCAGCACTGACTGATATTTTTATATTCTGTTTGGACAGTTTTTCCTGCAGCGCGGCAATCTGCAGCGCAACGATTTTTGTGAGCGTCCGTTTGTCCAGCGGTCGGTACACGATTATTTTATCTATCCGGTTCAATAGTTCCGGGCGAAAGGTTTTTTCCAGATCCTGGAGTACTCGTTCCTTGATTTGCGCGTACTGCTTTTCTGCGTTTTCTTTGTCCACTTTATTGTCAGCAGCAAATCCTATTTCCGCCCCTTTATTCAGATTGTGGATGCCGATATTGGACGTCATGATGATGATCGTATTTTTGAAATTGACGGTCCGCCCGGTCGCATCGGTGACATGCCCGTCTTCGAGGATTTGCAGCAGGATATTAAATACCTCTGGGTGGGCTTTTTCGATTTCATCGAAGAGTACTACGGAGTAGGGTTTTCGCCGTACCGGTTCGGTCAATTTATTGCCCTCCTTATAGCCGACGTACCCAGCCGGCGCGCCGAGCAATTTCGACATATTGAACCCTTCGGCGAATTCTGACATATCGATGCGGATCAGCGCGTGCTCGTCTTCAAAAACCGTCCGTGCCAGCACCTTGGCCGTTTCCGTCTTACCGACGCCTGATGGTCCGAGAAACATGAACGAGGCAATCGGCCGGTTTGGGTCGGCTAATCCAACACGGGATCGGCGAATGCAGTCGGCGATGGCCTTCAGGGATTCATCTTGCCCGAGAACTGCGTCGCTCAATTCTTTTTCCAAATTGAGCAACCGTTGTTTTTCCTCGACAACCAGCTCGTGCAGCGGAATTTTGGTGATGCGCGAAATAACCTCAGCTATGTCAGTGCGGGTTATCTTTCCGATGAATCGCTGGGCGGTTTGATCCTGTTTTTGGCGAAGCAGCGCCAGGCGTTCAATCAGTTTATTCTCTTGCGCTTTGGTCTGAAGTGCACGTTCGAAATTTTCTTTGTTGACCAGTGAATTTTTTTCATCCCGGATGCGCTCAATTTCTTTTTCCGTCTGATGGATTTCCTTGAGCAGACCGTCGCTCTTGTGGGCAATCTTTATTTTCGAGGCGGCCTCATCGATCAGATCGATAGCTTTATCCGGTAAAAATTTATCCTGGATATAGCGGGCGCTCATTTCCACCGCGGCTTGTATGGCGTCATCGCCGATGTGCACCAGATGGTATCGTTCATAATTTTCTTTTATGCCACGCAGCACCTCCGTGGTTTCTTCGGGCGTCGCCTCCTCGATGATGATAGGCTGGAAACGCCGCTCCAGTGCAGGATCTGATTCGATATGTTTGCGGTATTCATCGAGAGTGGTGGCGCCGATGGTGCGGATCTCACCCTTCGCCAGCGCTGGTTTCAGAATATTGGCCGCATCCATGGATCCGGCGGCTGACCCGGTACCGATGATCGTGTGAAGTTCGTCAATAAAAATGATGATGTGTGGATCTTTTTTTATCTCATCGATTATTTGTTTGAATCGGCCTTCAAATTCACCGCGATAAATAGTGCCCGCTACCACCAGACTGAGATCAAGTTTGAGCACTCGTTTGTTGAGCAGTATGTCGGGCACATCACCCTGGATGATCTTTTTTGCCAATCCTTCGACGATGGCGGTTTTGCCGACGCCCGGTTCGCCGATGAGCACGGGATTATTTTTAGTCCGGCGAGAGAGGATATGGATCAAGCGTTCAATTTCCGCCGTGCGTCCAATGACCGGATCGATGCCTTTTTGCAGTTTGGCGTCAGTCAGGTCAGTGGCAAAAAAATCCAACGCCGGGGTTTTAGAATCATCCTTTTGCTTGTCTTCTTTCTCCAGTTCCTTGGCCTGCTCAAACATTTGCGTCAAATCAGGGAACCGGGATGTGCTACGCATGACCGAATCGAGATGTGAACTAATGGTGTTCAAATTTATATTATTTTGTTCCCAGAGATCAACCATGGCCGGTGTATTCATCTGGATCAAACTCTCCAGAAGGTGTTCGGTACCGATGTATTTATGGTTATTTTGGTGGGCGACCAAGGCGGCTTTTTCGATGGCTTTTTTTGTGTGAACGGAAAAAGTCACCGATTGGGGCTTGATCATGGCTGACGGCTGCTGGTCGCGAAGCGGTGATTGGTTATTTTTCAGGATGACAGTTCTCACCCGTTCGGTGGTCAGCCCTGATTTGACCAAGATTTCGGCGGCGATACTTCCTTTCTGCATGATCAGGCCATAGATGAGGTGTTCAGGATTGATGAAGGCCGTACCCAGGGAGACACACAGTTCGCGCGCTTTTTTTAGTGCGTTTTTCAGGTGGGTAGTGAATTTTTCTGTGATCTTATTGTCCATCGGTGTGTCTAGTATACGAATTTGTCGGGTGTATCGTCAAGGTAAACCACAAACGTGCATTGCACCCGAAAACAGCCGCGGATAGCACCGCTGGCGCGTCGATGGTGCGCAGCCCGCATTTCAGGAAATCAGCAATCCGGTGATGATGGCGATGACTGCGGCGATGGCAGTCGTAATGAGTATCCCGAGTGAGATTTTCGTGGCGGTTGAGGTTTTTGTTTCAGTAATGGTTTCGATGGAGGGTGGCATATTTAAAGATGCGCTATTACATGGCACGGAGTGCTTCGATGCGTTTGGCAATCGGCGGGTGGGTGGAAAAAAGATTGAAGGCGCCGCTTTTCAGGGGATTGGCGATAAATAGATGCGCAGTTGATTTAGTAGCTCGCTCTATGACACTGCCTTGGTCTCGGATTTTTTCTAGTGCCCGCGCCAGGCCCTCAGGGTAGCGGGTCAGCAGAACGCCCGAAGCATCCGCCAGATACTCTCTCCGGCGGGATACGGCAAATTTAATCAGTGGCGCCAAAACCGACGCTACAATCAGCAGCACCAGCCCGATTGCCAGCAGCGGCGTCCCCTCCCGTTTGCTTCTGCCCCCGGCAAATCCGAGACGCCAGAATAAGTCAGATAGCATGATGATGGTGCCGATGATGATGATGACGAGGGTCATGTAGCGGATGTCATAATTACCGATGTGCGACAGCTCATGGGCGATGACCCCTTCCAGCTCTTCATTTTCCAGTTTTTGGATCGCGCCTTCAGTGATGGCTATGGATGCGTGTTTGGGGTCGCGACCAGTGGCGAAGGCATTGATATCCGGATCAGGAATGATATAGACTTTTGGCGCTGGCAAGCCAGCGGTGAGGGCTAGATTTTCCACCATGCGCACCACGTATGGGTTTGCCTCTTTGGTAATAGGAACAGCGCCGGACAAACTGAGGGCTATTTTATCGCCGGTATAGTACCCGAAGAGGGCGGTGATGGTTGCGTATACCCCGGCGATGATCAGAAAAAACGATCCGCCGTCAGCATAATATCGGTCCAGAAAATATCCGATGGCGCCGAGTATTATGAGGCTCAGGATGACGAGGAGCCAGGAACGCCTCTTGTTCGCTGCAATGTGGGTGTATATAGTGGCCATAGTTGAAATCGCGCGACTTGTGGTGAAGACGCGCGATGCGAAGGGTAAATTGGGTGGTTAAAATTTGACCGCGACCGGCTCTCGCTCGCCTGCTTCTTCGATTTCGAAAAATTCGAATTTCTGGAATCCGAGCATGCCAGCAACCATGTTGTTGGGGAATACTTCAATTTTCGTATTGAAGTCACGCACGTTGCCATTGTAAAAGCGTCGCGCAGCCTGAATTTTGTTTTCAGTATCGGCGAGCTCGTCCTGTAGTTTGAGAAAGTTCTCGTTTGCTTTTAGTTGCGGATAATTTTCCGAGACAGCGAACAAGCTTTTCAGTGTATCCGAGAGCATGTTTTCTGCCTGGCCCTTTTCTGCGATACCCTGTGCACTCATGGCCTGTGAACGGGCTTGGGTGACCTTTTCAAATAACTCACGCTCGTGAGTAGCATACCCTTTGACTGTTTCGACCAAATTTGGAATCAGGTCATAGCGGCGTTTGAGTTGGACGTCGATATCCGCCCAGGCTTCCTTCGTCTGGTTACGAAATCGAATGAGGCCATTGTACACGCCGATCAGCCACAGAATGGCGACCGCGAGTATCCCTATCACTATCCAGGCAATTGGTGACATATGGTTGTTTAAAAAAATATTAGATCTTTAATTAGATACCGGGGAAATGAGAAGTGTAAAACTAAGGGCGGAAATTACGTTTTGATCAGAGATGTCAGTGTCGGATTGGAATGTCACCCGCTGGCCGGTGAGCAGGTCGCCTATGGAAATTTCCTGGCGATTTGCCCCCTCACTATCGGCTGATGAAGAGGTAACGTCCCAGCGGATCACGGGTATGTCATCACCGATACGAACCGTTACTGTTTTTTGAATTGTGTCATTACCCTCGCGGATAGGAATTTGTATAGTGACCTGGCGATCCGAGGTGTGTACCTCCTGGATGACGCCGGACCAGCTGAATGTACGTGCTCCGAGAACTACCGGGTGTGCCGAGGGGACGCTGACTACCGGTATTGGTGAGGTTTCTTTATCAGAACGATTGCTGGCTACAAAATAACTGATCGATGCCGCGGCCACAATCAACACCATGATAGCGATTGAACCGTACACCGCTGGTTTTGACCAGCCATAGATATTGTCTTTTGAGGTTCTCAGAGGCATCGAAGTATCAGTTGACTTTATGGCTAAATTATGTTACTATTAAGTGGAATTTGAGCTCCGCAATGTATTGTAATTATTGCAATTAAATGTTGATTTGTCAACAATTGTCTGAGAAAAGCATTTGCGGGAATATATAGAAAAAAGCCGGTAATTAGGGGGTATTATTGTGCAAAACTCAATAAAAAATAAGACCTCATTCATTAATAGGGCTAATATTGGCCTATTTTTTATTTTTTTCTTTTTATTAGCCTTTTTTTTGGCAGATAGTGTATTTGCACAGCTTGACCCCAGCGCTCCTCCACCCGAGAATAATACCCCGGAGCTCATCCGTATAGATGAAACAAGCCAGGCAAAGAGCGGAGCGCTGCGTTTTGGTACTGACGATGCTACCTCACCATTCACTTACCAGCTGGAGGTATTGGGATCCGGCGCCCAATTGAGTAATGCCATGGTGGATAATGAACTGTCGGTCAACCAATCAAACCGTACGCTTTTTGTGGATCCGGTTACTCATCGGGTGTGTGTCGGGGAATGCATCGATGATGCTGATTCGGTGCTGCAGGTCGGTGATGGTCGAGTGCATGTATCAGGGGTGGATGATACGGGCATCCAGGGGATGAGCCAGGCTGATATCGGACTGTACGGCTCTGGCGCGACCTATGGAGTCCAGGGGGTTTCCTCAAATCCTTTGGGCTATGGCATGTGGGCTGTCAGCACATTGAGTTCGGCGCTGATCGGGTCGCATACCGGGGTCGTGCCCGCATACAGTTCAGTGGCAGGGTTTAGTGATACTGGAGTTGCCATCTATGGTGCAAATACAAACCTAAACAATTTATGGTCATCATATTTTTCAGGGATAGTCGAGTCGAGTGAAATAATTTCAGCGGCAAAAGTACTTGCGACTGAACCTGGTCAGTCGTTCATCCCCTACACAGCGGGACAGTTGGCTGGGCAGTATTTTACTCAGTATTATCCAGGTCGTCTCGCCACCGATGGCCGTTTTCTCTGGATAGCCCAGATGGGCAACTATCATGACTATTTACTGCAGGTGGATAAGGGAACCGGAACCATCATTGCTCGATTTGCACTGGGGCCAGCTCAGGATTTGATATACGACCCTGTTCACCAGTACATTTGGCAGGCCTCGGAGACGTATTCGGGCAGCATTGGGTATGTGGACGTGACTACGGGTACTGGTGCGCGCCGCACTGTCCGCGATACTGATGGTCATGGCACATGCCCATTTGGCTTTATCGTGCGCGATCCAAATGATGCGGATATTCTCTGGGCATTGCAGTCTGGAGGAAACTGTTTTGGTCGTGATTATTATGATCGACTGCTCAAATTAAGCATTGCGGATTTAGCTGATAATCCGACGACCTGGGAACCGCTTGCCCGCTATGACATCGTGCACGATGAAGCTCCGACCGCACCCTTTACCGAAGGTCCTCGTGCCCTCACATTTGATACTGACACCAATACGGTGTGGGCAGCTTTTTTAAATAATGATGCCGTCTATAGAATAGATGCCGCCGATCCGGGAAACGGCGACACGCTGGTTACCTCAGCCGATTATACACGATATGACGTACCGGGCCCGACTGACCTCGCGGTTGATCCAGACCATCAGTATGTATGGGTATCAGCTGACGACAGTGGCACCGATAATGATGGGGCGTACTATATTGATATCTCTGCCGGGACAGTATCAGGCCGGATCATTACCGCCACCGGCGCAGTCGGACCTCAGGCGATCACCTATGACGGGACGAATGTGTGGGTGGCAACATATGACGGGAGCACTGGCGTGGCTGACCGGTTCTCTGCCGGAAGCCCCGGGGCCGTCACCCATTTCTCCATTTCGGGAAACCGGTCGTATCGCGATATCCTGTATGATCCGGTAGTGGAGGAGGTGTGGGTCCCGAGTTGGTATGGCAATTCGGTCAGCGGACTGAGCGTCAGCGACGGCAGCGTCCAACAGTTCTATGATTATAGTGCTCGGGGATTTTCCGTACGGCATCATGACGGTACGTACGTCTGGCTGACGCGTAACGCTGAGGTATATAAGGTGCGGGCTGCAGACGGATTCATCGTATTTCGGGTGTCACTCGCCGGTACGCCGAGCGACGTGCTTTTTGATGCCAATGCCGTTTGGGTCACCGACAGCGACTCGGATATGGTATATAAACTTGATCCCTATGACGGGTCGACAGTCTGCTCTCTGAGTTTGCAGGCTGGTGATGCACCGGTGAGTATCGTATTTGATGGGCGGACGTACTGGCTTACTGCCACGGGTTCGGGAGATGTAGTACAGGTAAGCAATACCTGCGGTGAATTGCAGCGGATACACGTGACCGCCACACCGCAGTCGCTGGGGCGCATAGTATACAATGGTAGCTATCTGTGGGTGGTTGCCAGCGCCGATAATGGCCTGATCAATATCAATCCCGCGACGGGCAATGCCGTGCTGTGGGATAACCTGGTTGGCGTAGAGCCGAGCGACATTTTTTATGATAATTATAATTATTGGGTGGCAAATCGGGGCACTAATTCCGTCACCGCATTTTATCTGACCGATGCCAAGCATTGTTCACTTGATCAGTCGATGACGTGCAGCACGGACGCTGATTGCGGATCAAACGGCGGTTGTTTTGCCGATCCGCAATCGCGAGGCAGTTTCTCAGTGGGAAACGAGCCGGTGGCTGTCACTTTTGACGGTACGTACGTGTGGACGGCAAATGCATCAGGCAGCAGTCTGACTCGGCTGCTGGCGGCCGATCCGACAGTCCGTGAAGATGTTCCGCTTACTTTCTCACCTTTGGGATTATTGTTTGATAAGACGTACCTGTGGAGTACCGGTACCGGGAGTGCCGGGGATGTCGGTTTGGTAAAATTATTCAGCGGGGTCGGGTATGGTACTGATTCGACAACCGATGGGTTAGCGCTCCAATCCGCGAGTCCCCTCACCTGGCAGCGCGGAAGCTACAGCATATCCGGCGACGCCCGGGTGGGACAGTCAGTGAATATCGCGGGCGATCTGGATGGTGATAATAATTGGGGCGAGGCAGCAAGTGGTGATGCGATATTTAATACGAATCTGGTGGTCTGGGACGGCATCAATGCATTACCTGATGGCGGGCATGACGTGCAGGCACTCATTCGAGCGTCTGACGGGTCGCTCTATGCTGGTGCGGTGACCGTGGCCGGCGCTCGCGTATTTAAATCGACGGACAATGGGGCTAGCTGGGTCAATACCGGTGGGCCAGCCAGCGGTACCCAGATTGATGCGCTGTATGAGGCGAGCAATGGTGACCTATATGCCGGTACTGGTGGCGGCAACATCGGGTATATTTTCCGCAGCACTGACCAGGGAGCGACGTGGCCATTACTCCGCATGCTCAATGGCCAGGGTCCGGTCACGGCATTTCTCGAAGATGATGCTGATAATTTATATGCCGCGGCAGGTTTTGGCGCGACCGCGTATGTCTATAAATCAACGGATGGGGGCGGCACGTGGAACAATACCGGGGCCATCGCCAATGCCACAAATATTTATGATTTGATACAGATCGATGACGGATCAATTTTAGCAGCCACCGGAAATGTCAACGGTAATGTGATGAGGACGACTGATCGGGGAGCCACCTGGATCGATACGGGTAATCTAGCCGGCGTGGATATCGTCCATGATATCATCCAAGCAGCGGATGGATCGCTCTATGCCGGCGTGCATACCGGAGTCAGTGGTAATGTCGTATTTCGGTCCACGAATCGCGGCACCTCATGGGGATTGGTCGGCGCGGCTCCCGGCGCGGTTCAGGGATACTCTCTGACGCAGACCAGCGACGGTGCGCTGTACCTGGGTGCCGCTGTCGGGGTTGGGTCGAGTCAGCTGTATCGGTCGGCAAACAATGGCACTTCCTGGACAGAGGTATCAGGCCTGCCGGGCGGCGCCACCGCGTACGTCATCGTCAGTTCAGACGGGGCGCCGCGCTATAATCTGTATGTTGGTTTGTCGAGTACGAGCGGCGTCGCATCCGGTGAATTCGGTCCGCTACCTGCTGGTACGTACAATTGTCCCGAGGGGCATTTTGTGACCAATATCGAAACCAATGATTCGGACCAAGTCGTATTAATAGAGTGTCGACCACTTTAATTCGGCGTATGCGCATATTGCGAATCACAATTCAACCAGTGGTCAGCATAGGTATATGTGTGCTCATCGCTGCCGGCATCATCGTGCTCGCGGCACCGGTAGTGAGCGCTGCTTGGTTTCCTCCGTCGGCCCAACCCCCAGCGGGCAATGTTTATGCGCCGCTGAATACTAGCGCCGATAGCCAGGCAAAAGCCGGTAATCTGCTGCTGGACCCATACTATAATCCGTATGGGGAACTTCCCGAAATCAATTACCCGCTGGAAGTGCGCGGTTCGCGCAATGCGTATATCAATGATTTGACCGTCACCTCTGACGGTATACTGGCGGTGGATACGGATACGTTGTATGTCGATGGCGGCTCCCATGGCGTGGGTATAGGACTGACTGAACCTGAGACATTACTCGATATCGCCGGTGGTCTGCTGATCGGCAGCGCTTCCAGCGGCATTACCGGTTCGGCACTGGTCACCAGCAGCTCACTCAGTTATGGAGCGCTTGGCGTTTCGCTGACCGATGGTTTGACCTCGGTGCTCGGGACAGGCACTGGCGTGGGTGTGTATGGCCTCCATACTGCTGGCGGGACAGGAATCCGCGCGGAGAGCGTGTCAGCCTCAGGTGCAGTCGGGAGCAGTGCAGCGCCGCTTGACCGGGCAGCTCCGGTGAAAGTAGCTGGGGTATACGGGCGCGCGCTCGGACTCGGTTCGTGGGCCGGGTATTTCGCTGAACAGACCGTGACATCTGCCGAAGCGTATGCGCACGGATTCGTACCAAATCGCCAGGGGTATTCCCAGTATCCCTATACTATCGGTTGGGAAACCAGGGAGATAACGTCGAGTGCGCGCATCCAGCCAGAGACGATATTGTATGACGGTCGGTGGGTGTGGTTGCACAATTCCGTGACCTGGGCCAATGATCCGAATATTTTATTGATTGACCCGAGTAATGGCGCCATCAGCGAAGATTTTCGCCTGGTCAATGGCAGCGGAGTGGCGGCGCATGGCATGTCCCAGATGATTTTGGCTGGCGGGTATATCTGGACAGCGAACTGGTGGGACGATGCGTATGGAGTATCCCGCGTAGACCCGAATGACCCGACGCATACTGCTACTCATTTTGCGGTGGGAAACCATTTCGGCGGCGGAGATGATGGTGCGCTCCGATTGGCCTATGACGATTTTACCACTGGTGGGCCCTATATCTGGACGGTGAATGGACCGGATAGCGCTACTTGGGACTACACCCTCACTCGACTACGTCCGGCTGATGGTACCTATATCAATTTCCAGCTGAATCCAGTGGGTGGCCAGTCGTGTCTGTCTTATGATTGGAATCGCTGTATCGATGGTATCGATAATGATGGAGATGGCAACATCGACCGTGGCATCTGCAGTAATCCGTCGTACACCACACAGGCAACCTGTGAGACCAACGGCGGTACGTGGACACCGGGTGATACAGAGTGTATCAATAATGCCGGAACTGATACGGGCAATAGTCCGACCGGGGCGTATCCGGCGGGCGACGAGCGACTGGGTATGTATGAGCCAAACGGACCATCCGGTATTACGGTCCAGCCAAATCTCATCGATCCGACCAATCCTACGATTTGGGTATCGTTTAGCGGGGTCGTGCCCAGCAATCCGACGAGGTATGAAGGAGAAGCGATCGCGAAATTCAGCGGATTAAACCCGACTGACACCGCGCTGCAGGAGGTGTATTGTCCTGGTCCGGCGACTGAACCAGATGCCATCACCAATGGCGACGGGTACATCTGGATTGGGTCGAGCGCGCATTACTCCAAATACCAGGGGAATGATGGACTCGACCGGTTCGATCCGGTGGCAGAAACCTTTACCCATTTTCCCGCTTCAGCGGGTATAGAGCGGATCGCGTATGATGACCAGTCCGCTGGTGGGCCGTATATTTGGGGGCAGAATTTTTGGGAGATTATGCAGTTTAATCCGGACGGTTCCATGGCGCATTTGCATAATTTGCCGGACGGAATTGCTGATTTTACATTTGATTATTCATCCGGCAATGAGCCGTATTTTTGGGCATCCCAGTCGATCACAGGAGGTCTGAGTCGGACAGCTATAGCCGCTCCATATGACTCCATTACCTATACTCCAAAAGGGTCATACTCTGACGACATCGTGTTTGATGGCACCTATATCTGGTCGACGAATTCGACTGCAAATACCGTGAGTCGGTACCGGGCTTCGGATGGGCAGAAGGTGGGGGATTATTTTGCCGGGTGGTATCCGCGATATATCACATTTGACGGCAGCTCGCTGTGGGTGACGCATCTGAATGAGGGCGGACCGACTGAACTCGCTCAGCTGGATGCTTCGACTGGTGAACTCATCGGTGATTATGATTATGGTGCGGTGAGTAATCCTACGGGAAATGATATTCTTTTCGATGGTACATACGTCTGGATAGCCGATTTCAACAATAATCGACTGCGGCGAATCGATCCGGCTACGTGCAGTGCCGGTGTCTGCGCCAAAACTGACATTGCGGTACCGTTTGGACCCCGCGCCATCGCTTTTGACGGTAATTCTATTTGGGCGATACAGCACTACGCTACAGGACTCGGGCGTAATAGTTTTTCTCGTATTCACCGGGATACCGGCGCCGTGCTCAATACCTATACCATCCCAAACGCGTATAACGCCGATGGGAATCTCCGTTCGTTATTGTTTGATGGCACATACCTATGGATGGGCGCGCAGTATCGGGATGCCCAAGGAATGAGTCTCTATAAAGTACGGCCGAATGATGGATCGGTCGCCGCACGGGTCACGCTCTATAATGAGCCGGGCGTGTGTTCGGGCGGTGATCGGAATCGTCTGTACTGCACGACCAATGCCCAGTGTACCGGTGGTGGCGCCTGTTCAGCTACGGCTACAAACGTCAGTGCCCTGACATTCGACGGTACTCATGTGTGGGCGGTACAGGAACGCGCCAGCTATGTCCGCGAGTGCACTGACGGCAGAGATAATGACGGTGATGGATTGACTGACTACGCGGCGGTCGGTGGAGACCCGAGTTGCGCTGATAGTGACGATGTTCATGAAACTGACAGCAGTGATTTTTTCGGCACGACGACTGACATCGAGTGTGCCGACAGAATAGATAATGACGGGAACGGTTTATGTGATTGGGATGGCGCTGCTGGTTCCCCGGGCTGCAGCGGCAAACCAGATCCAGGATGTTCCGGCCCCACTGATATCAGCGAGCAGACCCGGCAGAGCGCTGGGTATCTCAGCCGAGTCAATGCGGGTACGGATCAGCGTATCGAAAGTATTTACTATGCTGCGTATTGTAATCCGAACAGCCTGGCGTTTGACGGATCGAGCATTTGGATCAATCAGACGACAAATAACTGTGATAATTTTATCCTCCACCAGTATTTCGCGGGGACCGGCTCTGGTCAGGCGGATCTGGAGGGATTGGCGAACCTGCAGACCACGGTGCCGGGACGGTCGCAGAGCGGCAGCGCCGCCAGCTATGGAGAGGCAACGGTTGGGCGATCACTGATGGTGACCGGTGACTTGCGTGTGGTGGAAAATGTGTGGGGTGGTAGTGCCGATGCCGTGCCTGATTTTGGGCAGTCCTGCACCGATGGAGAATTTGTCAAAGGTATTGACACGCAGAATAAACAATTACATTGTCGGCCGCTCTAATACAGAGATATGCTATACCGAATGTTAATACAATCAAGATTAGCCACTCGTATTTTTGGTGTACTGCTTGTCGTCGTCTGCGGAATGATGCTGGGCATTCCTCTAGCGCGGGCTGAGTGGCGCGAGCCGACGTTGCCCCCACCGCAGCAGGTATTTCCTGCACCACTGACCACGGGCGCTGAAAATCAGGCAAAAGCCGGATATGTATTGATCGACCCGGTGTACAATCCGAACGAACAGACGTCGCTCAATTTTGATCCGCAACGGCCACTCGATGTACGGGGTGAAGGAGGTAAATTTTCCACGCCGGCAGTCTACAGCGATGTACTCCGCGTCGATACCAGCACCTTATTCGTCGACGCGCTGGCTGATTGGGTGGGCGTCGGTACCGATATCCCGCTTGCCGGATTCAAATTGGTGGTAGATGAGGGGACGGTACAAGTAGGCACCCCCACGCGCCCGATAGCCGGTCCGGCTGTCCGTGCGTATAGTGCTGACAGCGTGGGCCTGTATGGTGATGCCGGCGCCACTGGATCTGCTGGGGTGTATGGATTGTCAGAAATCGCCAATGGTGCGGCCATCCGCGGGGAAAGCGCTACCGATGTCGGCGTGCGCGGGGAAAGCGCCAGCGGTATCGGGATTTATGCAGTCAGTCAGTCCCTGAATAATGCCGCTGTCTACGGTGAAAACACCAGTGGTGGCTGGGCAGGCTATTTTGAGGGGCGACTCGGCAGCGTGGCTGATGTGATCGCTCGTCGATTCCTCGCTACCTATCCTCAGACGTCACTCGTCCCATTTAGCCATCCGCGCCGTTCAGCCGAGTATTGGGTTTCGACCGGGGAGATTGCTGGTTCATTTGAACCGAGTATGGTATTTGATGGGTCGTACGTGTGGATCGGCAATAAGACTGAAGATGCCGCCGGCAATAATGTATATAAAGTCCGTCCGGTTGATGGAGTCATCGTGGCGCGGTACCATATTGAGGGCACGCTGCCGACCATCCGATCATTGGCGTTTGACGGGCGGTATATCTGGGCTACCAGCACCGGTTCGGGTGACAATTCGGTGGTAAAATTTGATCCATCGAGCGGCCAGTCGCTGGCGATTTGCTCGACGATCAGTCCTGACCGGCCGATCGGTTCGGACTGGGGGGCAAAACCAGAATTTGGCGTTATTCATACTATCGCTGGATCGTCCTATCTCTGGACGGCGAACTGGGACGGAGGCGACGTGACAAAAATTGACTCAAATTGTCAGGTTGTCGGTGAGTATCCGCTGGGGACGCAGGGTACCGGTGTGCATCTGAATCGTCTGAATGACGCTGGGTATTTTCTGCGGCCGATAGATATCACCGCGTCGAAAGACACTATCTGGGTACTGACCCCCTCACTGTGCGGCACGACGCCACCGGATACCACCGAGGCCTGCCGGGCGGACGCTGCCTGTGCGCCGGGTGCCTGTCAGCTCAATCCAAATAATCTCGTCGGGATCGACCCAGACACGGGCGTCGTGGAAGTTCGCTATGCCACCGGTATTTCTGATCCATGGAAGATGCTTTTTGATGGCATCTATATGTGGGTGATCTCATGGAGCGATACCGGCGGTCAAGATATTTCAAAAATACGGGTATCTGACGGCACAATCATGCCTGGCTATCCCAAGCAGCTCACCTTTACGCCCATTGCCATGGCATTTGACGGTACACACCTCTTGGTCAGCACGGCTGGCACCACGACCCATGGGGCCGGACTGTATCGCATTTCTGTGGCCACCGACGTCATCGAAGAATTTGACTCAACCTTGTCATCAAACAGCAATGATGGAGAATCACTCTATGACGGCAAGCATCTGTGGGCCGTGTCCGGGTGTACCAGCGGTGGAGACTGCGGCAATGGCGCCAACCGCCCGCTATTACTGACAAAAGTTTTCATCGGCGCGCGAACTGATCACCCGGATTTGGGAACTGTGGTCCAGCTGGTCGATGCGGCCGGGACATGCTCGGTGACGACCGCTCGCCAGTGCATCTATGATTGGCACTGTCCGGGAGGTGAAACCTGCACTTCGGACGCGGCGATCCAGGACGGCAATATCCGCATTTCCGGTTCGCTGACCGTGAATCATGGGTACTGTCAGGCCGGGGCGGCCACCTATTTCAGCCGGCCGTGCACCTCCGATGCCGCGTGCAGTGATTTGGCCGGCGGACATTGCACGGGCGGTAACATGCGCATCGGTTCCGATGTTGATGCGGCCGGGAATACCTGGGCGGGGAGCGATGAAGCAGTTCCGATTGGTGATCCGGGTGCCGGGGACTGCCCGACAGACGGGACATTTGTCAAAGGCATCACCCTCGACGGCAACAGCAGGATATCGTCATTTACCTGTCGCGGGTTATAATTATCATATGATGAAATTTACACTCACTCATACGTATCGCCTCGGTCTGTTTATCGCCTGCTTGTGCTTGGTAATTGCTGGGGTGGTGGCTATCGTCCTGGTATCTGATACGCAGGTCGAACCCCGGGCGGGTCTCCGCATTGACCCATCGGTACTGTCGCACATACGAACGTACACCGACAGCACGGCTGACGATGGCGTACACACACGGATAGTGTACCCGTTGCCTCAGCAGTACCTCGATGTGACCGGCTCATATGTGCCGATAGATACCGCCATCGTGACTGACGGTGAAGCCGGATTTCAAAATGTTACTAATGGTTACCAGACACGCTTCACCATAGACGGCGGTATGCCACGGACCACGATTGATATCCCTGGCGGGCGAAGGATTACCCTTTCTCCGGAAGTGGGAGTGTCATCCGATGCCGTTGTCACCTCTGATGTTATTTCATATACAGGGACGACCGATGGACTGAAACTGGAACAGGAGGTCGGATTGGCATCACTGACACAGCGGCTGATGATCACATCGGGGGTAAATCCATTTCCGCTGCGCGTGGGATATGATATGACGCGGGTCTCCCTGCAGGATGCTCGATACGGCGGATGGTATGCGCGCGCCGCAGATACCGGTGATGTGGTTTTGGTCATACCGGAACCGATTATGTTTGAGTATATCTCTGATGAAGACCTGGATACGCAACCATCATATCTGTGGTCCGAGTTCATTGTCACTCACGACAGCGCGGGCATGACGATCGACGTAGACGAGTCCGGTCGCGGCTGGCTCGACAGTGTCGAGGGTGAGGCAATATTGGAAATCCGCTATCAGCATCCTCTGTATGCCATGCAGCCCGGGCAGCTCTACCGTCCGGGCACGACTACTGATGATCAGATATCGAGCGATCCGCTTGCCAGCAAATATAAGGTGGGACATTTTTGGAATGTCGGCGCGGCAGGCTGTCCTTCGTGTGAAATCGAATATCAATTTAGCGGAGCGGCGAATCTATATATTGACGATGATACACGTACCATCCTGCGCCAGGCGGATGCAGCCCATCTCGCGCTCTCCCTGCACCGGTCTGGTTCAGCAGTCGAATCAATACTTCCTGAGCAGACTGAGCTGCAGATACGATTTGGATTTGCCGGATGGTCGCTGCTGGCGTCACCCGCTGCCGTCTGGCGGGTAGGACATGAGCTACCGATGGGTGCAGTTGTGTCAGCCGCCGCTTTGCCTACTGATCCGCCCAAAACGTTTCCGAATTGCGCCGCTGATCCGGATTCGTGCCGGGTGGTGCTGAAATTTCCCTCACCCGAGACGATTGCTCGCTCCGGCCATCTACAGTTGTACCTCGACCCAGGTGAATTGTTTGCTCAGGAACCGGGGAAGTTTTATGGTCTCTATCTATTCGGTCCGGAATCGACCCAAGCGCCACATCTGGTGATTAGCTACACTCCATAATATGTCACGTCGCACCATCATCATCATACGCATCTGCGGCGCTCTCGCCATTCTCGGCGTGCTGGCGCTCGGCGTGCTGCTGGCTATATTCAGTCAGCAGGATCATACGGTGCGGAAAGCCGATCCGGAGCAGGTGGCGGATCCTCTGGTGCTGGCCCATACGTCAAATGTCGCCGCCGAACGGCGCAATGAAGACGGTACGGTGTCAGTGGAATATTCTCTCTTTGCTCAGCAGTATCTGACGAACGATCCGGGTGTTTTCGCGCCGATTGATTCATCGATTATCCCTTCGTACCGGCCGGAATACGACTATGAGAATACGACCAACGTGATGCATACGTATTTCAGCGACGACAGCAGCCGGGAGGACTTTATCGTGCATACGGTACCCGGCGGACGCCGGGTGTCATTCCGGTACGTCGGAGCGCAGCCGGGGAAGTGGGACGTTGATGGCAGCATGGCCACGTTTGCGGATCTGTTTCCGGGCGTGGACGCGGTGTACACTATCCGGAATGACGCGCTGATTGAGGAGCTGGTCGTCCGGGATGAAGCCACCGCTCTGGCGCTGGGATCAGTCACGCAGGAAATCAAGCTCGATGGGCTGTACTATAAAGAGCAGGCAGACGGATCGATCACTCTCCATGATGCGGAGACGCGCCATGGCGTATTTGTCATTCCGGCGCCACTGATGTACGAATTGGATTCATCCGAGCCGCTGATGTCCGATAAATTGCACTATGACATCGAGGAGGTCGATGACGCCACTATTATCCTGCATAAAGTCATCGATCCAAAGGGAAAACTATGGATGCAGGCGGCGAAGTATCCGATCGTCGTCGATAATTCGTACCTGGGCTGGTTTGACAATAACATGTTTGGTGAAGCGCGGCGCAGCCGGCCAAACGGATCGAGTGCGTATTCATATACGTTCACGTCTCCTGGTTCAGATTTCAATCGGACTGGCACCTGGCGGACTGATCCGCCTCAGAGCTGTTCGTCATGCTATTCGTTTTGGGATTACCGTTATTATTATAGCTTTATTACGGGCGTGAATGAGATGCCCGGTAACTATAGTTTTGATACCAGCCAGGTCATCGGCGGCAAACTGTGGCTGTACGGCTACCGCTCGGGCGGCGTGGTCAATCAGGTGGAGCTGCCGACCAATTATGTGGTCAATGTGTACGCCGGGCCAAACATATGGGCAAATATTTCTGACCCGGCGGCGCTGTGGGGGTATACCAGCGTAATGAATTTGACGTACCAGTTTCCGGTAACCACCCTGCCCAATGCCGCTACCCAGAACTGCTATGGCAATCCCTCATCATGTGAAATCGCCATCCCCTTGGATATCAGCGATTTGTCGCTGTCGCAGACCCCGACTGGCCGTACCCAGTTCATATTGGAAGATACCTGGAATACGTATTATCAAAATGGATTCCTCGGCATGTGGACGCTTCGTCAATTTTTCAGTACTACGCCTCCCTATCCCCGGCTGGAGATCATCTATCTGCCCCGGCCGGTGATCCGCGTGGATCCGCAGGCGGGAACGAGCACCACATCACTGGAAGTGCAGATAGATGATGATTTTACTGATGAGACCGAATACCGGCTCGAGCGCTCCCTGGCCGGCTCCAGTGGGCCCTGGACCCAAATCTGCGCCAGCATGTCTACCGGCGGTTCAGGATCGTGCGGTACAGGCATCACCTATGATTGTACCGGCGTCACCGTCGCGGGAACTACCGGATACTGCAGTATCATCGACAATCTGAGCCAGAGCAGCGGATTGACTCAGTATTCTGACCGGCATGTCTGGTACCGCGCCCGCGTCCAGCGGACTGATCCAGTACCCGGTGAATCATATGTTTCGAGCTATAGCAATGTCGAACATGACTATACATTGGCGGCGCTGGCCACGAGCGCTCCGTCAGTGACCGTGGAGTCGTGGTCATCGATCAAGATATGGCCAGCGTCTGGCATGGGGGATGAATACACCAATCAGCGGTCGTATTTTGCCTCCGATGCCGAGCCGACCAAATATTGTATCGGGTTATGGACGTATCCCGCATATCCGAACTGGAATTATTCCCCAACTAGTGATATTCGCTATGTTGACGATCCGCCATCGGCAAATAGCACCGTCTATACCAATGTTCCGAGCGGGACGAGCAGCGGACGAGATTTGATCAATAATGGCACTTTCCCGGGTGATCCGCGCTGTCTTACATTTTACCAGTGGGTGTGGTTCCCCTTGATCAATCCTTTCTATGCGTCTGGTGAGTGGACCGACTACGCCTACCTCAAACCGAATGCACTATATGCGGTCGGCACCTTCTCCCAAAACACCCGGGACAATACGGTCAATAATCCTGGCGTACAGAATTTTGTGGAAATCTACACGCGGGCGCGCACTCCGTCTGCTCCAAATAATCCCATAGGCGCCAATAATACCAGTACCACGCTACAGATCGCGCTCAATAGCACGCCTCAGTCCAGCCCGACGACGGCGCCCTGGACCAATCCAGCGTCAACCCAGTACAACATACAAATACAGCAGGGGGGATCGTGGTATTATCTATCCACTGCCGGCGGCAGTTCACGATTAGGCTCGCCCCAATGGGGTGACAGCACCGCTTGGAACGGTACTACCGGACGCACCATCACCGGACTCAGTCCGGCTACCTGCTATAATTTCCGGTCTCAGTCCAGAAATGCCGATGGGGTAATCGGTGAAACCGCGGCGGCGCAGTGGTCAAATACTGCCCAGTACTGCACTCCGCTCAGTCCGCCGTCGGCACCTGACGTGCAGTGCGGCTACAGCACTGATATCGGTGTGGGCTACTACTGTGACGTGACTCTCCACGATACCGCTAATCCGTCGCCGCCATACTTTTACAAAGTACAGCGGTCGTACAATAATTCTGTTTGGACGAATATCAACGGCGGCACCCTGACCAACGGTACGCCCCTGACATACATCAATACCTATTGGTCGCAGACAGTACAGAACAATGGCACTATTCGTTTTAGGAATTTATCATGCAGTGCCGGGGTGAACCGGCTGTATTTCCGGGTGTTTGCCTCCATCAGCGGAAGCGACAGTGATACGTCCATTTCTACGGCATCACCGGTCCGGGTGGACGTGTTGCCCCCGTGCCAGCCTGGCCAGCCTACCTATGCCGGTCCAAAAGGATATGATTTCATCAATTGGAACTGGACGGCGCCCGCTACCATCCAGGCCATCACCGATCGAGATTTCTATGATTTTAGTCTCGGTCTGTATGCCAATGCCGGACTAGCTAATCCCTGGACGCAAACCGGCCTGCTGCCGAATACTGCTCATCGAGTTATGGTGCGCGCGTGTGACGCGGGCAATGCCAATAATGGTTTTGTCGAACGGTGTGGCCAGTGGTCTGTTTACTCTATATATAATTACACGTATGCAGCGCCGCCAAATGTCGATGTGTCGTGTGATTATGGCAGCGCGCTGGATGATTATTTCTGCCGGGTCACCCTGACAGAAGCGTCGCCCCCGAATCCAAGCAGTCCCATTACTTCATATAAAGTAGATCATTGCAATGGCACCACTGCTTTTGATTGTGAAGGATTTGGAGCAACCTGGGCTTCCGTCGTGCCGCCGGGGTACTTTGCTCCTACTGGGTGGTTCAGTAAAAATTGGAATACGGAAGTCACATTTACGTTTTCGGAAAGTAATCTGAGTTTCCAATCGTTCATGTCGTGCCAGCCGGATCATACATACCAATTTTTCCGGGTGTCGGTCAGGAATAGTAATGGTGAAATAGAGCCGCTCTTCATCATAGGCGGGCCGTATGATACGCTGCCGCCGTGCCAACCGCAGAATCTCAACCATACGAATCAGAATCTGACCAGTTTGCGCTGGACGTGGACGGCGCCGTCGGGCGGGGAAACGGTATCCCAGTACACCGGCAGCACTTCCGGTTGCGGCACCAGTACCACGCCCTATACCACGCCAAACGCGTACCGTGACCAGAGTGGCACGCAGATCAATGCGCTGTGCACCGTGGAAGTCGGAGCACAGGATGCCCGGTCCCGTGTCGGCAGGAAAGTGAGCACCTCGGCGTATACATCGATCCAGGCGGTGACGGACATTTTATTTAATGATGTCCGAACAAATGAAATATCTATCCAGGCGAATTCTTCCACGGGAATATTTTCAAATCTCGGAGCCGGATCAGCCGCCACGGGCGGCCCGGCCGGCATTCGATTCCGCAATAACCCGGTCGGCCCGGGCGGTGGTGGCGGCACATCATTTACCTCTTGGGCAAATTCTGTGGCCGCAACTGACAGCGGTTTGTCGGCAAACCGTAACTATTGTTATCAAGCCAGCTCGCGCAATGGCAATGGAGATTATAATCCATTATCACCCAATAATTACCAGCCAGTACCCGCTCAGTGCCGCTATACCCTGGCGGCTGTCCCGACTGCGCCGTTGCTGATCCGTGCCGAGGATGGCACCTCGGCAAATATCACCGTGCGGACCAATGACGGCAATCCGCAGAGCAGCCCGGCCACGCAGTACGCGCTCTGCGTGACTAAATACGCGGCAGATGGGACGAAAGAGTTCGAGCGCTATGCCCGGCAGAATGGCAGCATCGATTTCTCCGGCCCGAGTTTCCAGTGCGCTTCTGGCGACGACTCGGGGCATTGGGGCACTTTTGACCAGTGGGGGGACAATAACGGCGTGGACATCGCGCTTGACCCGTCGAGTAAATATGATTTTGCCCTGAAAGCGCGCAATGGCGACGGGCCTATCATCGAAAGTTCTGGTTGTGAAGAGGGTAATACCTGTATCGAGACGACGTTTGGTCCGAAGGCGACGTTGTTCCTGGTGCGGAATAACATTGTCGGTTGGGCTTGGTCATCGAATCTCGGCTGGATATCTACCAATTGTCTGAATCTCTATAATGTGACGGGATTTGGATTCAGCTGCAGCTCGGCCGAGGACTGGGGCGTGAATACGTATTTTGAAGCGTCGCGTAATATCAATCCGGTGGGTGGCTATGCCTGGGCGTCTTCCGGGCGGACCATCCCGGCTCAGCGCTGGACTGACATTGCTCAGGTGAATACGGTCCAGCCGGCCCAGACGAATTCGCATACGTCGGCGGACACAAATGTATTTGTCGATTCGTTCGGCCGACCACACCGTATCTGGGCGCAAGCCTGGCCTGGGTCAGGCGACAATCAGGATATTTTCTATCAGCGGTGGAATGGCCGCGAGTGGGTGACAGCGGGCGGGGCACTCGGCGCGGAAAATATCTCACAAACAGTAGCGGCATCCAGCCAGCCGACCATCGCATTTGATAACGATGAAAACCCGCATATCGCCTGGGTTGAGGGGACAAATGTCTGGGTGCTGCACTGGAATCCGACGGCCAATAATGGATTTGGCGGATGGGTATCGCCAACGGGTACGCTGTATCAGCCTGGATTTACTGATGTAAACACGACGCGGATCAATGTCTCGTCCATTACCGGAGTTGGGCCGGTCGATGGGCATCCCGCGCTCGTGGTTGACGCGGCCAATCATGATCATGTGGCTTTAGCCCACCTGACTGGTGGTGTGTACTCGGTGTACTATACGGAGTGGAGTGGCAGTGACTGGACGCGACCGGGCGGCGCGGCTGGATATGATGATATCAGCGGGGCATTGACGTCGGTCGATCCGCAGCCGTCACTCGACGTGGAGCAGGGTTCGGGATATCCTTTTATCGTCTGGAGTGATGCCGTCAATCAGATTTTATACCGGCGTTGGGATGGTGCCGCATGGACAGCGGCGACGACCGTCAACGGCAGCACGACCAATGTGCAGAGCCCGAAGATTGTCGTCGATCATACCAATATCCCCCATATCGCCTGGGGCAGCGCCACCGGCGTCCGCTATATTCGCTGGAATGCAACGGCTGGGGCCTGGGAATCGATTGATGGCGCCATGCCCGCGGATACCAGCCTGAATTATGATGTAGAACTCGGTACAGCTCGTACCTCAATCGGTTTGCGGGTGGATGCCCAGCGCCAGCCGCACCTCATCGGGTATGCCAGCGGAAATCCACAGAAGATTTATTATCGCACCTGGGACCCCGCGGCAAAAGCCGCCGCCGGTGGATGGGTGACGGTTTCGGGCGCCACGGGGGCGGGACTGAACGACGAGAATGTTGAGGTCGCCAGCCGGAGCGCTGCCGACATCCGCGGGGTTACATTTGATATTAACGGAGAAGGCGATCCATTTGTCATGTGGAGCGAAAATAGCGGCAGCTCGTGGGACGTATTTTATCGGTCATGGGATTCCGGGTACGGCGAGAGCGGCGCCGGGTGGATCAGTTTCAATACCAATGTCTGCGCCAATAACACGCAGAAGGGGTGCGCTGATAATTTTGACTGTAGTGGCGCGGCATGTATCGAGAGCGCTGGTACCCCGCCCCAGACGACCGACTGGACCGTGGCATGGGCGGATATCGGCACGGCTCTCGGGTCAAATGAGGTCCAGGATTTCGTGTACGATGACGTGACTCCGGGTGGGCCGTATTTCTGGGTGACTTTTGACACGACTGCGGACAGCATCCAGCAGGTGCGAGCCAGTGACCTGACGGTGGTCGATACCATCGATCTCAATCCGTACGGAGCAGATGACGTAGCCGGTATCGAACTCGATACCGTCACCGCCGGCGGGCCGTATCTGTGGGCTACTGCCTGGGAATCGAATCAAGTATTGCGCATACGTATAGCCGATCAGGCGGTGCTCAGTCGGACTCTGTCATCGTGTTTCAATGGTGGCCTCGGGGAGTATGATACCGATTGCAATCCGAATGGAATCGTCTTTGACCCGGTGACGGCGGATATCTGGGTGACCAATCAGGAAGGGGGCAATCTCCACGGCAGTATCAGCCGGATCGAACCGACGACTAATACTGAATTAAACTGCGACGGCACTGTCCCCGGCGGCTCACCAAATCACTGCGGCATCTGCTCTGATCCGGCTCATACCACCGAGAGTGCCTGTATCGCCGCCAATCCGGCAAATAACTGGTGGGGAGTGGGGAATAATCCGGTGAGTCTGCAGCTCGATCTCACCACCCAGTCGCTCTGGACAGGGGATCTGAATGGCCGCCGGTTTGCCAAACTCGACGTGACCACCGGTCAGGTGACGGAATTGAGCTTGCCTGCTGGGTATGCATATGCGATTTTCGGCCATGCCCGTGTCGGAGCAAATCTCTATGTGCCCCTGACTTCGTATTCCACTCATCCGCTGGGTGAGTTTGGCACCGGCGCTATCATGATCATCGATCCGGTGACGGCCACTATCATTGATGTGGTGGACATTGGGTTTCCTCGGTATCCGCAGGGGATCGCCTATGACGGCAGATATCTCTGGCTTTCCAGCTGGTTTACCACGGGTACGTGTACCAATGACGCTACACTATATTGTAGCGATGGTGGCGATAGTAACGACGGCGTATGTTCCGGCGGGACCAATAACGGCGCCAGTTGTTATTTCGATTATGGATGTCCGGGCGGGGCGTGTATCCGGCCGGACTGCAGCAGTGTCGGCGGAGGGTGCAGCAATTCGCAAACCCGCATCTTCCAGTATGAGGCTTCGAGTCTGAAGCTCGTGGATTCGTACGAGGTGTCTCCGACGGATTGGCACCGGTCATATAAAGTACTTTTTGCCGATGACGCCATTTGGGTAAATAGTTTGGTCGGATATTTGGCAAAAATTTCACTGGGTACCAGCGAGGGAATGGGATATGGGTATTGCTATGATCAGGCAGGCGTGAACGGCAAACGCTACGGCCAGTGTTCCGACGGGGTGGGCGATTGTGTCGCCGATATTGATTGTGCCGCAGGTGAAAATTGTATCTATTATACATGTGCCAATCATGCCGATTGCCCAAATTATGTACCGACGGGAGCCGATGAGCAGTGCAAAGCCATCGCTACCGCCAGCTTTAGCGGTATCACCCGGGAAGTGTCCGGCTGGGGTCGCATCCTGTCACTGAAAGCAGCTGGCGAGGCGCAGGGATTTGATGACTGGGGCTGGATCCGATTGGGCGGGCCATATGACGACCATCAATCCCAATCAGGACAGTACACGCTGTCCGGTACGGAGATTGATTCGCAGCAATTCCTGGGTGACCCGGATGTCAATCCGACCGATGTGCAGCTATACACGCTGTTTGGTTGGGGATGGCAGGGTATGCTTATTCCTTCGTCACGAAATAATTCGGTGTGGCTGCCGCATATGAATATCACTGAAACTGGCAGGGCCGCAGACGACACGCAACGTAATTATGGTTCCCCATCTATTGTTATTGACTCCATCGGTGATCCGCACATGGCCTGGTCAGAATACGATGCGGCTAACGCGTCATATGACATATATTATGCCCGGCAGAAACGGGGCAGATGGGAGACCGTAGCCGGTACGGCGTATGTGCCCGGCACCACGGATCCTCTCGCGTCTGGATTGAACGTGAGTAATGCCAATGGGACGGACGTCTTCTGGCCGAGCCTCAAACTAAATGCAGCTGATGAACCGTATCTGGTCTGGCAGCAGGGAGGTACCTATGCTGATGGAGGTGAGGTGTATTTCATGCGTTGGGACAGCGCCAGCAGCGGCTGGACCACCCCGGAAAAAATCGATGATGGTGGGACGCCTGATTTGGCGCTGGATCAAGCAGCCAATCCCCATGTGGCCTACCGCCATGGTACCGGAGCGAATCTGCATGTGTTTTATCGAGTCAGATTGGCCGGCGCGTGGGTAGATCCTGATGGTGGAACAGATGATCAGCAGGTCGACGTCGGAGCAGTCGGTGGTGCGGCTGGTTTTCCGAAAATTGCCGTGACTACCGGAACTCCCGGTATTCCTAGTGTGGTTTGGGTACATGGTACCGGAATCTACTACCGTCAGTGGAGCGCAGCTTCGTCCACATGGCTTACCGCCAGCGGCGATGCAGTAGCAAATATCGCCGTCAATGCCGGCGTCACGGCACTGCCGCAGATTTCCGCGTTGGATGGTCAGGATCCGGATATCGCGCTGTATGCCGATGGCCGTCCGGGTATCGTCTGGCGAGATCCAAATTATGTACTCTACCGCCAGTGGGACGGCAGCGCCTGGGTCTCGGCTAGCGGTTCCGCTGGTATCGACTTCCTCTGGGTCAATGCGGCTACAACCGGGGAAACCGAACGCTTAGCTGAGCTACATGGAGCTCCGTCAGTGGCTATCGGAAACGACGATCAGCCTCATATCGTGTGGAGTGACGATTTGGCCGCGTCCGATATCGGAGACGTGCGCTATCGGCACTGGGATCCGGTCGCCAATGGCGGTCAGGGTGCCTGGGTCACCGGATCGGGCGCGTATGGCAGTAATGGTGGGCCGTATAATTATGATGATCAAAATTTGACCGTGGCCGCGACCGCTTCCGGATATTCGCAGAGTCCGGTACTGGGGCTGGATCGGATGAATAATCCACACGTCGCCTGGAATGAGCTCATGTATGCCGGGGCCTGCAATCCTGCAAATGGCAATGCTGACTGCGGCGGTGCGTATCCCTATTGCATGACTGTGCCCTCGACCAGCGTCATCTATCGGTGCGCCGCCTCGGATGTGTACTATACCAAGCTCGCCGCTGGTAATACGGCCTCTGGCATCGGCTGGATTGAGTTTATTCCTGCTGGGGCATTATTGGGAATTCCCTACGTCCAGACGTCATTTGGTGATGTTTTTGCGGGAGATAATATTGAATTGGCACCGCCGCCAGCCGGGACGAATCAATACACGGCCACCTATCTGATACAGGCCAATGGCGATATCCAGGGGATTACGGGAAACTATACCTCTTCTCAGAGCGGATTACCCACTAGTTCTCTGGATGAACCCGGGTTAAATCCGCTGCTGCCCGGTTCTGAGCAACCATTCGGGCCAAACGTATTGTCGCGTCTGGACATAGATTCCCTGATTACCGCTGATCCAGTGACCAGTAAGGATCGCTTCGGCTATATCGTCAATACATATGCGGGCGGAGACTTGAGTGACGGCAGTCTGCTGGGCACGGCGCCGGTTCTGAACAATCAGGTCTATCACGTGACAGGTGATGCGACTATTGATCATCCCATGGTCATTACCAAGGGTGATATAGGAACTGATACATCGGGTAATGGGGTCATCATTATCGACGGGGATTTGGAGATCAATGCGCCAGTAACCTATGATTCGACCGTGCTTGGTGACATCACCGAGATGCCCTCGCTGGCAGTGATCGTGCGCGGGAATATTTACATCAATTCGTTGGTAGGCGAATTTGCCGGCGTGGTGGTAGCCATCGATCCCGATCTGGATGACGGTTATGAAGAGGGTATTATCAGTACCGGACGGAAAGTGCCGCTGCTGTATGGAGTCGCCGCGGCTACTGATGACACCACCGTCAGCAGTACGTATGTCAATGGAGTCAATAGCCAGCAGCTGCAATTCGGCGTGGACGCCGGCGGTGTCACCCATCGTGCATTCCTGCGCTGGCCGATTGCCATACCGGCCGGATCGGAAATCAGGCGCGCCTACCTCCGATTGAGTTCGGATCTGGTGGGAAGCGGCAATGATTTTGAGGGCAGGATCTATCTCATCGATCAGGACACCGTCGGGGCGTTCACCGGCGCCGGACAACCGATATATGATCTGCCGGTTTCAAACAGCATTACTTTTGATACTACCGACTGGAATGGCGTGGCCGTGCATGAATCGCCGGATGTTACGTCGCTGGTGCAGCGTTTCGTGGATAGTGATGCCTATACTCCGGGGACCTATCTCGGATTTGCTATTCATGAAGGACAGGCGCAGACGGGCGAATTCAAGCAGTTCTATGCCCAGGACCATCTGTCCGGGTCAGCTGTAGAACTGGTGATCGAATACGCGCCACAACGAACCGTCTACGGGGTACTGGCGCAGGAAGATGATGTTTCCGCCTGGGGGACAAATGTGGGGGATTGGAGTGCTGCCCCGGCATGCATGAGCGCCGGATGGTATTCAAATAACCCCAATCGGGTATTTATGCGGTTCAGCCCTGAACCAGCCGGCGCGGGTTGGACTGAAATTCCGGAAAATGCCCAAATTCTGAGAGCGCGTATGCGGGTGACTGGCGCGGCATGCAGCGCCGGCGCGGCATTCCAGCTGCGTCAGGGATTGCTTAACGAAGTCGATATGCCCGCTATCGCGGCCAATCCGTATGAGTATGTTTTGAGCCAGGATGTATCGGAAATAGCCGATGATTTACCGGCCACCACCTGGGCCAATGGTACCGTGTACCAGCTGGCTGATACTCGGACACTGATTCAGGCTTGGGTGGATATGACCGGCTACGCACCGGGAAATCATCTCGGTATCCGACTACGCCGAGGGGGCAATGAAACATTTGCCGGTGTCAATGAATTTCGTTCATTGCAGCCGCTGCTGACGAAGTATGACATTGATTACCGAGTGCCGCTGCGCGTGTCAGGATTGTTCATTGCCCGCGGGTACCATTTTGACCGGAAGTATACGAAGAATCTTGAAGGTGCGGAGCAGATTGTGTATGATGGGAGGGTAGTGGCAAATACGCCCCCGGGACTTGCCGACTTCACAAAAGCATTACCAATTTATCAACGCGTAGTTCCCTAAACACGTATGGCAAAAAAACAAAGCTATCTCGGAGTCGATCTCGGTGGTTCGAGCATCAAGATTGTCGAACTGAAAACAGAAAATAACCGGCCGCAGCTGGTGACGTACGGTTTTATTGATGAGACCTATAATATCGTCAAAGACGATACCAAAGAAGCTCGCGCGGAGATCGCCGCGCATTTGAAGGAGCTTCTGAAACGCTCAAAGGTTTCTACGGAAAATGCCGTTGCGGCGCTGCCGAGTTTTAGCGTATTTAGTTCGATCATCAGCCTGCCGGCGATGAATAAAAAAGATCTCATTTCCGCGGTGCGGTGGGAAGCGAAAAAATTCGTCCCCATCCCCTTGGAGGAGATGATTTTGGATTGGGAAGTGCTGGGTGGCTTGCCCGAGGAGAAGAATAAAAAGAAGGATGGAACATTTGCTCATACTATGAAAAAAGTTGATCCGGAAAAGAAATTGGAAGTTGAAGTAGAGCAGAAAAAAAATACTGACGACTCGCAGAAAAACAACTTACGCGTGCTGTTGACCGCTGCCCCAAAGAACATGGTCAATAATTATGTGGCTTTATTTAAGGAGGTCGGTTTGCGGCTGGTTGGACTGGAAACTGAGTCGTTTGCCATTGAGCGTGCGCTGGTTGGCAATGACCGCAATCCCATCATGGTGATCGACATCGGCGGAGCGGCTACCAGCATCATCATTTATGCTGAAGGCGTGCCGATATTGAATCGGAGCATTGATTTGGGCGGAAAGAGTATCACTCAGTCCATGATGGACGCCATGCAGATGACCTACGAGCAGGCGGAACAATTCAAACGTGACCTGAGTGTGACGGTCGGTTCGGAATCGATGAACAATCTGCCGAAGCAGGTGAAGTATGTGATAAATTCCATCATGAATGAGATCCGGTATATTCTGAATATATATCGGAATCAGTATAAACAGCCGATTTCAAAAATTGTATTAACCGGCGGGTCGGCATTTCTTGGCAATTTGACGCAGTATATACAGGAGAATTTTAATATCAAATCATTCGTAGGTGACCCCTGGGCGCGAGTCGTACATCCGGTCGAGATCGATTCACTGCTGAAAGAGCTAGGGCCCCGTATGTCAGTGGCTATCGGGCTGGCAATGCGCGAGTTGACGTCCTGATGCAAAAATTGTCTAGTAAGTGGGACCATGATGCCGCTCTGAGGCCGGAGCGGCTTTTTGTTTTAAACCTGCCAAGAAAAGGTGCAAATCCTTGACTTTCGTATTTAAATGTGCTAAAATAAAGACATAATAAGCAAATACTAGAGAAAAAAGACTCTATATATTGCTTATGCATGAAGCGCCCAAGTCCCACAGGACATGGGGCCATCGTTTTTTATCGCCACACTACCGTGGTTTTACTCATCACGCGTAGTAAAAAAACAAAAATAAAACACGTTTGACGTATGGCGATTAATCTCCTCCCCAGCGAGGAAAAAGCAAAAGCAAAAATAGAAAAATCAGCACCCGAGCAAACCATTGCCATGACCGGACCGACTGCGGCTGAAAAAAATAAACCCACGGTCAAGCGGGCAGGTGTTTTGACGTTTTTCAAAGGAGCGTTCAGCAAGCCGAAACAGAAGCCTGAGGAGGAAGCGGGAGTGCCGATCCCCGAGCGGAAGGTGCGTTTTGAAGAGCATGTGGTGTATCAACCTACGCCGGTTGAGCCGAAGAAGATTGTCACCTTTCAGCCAAAACCGAAAGAAGAAAAAAAATCAAAGTCCGCGTCGCCGTTGCCGGCGGATAGGGGAGGTTTTTTTGCGCGTTTCATCAGGGTGAAGCCTGCACCAGAAAAGCCGGCTGCTCCGACCGGGGTCGTGGGTGCGGAAGCATTTCCGCGGTTCGCGCATGTACGCACCGAACATCTGTCGGAGACTTCAGGTACCGCCAAAAAGCGGAATGGAAATGTCATCAAAGTTACCACCGCGGCGCCGGAAGCGCGATCAACTAATACGCGTCATGATCGACCGTCGCTGTTCAAACGGATCGCTGCCTGGTTACGTTCATTATTTGGAACGAAATCACGAGAACAGAAACTGCCGCTGCGCGATCAATCTGAAGTGGCTCCCGTGCCCGCATCGGTGCCGCAGCAGTCAGTCAGATATAAAACAGTTTCTATGCCCGCACCGCAAGTACGCGTGGCGCCCGTGCCAGTAGTGCCAATCAGCAAACCGCCTCTGGCTGCGCCGCACGCTGAAACTGCGCGTCCGATAGTACCCCCGATACCTAAACCGTCGGCACCGGTCGTTCCGCCTCCGCTCCCGCCCCAGCCACCGAAACCAGTGCCACCGATACCCATTCTGCCTCCAGAAAAAAAACACCAGCATGAAAAAAAACAAACGGTGCAGTTTACCTCAGCACCAGAGCTGAAAGATGGCCCAGCCCCAGTTGCGCCGACAGTGCAGTCGCGGGGCTTTATGAGCAGGTTGCTTGCGGGTCTGCGGGGACTTTTTCGCACCCGTGCCAAGGCAGCACTGACAGGCGCTGCATCAGGTGGAGGTATCGGCCAAAAAACCGATGTACCAATCACGCCAGCGGGGATGAACTGGGATGTCAATCTAGTTCCGGAAGAAGCACTAGAGCAAGAAATTTCCGTGTCGCGGCTGCTGCTATTGGCTACGTTCGTCACCATCGCCATCGGGGTGGTGTTTGGCGGCTGGCTGTGGGCAAACTGGTATTTCAATTCCATCACGACCAATATCAACGAGATCAATAATCAAATCGCTATTTCCGATATTCAAATCCGATCCTATGATACGATGCAGGACGAGGTGAAGGATTTACAGGCGAAAATTACGAACGTCAAAACGCTGCTCAATAAGCATATTTATTGGTCGCGGTTGTTTTCAAAACTGGAGCAGTACACGACTCCTGACGTGTATTTCACGTCACTGACCGCCGACGTCAATGGCTCGATCAATCTGTCTGCCGTCGGGCGAAATTATAATGCCGCCATAAAGCAATTGATGGTGTACAATCAAGCGGATGATTTTGTCTCCTCGGTGACTATATCGGGCATCACCTTCCGTACCTCGAGCGCGTCAGGCGCCGCTGCTAGTCAGCCGGCGACTTCGGTAGTTGCCGATCCGCCGGTCACCTTTACCGTGGATTTGAAGGTGCTCCCCGACATTTTTTACTTTACTCAAACCCCATGAATCCCAAAGCATTAAAACGTCGCATCGCATTTATTTTCAGCCAGTATTTTGTGTTGGTGGTGATTGGGTTTGTGGTGGTGATTCTCGGTTTGGGATATCTCATTTTTATCCAGGGTATCGTCAGCGATATCCAGGAAGTCGGGATGGTAGACCTTACGTCGCAGCTCCAGACGCTAGACCAGCGGCGGGTCACATTGGAACGGCTTGAGGACCTGCAATTGCAGTACCAGCAGATCACGCATGACCAGGTACGTCAGGCGGAGTCCGTATTGCCCACGGCTGCGGAAATCCCACAGATCATGATTGAACTCAAGGACTTCGTGCTGCAAAATCAGCTGGATCTCCGCGCCCTCGATAGCGGCCCATTGCAGGAGCCGGTTGCCGCTCCGAGCGCCACGGTCAAAACGCTGAATATCTCCCTGACCATCGATGGTATCGTCAGCTATGCCAAGCTGAAGGATTTCCTGGATAATGTCAGCCAGCGGCTTCCATTACTGGAATTAAACGCAATCAGTTATTCGCCCAGCAACACAAGTTATACGCTTAATTGCACCCTGTACTATCAATAGCATCGTATGTTAATACAACGTCGCGGACTAAATAAACGAACAACGTATCTGCTGATCACCGCACTCGTGGTGATGCTGGGTGGTGGCTATTTCGTGTACTCGCAATTTTACGCGTCAAGTGAAGGGGTCACGACGCTCGGCACGACCGGCGGCAGCGCTTTGGTCCCGTCGCAGGTGGCCTCGCTCGATGATTCAATATTTGATGATCCGCAGCTTTTTACCCTGGAGCGTGATCAATTCGCCGGCTATACGGAGCAAACATCGGGCGCAGCAATTGATCCGAAATTGCCTCTGGCACCGGTTAACGTTTCCATCCAAAATCCCGGTATCGGCGCCACACTGGTCATTCATTGGCAGACACCCGCATACGCCAATTACACCGAGGCAAGAATCTATCGATCCGAGGTCCAAAACACGCTGGGAACCCGTATCGCCACGCTGGATGTCGATCAGGCCAACCGCATCATGTCGTATGAGGACACGTCAGTGGAAAATAATCGTCGGTACTACTATCTGATCCGCCTCGCTACTTCAGCCGGTATCGAATCGACCAACGCAGTGCAGTCGGCCGCTATTGCCACTGATGATTTGCCGCCCGCGGCACCGCACAATGTATCAGTCGTCTCCGTCGGTGATGATTTGGAAGTACGCTGGCATCTGGAAAATGCTGATGATGTCGCCGCTGTCCGAATTTACCGTTCGTTGGTTCCCGGAGAGATCGGCGAGCTGCTGGTGGAGGGGGCGCCGCAATCTGGATCTGATGAAACTGATCCGGAGTATACGTATCGTGACGGATCGATAGACGTCAATACGACGTATTATTATACGGTGACTGCCCAGGACGCGAGTGGCAATGAATCATCGCGGGATATACTCAGCGTGCCCTACAATGTCAATCCGTTTGCACCGGTAGATTTTACTACTTCGTAATCAATCATGGCTGATCAATTTTCCCAATCCTACCAAGGTCAATCTCTGTTTGAAACGCTGGCTCAGCAGCGGTCTATTCCTGCTGAAAAAATCACGGCGATTCGTCAGCAATTTCCTGAGGACGAAGAGGCCATCCGGGAGCTGATACAGAAAGGGTTTGTCTCTGAAGAAGAGGTGGCAAAAGTGCGGGCGCAGATGCTGGGCGTGTCGTATATTGATCTATTCGGTAAATCAATTTCTCAGTCGATTCTCAATCTGATCCCTCGGGAGCTTTCAGAAAATTACCATGTCGTTACTTTTAATAAAACAGGCAATACCATCGACATCGCCATGGTTAATCCCGGTGATTTCAAAGCCATCGAGGCGGTGGAATTTATCGCCCGGGAAAATGGGTTCAAGCTAAATTATCATCTGATATCAGAGAGCGGATTTCGTCAGGCATTTAAGCAATTTGCCACGCTGGGGGCGGAAGTCGAGGAAGCATTGGCGAGCACTGAGAAACAGGACAGTGAGGACGACGCGCTGGAAGAGGCGCTGTCCAAAGAAAAGGGGATGGAGGAAGTCGTCAAGAGCGCCCCGGTGTCTAAAATGGTCAATGTCATTCTCAAACACGCCGTGGAAGGCAATGCGTCTGATATCCACATCGAGCCGGTGGAAAATGAGACCCGGGTGCGCTACCGGGTGGATGGTGTGCTGCACACGTCACTGGTCCTGCCGCGCTACGTGCACAATTCCATCGTGGCCCGTATCAAAGTCATGTGCAATCTCAAGCTGGATGAGACACGTGTGCCGCAGGACGGGCGTTTCCGTACCGAGTGGGGCGGCCGGATTATCGATTACCGCGTATCGACACTGCCGCTCTTTGCCAATGAAAAAGTCGTGATGCGTATTTTGGACCGATCATCGGTGGTTCTCGATTTGGAAAAATTAGGATTTGAAGGGCGGCAACTGGACCTGATGAAAAAAGCCACTGAAAAATCAGTCGGCATGATCCTGCTCACTGGCCCGACCGGTTCCGGTAAGTCGACGACGCTCTCGGCATTGCTGACTATTCTCAATGAAGAATCGGTTAATATCGTAACATTGGAAGATCCGGTTGAGTATTATATCGAAGGCGTCAATCAGTCGCAGATCAATCCTGACGTCGGTCTGACATTTGCCGCTGGACTGCGGTCTATCCTCCGCCAGGATCCGGATGTGATCATGGTCGGTGAAATTCGTGACAATGAAACTGCGGAATTGGCCGTACACGCATCTCTGACCGGCCATCTGGTACTATCGACGCTCCATACCAATGACTCATTCGGCGCCATTCCCCGCATGATTGACATGAAGATTGAGCCGTTCCTGATCACCGCGTCGCTGTCCACCATCGTGGCCCAGCGTTTGGTGCGCCGCGTCTGTCAGTATTGCCAAAAGGAAGTGCAGCTGCCTGACGAGCTGAAGCGGGACGTGGAAAAACAAATCGCCGGTATCCCACCGGAGGTGTTCAAACGCCGTTTGGGAACAGAAAAACCCGAATTGAAATTTTACGAGGGGACTGGATGCGCGCGTTGTGAAAACACCGGGTATAAAGGGCGTATTCTCATCACGGAGATATTGGAGATTGACGAGGAGATGAAAAACGTCATCGTCACCAATCCCAGCATTGACTCAATCCGGGAGACGGCACAGCGACAGAACATGCTGACGATGGCGCAGGATGGCATCCTCAAGGCGATGGAACGAAAGACGTCATTTCGTGAAATTTTAAGTGCGACTCGAACATAATTATCACTAAACCTATGACACCCGCAAGCCCAATCAAAATTCTTTTGGTGGAGGACGATACATTTTTAGCCGGCATGTATGTGACCAAGCTCAATCTGGATGGGTTTCAGGTTGAATTGGCGGCCGACGGCGAGCAGGGGCTGGAGCGGGCCCAGGCGACGAAGCCGGATATTGTATTACTCGATGTCATATTGCCCAGAATGAGCGGCTTTGATGTGCTAAAAAATATTAAATCCGACGCCACGCTCAAAGACGTCCCCGTGGTGATGCTGACCAATCTGGGTCAGCCGGAGGACGTGCAGAAAGGGTTGGCTCTTGGTGCGGTTGATTACCTGGTCAAGGCGCATTTTATGCCGTCTGAAGTAGTGGACAAAGTTAAGGAAATATTAAAAAAATAGCCTGACTCAGCAGAGAATCTCATGAGCGAATTTTCCTACAAAGCGCGCAATGAACAGGGCCAGACCATAGACGGTGTGGTCGTGGCGCCGTCGGAAAATATTGCCTATGGCATGCTGCGCGACAAAAAACTCTTTATCATCGCGCTCAAGGAACAGCGGGTGCGGAAATTATTTGGTGGACTGTCGCTCAGTAGCGGTGTCAAGGCAAAAGATATCGTCGTTTTTGCCCGGCAGCTGTCGGTGATGATTACCTCGAACGTGCCGATTGTCCGCGCGCTCAAGGTGCTGGTCGCACAAACCAATAATGTCAAACTTAAATCAGTACTGTCGGATGTAGCCGATGAGGTCGACGGTGGCGCCAAACTGTCGCAGGCGCTGGCTAAGTATCCGCGAATTTTCAGCAATTTCTTCGTGCAGATGGTCCGTTCCGCTGAAACGACCGGGCGCTTGGACGAAATTCTAGAGTATCTGGCTGACCAGCAGGAAAAAGATTATGATCTGAAGGCCAAGGCCCGCGGCTCCATGATTTATCCCGCGTTTATCGTCACCGCCCTCGCGGTAGTCGGTGCTATGATGATGATGTTTGTGTTGCCCCAGATCACCGCAGTATTTGAGGGGGCGGATGTGGTGCTGCCGCTGACGACCCGGATATTCATCGGCATCAGCGATTTTTTGCGGGGATTCTGGTGGCTGGTGCTACTCATCCTTATTGGCGCGGCATTTGCATTCCGCGCCATCAATAAGACGAACCGGGGACGCCATCAGATTGACCTCCTGAAAATCCGCACACCCATGATCGGTCCGCTTTTCAATCGGCTGTATCTGACCCGGTTTTCTCGGTCGCTATCTACGCTGCTGGCCTCAGGCGTGCCATTGACCCGCTCACTGGATATCGTGGCTGATGTGGTGGGAAATACGCTGTATCATGACCTGACCCGGGAGACTATCAAACGAGTCGAGGGTGGCGCGTCCATTACTACGGTATTTGTCACCAGCAAAGACGTGCCGATTATGCTGTCACAGATGATGAGCGTAGGTGAGCAGTCCGGGCAGCTGGACAAGATTTTGGAAAAAATCGCCCAGTTTTACCAGCGCGAGCTGGAAAATTCACTGGCCAATCTGACTACGGCTATTGAGCCGATCATCATGATTGTGATCGGAGTGGCCGTGGGATTCCTCGTTTCCGCAATTATCCTTCCTCTGTATAATCTGTCCAGCGCGATTTAGACCGTTTTTACAGGCTTGTTTTTGTATATTGATTGACATTTGCATGAAAATGTGATATTATACACTTGTGTATAATGGCAGCATAGTTCATTTTTGATTCACGTTAACTATCCCGGCAAAGCAATACATGTAGGTTCCGCCCAGTGTTCCTGTGAAGGCACGGGTCAGGCGGATCCGTGATCTGTGGATTTACACAGGGCGCGGCTGAAAGCTACATGTCTTTGCCACTAAGGAAAGGGGGTGAAGACATGAAACGAAAAGGTTTTACACTCATTGAGCTATTGGTCGTCATCGCGATTATCGGTATTTTGGCAACCATCGGTTTGGTTGCATTGAATGGTGCACGGGAAAAGGCTCGCGATGCCACTCGCAAATCAGATATTTCCCAGATCAAGACTGCCCTGGTCCTCTACTCAGATGACTACGGTAGCGCGTTCCCTGGAGGCGACTTCGCCGGTCTGGACGCTGCTTTGGTGACCGCATATCTCTCGAAATTACCGCATGATCCGCAGTCAGCCACCAATGGTGGTACGCACGCGGACTATGCCTATGAATCATGCACAGTCAGCCAGCGCTCGACATTCTTACTGTATGCGCAGCTGGAATCCCCAAACAGCACTGATAACTTCTTCTACTTCTACGTAGCCGGTAACGGCGACTCAGGAGATAAGGTTTCTGGTGCCACCATGGGAGCATGTGCTGATCACTAATTTCGTGATTTGCAATCTCGTATACCAAAAGCGGTTTGCCATCCTGGCGAGCCGCTTTTTGGGTTTGGGGGTATCTGATATACTGATTCATATATGAACGACGCTCCCGATACCGCAGTTATTATTTTGAATTGGAACGGCAGATGCCATCTGCAGGATTGTCTCAGTACCGTCCTGGCGCAGCGCACCCATCGGCAGCGAGTCATGGTGGTGGACAATGGCTCGACCGATGATTCGGTGGTTTTACTGCGCCAGATGTTTCCCACGGTGCAGATTATCCAAACGGGGAAGAATCTTGGTTTTGCCGAGGGGAATAACGTTGGCATCCGCCAGGCGCTCCAGGATCCACAGATCCGGTATATAGCGGTACTCAATAACGACACGGCAGTGGATGGACGGTGGCTCGAGTCGCTGATTGCGGTGGCGGAAGCCGACAAGCATATTGGGGCGGTAGGCAGCCGGATGATGCGGTTTTACGAGCGGGACGTGTTTGATTCCGCGGGAGATTTTGTATTAGCCGGTACGCTCAAAGTAGTTACTCGCGGTGCCGGGGAAAGAGACCGAGGGCAGTACCGTGCGGTCGAAGAGTGCTTTAGCGCGCGCGGTGGTGCCGCTCTTTACCGTCGGGAGATGCTGGAGGACGTTCGGCTCGGCCACGATTATTTCGATTCGCACTATTTCGCCTATGCCGAAGATAGCGATCTATCGATTCGGGCACGGCTGCGGAGCTGGAAAATAATGTATGCCCCGGATGCCGTCGTGTATCATAAAGTATCGGCCACGACGAAAACACTATCCTCGGATTTTATGCGATACCATACCGGCCGCAACCGGGTATTGACTACGATGAAAAATCTGCCATTTCGACTCTGGGTGACGGCATTACGCGGTACGGCGCATGGACCCTCAGATGAGTCGGCGACTGTGGGCTATTGGCGGTATGTCCGTATAGTTGGCGCAGTGATATGGGCGCTCCCTCGGCTGGTGCGCCTGCGCCGTCTGATCCAGCGCCGACGTACGATTTCGATCCATGATATACTGCAGTGGCAAAAATATTTTTCTATTCCCCACCCATGAATTCACGTACGAAAATAATTTCTGGATTATTTATACTGGCACTGCTGGTTGTTTCCTTTTTTTCCGGTGAATGGAGCAAATGGTTGCAGGCAATCGTGCTGGTGTTTGCTTTTCTTTTAGCATTTCTCACTATCCGTACCTGGACGCCGTCATCAGATTCATGGAGCCTGAGAAAAATCATATTCAGTCCGCACGCGTATCTCGTGCTATGGCTCGGGCTGGCAAGCGCCTCAATCGGCTGGTCGGTTGATTGGTACGATTCGCTGACTGCCACGTCACTGCTGATGGCCTATGCACTGGTGTGGTGGGCGGCATATCGGTTTTTCCGCACAGCCGATACCGTGCGCGCGCTGGCCTATGGTGTCGCCGGTACGGGGGTGGTAGCGTCGGTAGCCGGATTCATTCTCTATATCAATCAGACAGCGGATCGGCTATCAGGTTTCCTCTTCAATGCCAATGCTATTTCGAGCCTGCTGATACTGACCGCTCCGGTCGCTTGTGTCATGGCGGCACAGCAGACCCGAAAAAAATATCGCTGGCTTGTGGGCGTTGCCAGTGTTATCATCATCGCGGCGCTGGCGCTGACCTATTCGTTTACCGCTTGGGTGAGCGTCATGCCGTCCGCGCTCATCGGCCTGTACTATTTCCGGCGATCAATATTCACCCGCCGACGGGTGATGGTGGCAGCAGGAATCGTGCTGATTGGCATTATCGGTATGATCGGATTCCGGTATGCTCAGTCACGGGATGTACAGTCGGCGATACGGGTGTACCAGGCTATATCATCGAGTGAACTCAACCGTAGTTTTTCCCAGCGGATTAATTTTAATCTCTCAGCCGCTGATATATTCCGTGATCATCCGTTGGTCGGTACCGGTATCAACACATTCCAGAGTGTCTATTCACAGTACGCGCGTACTATTCTCGAGCAGCCGCGCTACGCACACAATTATTATATCCAGACCGCCGCCGAGCTTGGGATCATCGGCATGGTGGCACTGCTGGGATTTTTACTGATGGCTGGTCGGCAGGTGCTGCACGTTGTGCGTGCTACTCCGGATCCGCGGCATCGGCATATTCTGGTAGGACTGTCGCTCGGCGTATTAGCATCCGCGGTGCATGCTGTGTTTGATTTTGGTTGGCAGTTTCCTGCGGTGTTCCTCATGTTTTGGGTGATAGCCGGCGCGCTGGCCGGACAGTATGCCGGGCATGGACGCGGCCAGTCGGAGCAAGGAGCCGAGCCTTTACCCCGTCGCGCCATGCTCATCAATGCGCTGTATCTGGTGTTTGGGTTAGCGGTACTCCTTCGCGGGTTATCGGTTTTTATGGGTGTGAATGCATTTGATACAGCCGCCATTCACGTCACCCGTGATGAAATACCCGAGGCAGCTGCAGCATATGAACAGGGTTTGCGCTACGATCCTGATCCGACTATGCTGGCGCAGTATTCGGGATTGGTCATCCAGCACCGTACTGAGCTGGAAGCGGTGCAGTTTGACGGCTTACTACCTCGCGTGGAGGCCATGGTGCGTCGCTCGCCGGATGATTACCTGGCACGGTGGACATACGGGCGGGTATTATATTCGCTGAAGCGGTATGACGAGGCCATTACCGAGTATACTCAGGCCATCGCATTGAATCCGAAATTCCGTCCTGACCTTTACTATGATTTAGCCTATACGTATTTTATTACGGATCAGCCAGCGCTCGCTAAGCAGACTATCGCCCATATACTCGTAGAATACGGACCGACCACGCTGACGCGCAATCCAAATCTGCCTGATCAGCTCGCGTCTTTGCATTATCTGCTGGGGGAACTGTACCGGACGGAGGGAAACGCTGAAGCGGCGCGAGAACGCTATGAAATGGCCTTGGAACTCAACCGCTGGTACACGCCAGCCTATGCCGGCCTGGATGCGTTGTATCAGGAGGGGAGTTAGGTTATACTGTCTATATAATCATTGGTGTGGCGAGGGTGCATGCGGCCGTATGAGTAAAGGGTATACATTAATCGAACTGCTGGTAGTGCTGGCCATCATCGGGATATTAGCCGCCATCGGCATCACTACTCTCAATGGTACTCGTGGTCAGGCGCGGGATGCAACTCGGTTTTCAGATTTTGAAGCACTGCGCGGAGCGCTGGAATTGTACGCGGATACGTACGGCAGCTATCCCCGACCCGTGACGGCCGGTGGCGCCGGACCGGACCTGAGTACCGCCGGACTCAATGGGACGATTTTTTCCCAGACGGATAATCCTCTGTCACCGGCGTATATGAGCCGGTCTGTCCGCGATCCGATCAATGACGCGACCAAGGGACTGTACTATTATTATGACACGAATGATTCGCCTACGGTGAACCACCGGAATTACGTCATCTGTTTCCACAAGGAAAGCCGGGATCAGCAGCGGTTCTACTATTATTCGACCGCGGTCCAAGGTTACGGACCGGTATGCCCGACATTACCCGCAACTTAAATGCAATCCGTATGTATCATACCAATCAGCGCGGCATCAGCATATTGGCCGTGCTTATCATCATCATAACTGCCTGCCTGGTCATCGGCGGCGGATTTCTGCTTATCAATCAGGAAAAAGCTCGGACGCGCGATGCCAAGCGCATGTCTGATATGACGCGGGTACAGGCGGCTTTTGAGCTGATGTTCAATCAGACGGCCAGTTATGCCATGGCGGCCACCGACGGATGCAGCCAGACCGGCATGCCGGTGAGCAGCTGTGCCCTGGGCACATTTCTCCCCTCAATCGGACAATTCAAAGATCCCGGCAAATACGCCTATACCGTGACCGTGGTGCCTACGGAATCAACCTATCAGGTGACCTTTACCCTAGAAAAAGACTACGGTACGCTCAAGGCGGGCAAACACACTCTGTCACCCGACGGTATCAAGTAAATAAATTTCTCACCGCACCGATGCCATGAAGGTCAGCTTTCATGGAGCGAGGGTTTTTCCTACCCAGAGAGGCTGTTTTTTGGTATAATAATATGACTATGGATGGTTTTTTGGTGTTTATTTTAGGGTTGGTGGTGGGCAGTTTTATGAATGCCGTTATTTACCGTCTCCACAAAGGCGTCAGTTTCGTGCGGGGGCGATCATATTGCCCGCATTGCAAACATGAGCTTCATTTTTTTGATTTAATCCCGATATTTAGTTTTATCATGCTGCGGGGTCGGTGCCGCTACTGTGCCAAGCGGATTTCCTGGCAGTATCCGCTGGTGGAACTAGCCACCGGCATAATTTTTTTCTCGCTCTGGTGGCAATTCGGTTTGTCCTGGGATTTGGGTGTATACGCAATATATTCGGTATTTCTATTGATTATATTTGTTTTCGATTTGCGGTACTATCTCATTCTCGACGTGGTAAGCGTCCCGGCTATGGTGATCGCGGCACTGGCATCCTATTTCATACTTGATCTCGATATACTAAGCATGGCAATCGGCGCACTCATTGGTGGTGGTTTTTTTTATCTTCAGTATCTGGTTTCACGAGGGAAATGGATCGGCGGCGGCGATATCAGATTGGGTGTGGTGATGGGGCTGATGCTGGGTTTTCCCAATATACTTGTGGCGCTCTTCGTCGCCTATTGCGTCGGGTCGCTGGTGGGAATCGGACTTATCCTGGCTCATACCAAGCAGTGGAAAAGTCAGGTGCCATTTGGCACCTTTCTCAGCGCGGCAACTATCATTACGTTTTTTTTCGGCACTGCGGCGGTTAATTTTTATCGGGGATTCGTGTTATGAGTCGAAAGGGACATCAAGGATTTACGCTGGTTGAATTACTGATAGTCATGTTTATTATCGGCGTATTGACCGTCGCCATCATCATCAATTTCAATCGTGGGGACAAAACACAGGACCTGCGTTCAGTCAGCACCCAACTAGTTCAACAGCTGCGCTTTGCGCAGGCCTATGCCACTGGTGGCAATAGCATCAATTTTTGTCGGCAGGGGTCGTCCGATAATGAATATGAATCGTGCGCGGATGACGTGTTTTGCGGGGGAGGGGCCGGGGACTGTACCAATGGCGTCCCCCCGGGTGGGTATGGCATCCACTTTTCGGCGGTATCAAGTTATATGCTTTTTGCCGATACCAATACGCTTCAGCATTCCTATTCTACGGAAGAACCAATCATCAGGCGAGAGGATACACAGCAGACCAACGTAGGGGTGACCGCGTATCGCGTCGGCGCGGATACGTATGTGCCGCAGACAAATCCGCTGGATGTCGTTTTTACCCCGCCCACCGGCGTCATCTCATTTCATATTGATGGTGCGCCTGTCACAGAAACTGAGGTTGCACTGCTGGTGAAGCACGGTGAATTGGATTCCGTATGCAAAAAAATTACCATTAATCGCGTTTCAAATCATATCAGTGAAACGCAAAGCAATTGTACGCTGTGAAACGCAACTGCCACAATCAATCGGGTCAAACGCTTCTGGAGGTATTGTTTGCCATGGTTATCCTGCTGACCGCGCTGACTGCGACTATCGTACTGATCGTCAATAGTATCAACGCCAGCAAAGAAAGCCGCAATAAACTGATCGCGACGAGTCTCGCGCGGGAAGCGGTAGAGATCGCCAGGAATATGCGAGACAGCAACTGGGTGACGACGGCGCAGCGTACCTGCGATGCCGGGCCATATGCGGGGTTTGCGTGTGATGGCAATACGTTTTGTGGACTGGGTAATACCTGCGCGGCGGGTACCTGGGACGCGGGGTTAGTCGGAGCAAATCCGGCAGTTCCCGTCATCACCGGGAGCGATCCGTTTACGTTTGATTTTACTGCCACTGATTTTTCCGATGCGATCGCACGGGTACGGCTGCAGAATCATTTTTACCGGCAGGGCAGCGGGGTGACGGGAGCCCCCACTGAATTCTATCGTCTGGTGTTTATTAATCCGATTTGCCATGATGCCGCGGGCACTGAGTTTATCGTCGATCGTGCATCGAATGATGTCTGCGGAGCCGGCAGCGCCACCGGGTACGATGATACTGTCGGATATCGCGTCATCAGCGAAGTGCGCTGGGGTTCCACCTCCGGTCGTCGGGTGACCATTGAGGACCGTATTTATAATTGGCCGACGCTGTAGCATGTTTCACCATAAACACAATCAACGCGGTTTTACGCTCATCGAGATGATCGTGGCATTGGCGATTTTCAGTCTGACCATCCTTCTGGCGACCAATGTCTATCTGCTGGTGAGCAATACCCAGCGGCGCGCCTTGGCTGCACAGAAAATTCTCGATGATGTGCGGGCGCTGTTTGAGACGATGACGCAGGAGGTCCGCCTCGGTACTATCAATTATGCATATTATGACCAGCAGAATATTGATTTACATCCTGCCGCTGGAACTGGGATTCCAATCCTGGCAGTCATCAGCCAGACGGGTAGCCAGGATTTTTTCCGGCTCCAGTCAGAACGGGTACAGTTCTGTGAGGAAATAACAGTTGGCGATTGTGACGCCGGGGGGACGGGCTGGCTGGACGTGACACCCGAGGGCGTGCGTGTAGAAGATCTACGGTTTGTCATCACACCGAGCGCAGATCCGTTTACCGCCATCGAACCGGTTGACTGCGCGTTGGGAGGCGATGCGGACTGCACCGCCGCCGGCCTCGTGTCCTACCGCTGCGCCGCGGATAATGCCTGTCGTTACTTTAGCAACGGATATAATATCCAGCCGCAGGTACTGATCATGATAAAATCGACTTCTGTCGCACCGCGTCTGATTGAACAGGCGTCGGTGGATATGCAGACCATCATCAGTTCGCGCATTATTACCAGTGCCATTCAGAACAGTTACCATGATTAATCCACCGTACAACCAACAGAAGGGAATCGTGCTGGTCTATGTCTTGCTCATCATTTTTATCATTACCGCGATCTCTATCACCATATCGGTGGTGATCATCAATGAACTGAAATTGACCAGCACCGCAGCTGATGCGACGCAAGCCTATTATGCCGCCGAGTCCGGTATCGAGCGCGGCCTGTTTACCATCAAACGCATGCGTGCCGATGGGACGCAAACGCTGCAGGATGCGGTAGCGGCTATTCAAGCGCTGCAGGATTCCCTGACCAATGGTACGACCTATGACGATGCCGACACGAGCGAACAAACCGCGGTAATCGAAAATCAGGCAATCGCCGAGAATCATTTTGTCCAGGCGGATTATTATGATTTTGAGGATCCGCTCGACCTGGATGCCACACCAAATCAGATCGCCCAATCACTCGTCATCACCAATACCGGCACAGATCCTGATTCCTGGGCCGAGGTTTCCTGGATTGCCTGGGGTCAGGACGGTACGCTCGGGGAATCGGTGGCCGCCCGGAAGCTGATCGGTCCGACGGATCTGGCCAATGGCTGGACGATTTCCGATTTGGACGTGTTTGATGAGATCGACCCGAGAGGATACCGCATCCGCATCAAAGCGCTCTTCGGGGATATCTCCCGCATTTCCGTCATTCCGTATGACAGCCTCGGTGATCGGGTGGAGTTGCCATCGCTGATTGAGGTAAAGTCAGTAGGCCAACGTTCATCATATAAACAAGCGCTGACGGCAACCGTTCCATGGAAGATTCCGTTGTTTGGGCTGTATGATTATGTACTGTTTAGCGAAGGGGATTTACTCAAAACTATTATCCTGAGCAATCCGACCTATAGTTCTGGTCCGATCCATGTGGAGGAAGCACTGGCGGAGGGTGCCTCATGTAATTCCTGTGGCATCTGCCAAACCACTGCCGGATGGCTGGCCCTGTCGTGTCTGTCTCCTGCCGGTGACCGGGCGCAGTGCGGCACGCTGAGTTCAGCAGATGGCTGCTCTATCAGTCCGATTGCCCCGGCGGAAATCTGGGGGTACCGTCTGCCCATACCATTGAGCGTCCCTGAGGGAGACGAATATTATGTGTCGCTGCGCATGTTCTATCAGGGTATCTCCAGCGGTCGGGATATCGCCGTGGAAATAAGCGGCCAGTCGTCGGTCATCGACGATCAGGCAGGGGGTCAAAATGGTGCGTGGAAGACGTGCACTATTCCCGAATCGTTTCCGGTGGGATCTAGTACGCTTCCGGTGAGCGATCCGTCCCGGGTCATTCAGATCAGCGACCATCCGTATGGCGCCGCTGCCGGCGGGTGGATTGCAGGTGACAGCGTGTTTGTCGATTGGTATCAACTAAGTACGTTCAAACTATTCCAAGACTGCCAATAATCTATGGACGCAGTACGCGCACATGCGCGCATCAATCAGCTGAAACAGGAAATCAACCACCATCGCTATCAGTATCATGTGCTGGATCGGCAGGAGATTTCCGATGCGGCGCTCGATTCCCTGAAACATGAATTACAGGAATTGGAAACGAAATTCCCCCAGTTTGTCACGCCCGATTCACCGACCCAGCGTGTCGGTGGCGAGCCGTCAGCTGAATTTGCCAAGGTGGATCATGCGCGACCGATGCTGTCGCTCAACGATGTTTTTTCCCTGGATGAAGTGCGCGAGTGGGAAACTCGGATACGTAAATTAGTGCCTGCCGGGACGCAACTGGATTATTTTGCTGAACTAAAAATGGACGGGCTGGCTATTTCGCTCCTGTATCGAGAGGGTCGATTGGTACGCGCTGCGACCAGGGGCAACGGGCGAATCGGAGAAGATGTGACACAGAACGTAAAAACCATCGAAGCCATACCGTTGACGTTGGTGATCAATGCCGCGCCGGCGACGGTCCGTTCCCGCCTGCGCCAGGAAGTAGAAGTGCGCGGCGAGGTGTACATGGCCAAGGATACATTTGACCGGATCAATGCCGCTCAGGACCGTGCAGGCCAACCGCGCTATGCTAATCCTCGAAACATCGCGGCTGGTTCGGTGCGGCAGCTGGATTCCCGGGTGACCGCCTCGCGCCAATTACGTTTCATGGCATATGATCTGCCGACCGACTTGGGGCTGGCTACCCACCATGAGGTGCATGCCGTACTCAGTGCCATCGGATTTCGTGCAGGAGATCACAATCGGCGCTGCGCCAGCATCGATGAAGTTGAACGATATCATGCTGAGATCGGCAGACTTCGGAAAAAATTTAATTATTGGTCTGACGGGATTGTGGTGACCGTGGATCACCTTGCCACGTTCACGGCATTGGGTATAGTCGGCAAAGCCCCCCGCGGTGCCATCGCCTATAAATATCCGGCGGAGCAGGCCACAACCGTCGTTGAAGATATTCAGGTACAAGTAGGCCGAACGGGCGTACTCACCCCGGTGGCCCATTTACGGCCAGTGGCGGTAGCGGGTACCACGGTGTCGCGCGCCACCCTGCATAATGTCGATGAAATCAAGCGGCTTGACGTGCGTATCGGAGATACGGTGGTGGTACAGAAGGCGGGAGATATCATCCCTGATATCGTCCAGGTACTGAGCACTATGCGTACCGGCACTGAGCGGGAATTCCGTATGCCAAAACGGTGCCCCGTTTGTGATTCACCGGTGCAGCAGCAGGACGGCGAGGTAGCGTATTATTGTTCTAATCCACGCTGCTACGCACTGCAGCATGAACAACTGCGGCACTTCGTATCGAAAGCGGCGTTTGACATCGATGGCTTGGGGCCAAAGATTCTGGAACAGCTGGTGGCAGCTGATTTGGTAAAGTCACCCGCTGACTTATTTGACCTTACCAAAGAAGACGTAGCACCACTGGAGCGATTTGCGGATAAGTCGGCGGAAAATTTGATCCAGGCAATTAAAGCGGCCAGTAAAAATATCTCGTTACATCGTTACATTTATGCATTAGGAATTCGACATGTCGGTGAGGAGACGGCGCGTGTATTGGCGGACGAATATAAGTCACTGGGAGAATTAATGAATGCGTCGGAGGCACAGCTGCAAAAACTTCCCGATGTAGGTAATGTAGTCGCAAAAAGTGTTTTTGAGTATTTCAGGGACCCAATAAATAAGGAGCTGATGAAAAAACTTGAAAAACGAGTTACATGGGTTCATCGCTCTGGGCCAAAAATAATGACCGGCGCTCTTGCTGGTAAGCGGGTAGTTGTGACGGGCACATTCGATTTTGCTGGAAGAGAGGAGATTAAGGAAAAATTACGTGCGGCTGGGGCCAAGGTCTTGTCCAGTGTATCCAGTAAAACGGATTATGTTTTTGCGGGTGATGATCCGGGGAGTGAAAAAATCACTAAAGCGAAAGAATTAGGAATCCCCCTTCGTCGAGCAGCAGATCTTTGGTTATTGATTAGGTAATTGTTTGTTCTGATTTCAGATGATATACTTAGGAACCATATGCAGCTGACCAAAGATGACATCGATAAATTAGCCGCTCTGGCAAAGATACGACTCACCGAGGATGAGGAGCGGGTTTTTGGCGAGCAACTTTCATCAATTTTGGACTACGCGCAGCAGGTAGACGACGTGGATACGAGCGGCGTGGAATTTTCATCAGCTATCGACTATCCGACTGGCCCGCTCCGGACTGATGAGCCGACATCGCCGGCTGGTCAATCAGCCAGTACCAGTCAATTCCCCGAGTCGACTGGTAATTTGAATAAAGTAAAAACAATTCTTGAGTAATATGGCCGACCGACCGACTACTATCGTTGCGGCTCATCAGGCGCTCCGGAATAAATCATTGTCCGCGCGTGAACTGACGCAGTCCTACCTCGATACCATCGCCCGGCGCGATGGTTCAATCGGCGCATATATTGACGTGTATCGGGAGTCGGCTCTGGCTGAGGCGGATATAGCTGATCAGCGTTTTGCCGACGGTTCAGCGACTGTACTCACCGGCATCCCGCTGGCACTCAAGGATCTGATCATAGTCGCCGGCCGCCGCTGTACCGCCGGGTCGAAGATGCTCGAGCACTATTCGGCCACGTACGATGCCACCATCGTGAGCAAGCTCAAAGCGGCCGGAGCGGTACTTCTCGGTAAGACGAGCTTGGATGAATTTGCCATGGGTTCATCGAATGAAAATACAGAATTTTCCCGAACCCGTAATCCCTGGGACACTACGCGCGTCCCGGGCGGTTCTTCCGGTGGTTCCGCGGCGGCAGTGGCAGCTGATGAGTGTCTAGCGGCGCTGGGGACGGACACGGGTGGTTCAGTTCGGCAGCCGGCATCATTTTGTGGTGTGGTTGGACTCAAACCCACCTATGGCCGCATGTCTCGCCATGGGGTCATTGCTATGACATCTTCGCTCGATCAGATCGGCCCACTGACAAAAACCGTTGCAGATGCTGCGCTGCTATTCAATGCACTTGCCGGTTACGATCCACTGGATGCCACTACCGGCCGTGATGCCGCTCCGGTGTCAATGGATGCATTAGAACAGAGCGTCAAAGGGATGGCCATCGGCATACCGAAGGAATTTTTTATCGAGGGCATGGATCCGGAAGTGGAGCGGGGAATTGCCGCAGCGTGCGATACGTTGAAAGAGCTAGGTGCTACACTGGTCGAGGTCAGCCTGCCGCTCACCAAATATGCCCTGGCCGTCTATCAGCTGACCGTCACTTCCGAAGTGTCCTCAAATCTGGCTCGATATGACGGGATGCGCTATGGCCTGTCGGTGCGGGAACCGGGCGCGCGGCTGGATGACGTGTACCGGCAGTCACGGGCGCAGGGATTTGGCAGCGAAGTAAAGCGTCGGGTCATCCTCGGCACCTTTGCCCTGTCCGCTGGCTACCAGCGGCGACTGTATGTCCAGGCGCAAAAAGTGCGCAGCATGATCAGTCGTGAATTCAGGGAGGTATTTGCAAAAGTAGACGCGCTGGTTTCTCCGACATCGCCGTCTGTCGCTTTCAAACAGGGAGAGAAACAGTCTGATCCGTTACTCATGTATTTATCGGATATTTACACGGTTCCGGCGAATATCGGAGGGATTTGTGCTATTTCCGTGCCCGGGGGTTTTGCTCACGGCTTGCCCATTGGATTGCAATTCATGGCGCGGCAGTTTGACGAAGCGACTCTTTTTCGACTTGCCCATCAGTATGAACAGGCGACCACGTGGCACGCACAGTGGCCGAAGCTTGATTGACAGTTTGGCGGAATATTGTATACTGATGGCACAAACTATTTTTTGTTACTCATATGGCAGCCGACACAACCACTAAAAAAATCATGCTGGTAGAAGATGATAAGATGCTGGCTGATATGTATGTCACCAAGTTTGAAAAGGAAGGCATGCCTATTTTGCGGGCGCATGATGGCGCGGAGGGTTTGGAAATGATTAAACGGGAAAAGCCGGATTTGGTGCTGCTCGACATCATCATGCCAAAACTGGATGGGTTTGCGGTTTTGAAAGAGATTAAAAAAAATCCCGAACTGAAAAAAACCCACGTACTACTCCTGACCAATCTCGGCCAGTCCGAAGATGTGACCAAGGGTCATGAGCTGGGGGCAGATGATTATTTTATAAAAGCCAACCATACTCCCGCGGAAATCGTAGAAAAGGTGAAGTATATGTTGGCGCAGATGGCTAAACAGTAACATATATTTCTATGGCAACCGATCCTCGCACAGAACGCACGGTCGTTTTATTGAAACCTGATACCATAAAACGCGGTTTGGTGGGTGAGATTATCACCCGTTTTGAAAAGGCAGGTTTTAAGATAGCCGCTCTGAAGATGGTGTGGGTCGATGCGGCTTTGGTAGCAAAACATTATCCTGACGAAAAGGAATATTTGACTAAGGTCGGGGAGAAGACGCTAAAAACATATGCGGAATACGGCCGTGACCCGCGGGAGGAAATTGGCACCAAAGACGCTTATGAAATCGGGAAAATGGTGCGTCAGTGGAATATGGAATTTTTGAGTTCCGGGCCGGTGGTTGCCTTGTTGCTGCAGGGACTGCATGCGGTGGATGCGGTACGTATGATGGTGGGGCACACGTTGCCGCGTTTTGCGGAACCCGGCACGATCCGGGGTGACTTTTCGCTTGATTCTCCGATTTTAGCGAATCAGCAGAAGCGAACGATCAAGAACATGATTCACGCCTCGGGTACTGTCGAAGAAGCCAGTTTTGAGACACAGTTGTGGTTCAGGGAAAATGAAATTCACGAGTACAAACGGGCCGATGAGGATATTATGTTTGAATAACACAGGAAAATCCATTTTTATAAAAAGCAATCCCTGATGCCTTCCGTAAAGATAGTTACATCCTTCATCTAAAATGAATTTGGGATGCTGCATGTATTGACAGCGATGGGAGCTGTGCTAGGATATGGATAATCACTATATGGCAATAGCAAAAATGGCCCAATTGAACGAAAAACGTTACACCATCACTGGTGCGGGTCTTGTTATCGTCATTATTATTCTCATGAGCGGCTTGTTGGCTAGCCTGTAGTTTCGGTACATACTACCCCAAACGACAGTCGAGCCGACGAGCGGCTCGATTTTTGATATCGCTGGAAACAAAATAAAAAAACACATAGATTTTTTACACTACGGAGGTTGTATATGGAGAAAACGGTTGCTTTTGAGACTGCCCGCCGGATGCTGGGCAAGACATGTCGTTCGTGCGTGAGACGGGGCAGCGCCCACCCGGGCACTATCCAGGTCCGGGTGGCTGATCTGGACGGGGAAATGGGCATTACCGAAGAGATCTTCTGTACCCGCTCAAATCCGTGCGGTTATCGGCGTCATGTGCGCCGTTTCTAGTCATAGGGCTTCATCATCGATGGACGTCCTACACTCCCGCTACTGCTCGTAGCGGGAGTTTTTATTGACAGTCATTCTTAATATGCTACACTGCTGATAATCTTTGTTTATGTCCATAGCCGGGATTGATTGATCGGCCAGGAAATAACAGCACCTTCTCACTTTTAGCCATGGAGGCATCCCCCATGTCCACGTCGTGCCAGAATTTTTTTATCCCGAGTACCGTAATTGAGAAAATCACATTTCACGAGCTCTGTTGTGCCATTACGAGCAATTGCGGTACGCAAACGCTCTACGTTCGGCGAGATGAGATTAATAACGGCCGCGTCTCCTTTGTCGCGGCAGAGGATATGGAGAAAGTACAGCGGGCAATTCATAGCCCAAATGTCCGACTCGTTCTTTTCCCTGATACGAAGCAGCGTTTCGATCGCTGGTTTGCTCAGTTTTAGCACTCAGATCGCCACTGTTTACCGCCCGGGCGTTTACCAACTAACGCCCGGTCTTTTTATTTGCCAAAATGATATGAGTGAGTATAATGTGGATACCGTCGGTACGCGTTGACACTCCTCACTATTTACTTCACTCGCGTGCGGGAATTCCGGTGCTTCATATTTGTACATCATAAGGTTTGTCGGGGATTGGCGCAGTTGGCTAGCGCGCATGCATGGGGTGCATGAGGCCGCCGGTTCAAGTCCGGCATCCCCGATAAACTTTAGGATGATGTGTACCGGTCTGGTACCCAGATGGAGCGAGTGGCACGGTAAGATGCTAACTTTGAGTTTCGTATCTCCGATTCCAGGATGATCAGATCGGTCCATGTCGCCCGGCACATCGTTTTTTAGCCTGGTACCTCGTACATATTCCGGCCGGTGCTGTATGGTCGTTTTTGTCTCCCCTGAAAGCCGTGATGTATGGTATAGTATAGACCAATCGCCGTTCCAATACCTTAAAATAACAATTATTCATGGGTTCCATTCTTCCTTTTTTTGCCTTAGTCATATTATTATTTCTGTCCGCCTATACTGCCGCGTCAGAGGCGGCACTTCTGGCCGTGGGGCGAGTCAAAGTACGATCATTCGTAAATGAAAAACGATGGGGAGCGATTGCCTTGCAGCGCCTGAAAGCCCGACCGAGAAGGATGATCATCACCACCCTGCTGGGTAATAATGTCGCTAATACCGGCGCGGCTGCGCTGGCTACCGTCCTAGCGAGCAACTATTTCGGTTCAGTCGGGATTGGGGTCGCCACCGGCGTATTGACGGTTCTGATTTTAATTTTCGGTGATATCATACCGAAATCCTTTGCCGCTCGGCACGCTGGGTATTTTGCGCTTCGATTGGCACCATCGGTGTATTGGATGGGGTATATCTTATTCCCGTTTATCCGTTTTTTTGAATGGGTGACCAGTTTTGTCGACCGCCTGGTACTTGAGTCGCAGCACGACCGGATGACCGTCGCGGATATCCAATCCATGGTACAGTTTGGCGTGGAAGAAAAGGTCGTACATCCGCATGAACAATTTATCATCAATCGTGCATTGACGTTTACCGATGGCACGGTCCGCGATGTCATGATTCCCCTGGAAAAGGCATTTGTGCTGCCCAGTGATACAGAGTTGGAGGCCGGCTTCCGACAGATTATTGCCACGGGGTATTCGCGAGTCCCGATTTATACCGGCGATCGACATCATATCGTCGGATTGGTACTGGTCAAGGATGTCGCACGAGAAATGGCTGAAGACTGGCCGCATGAGCGCTTAATCGAAATCGCCCGACCCCCGATCATGGTACTGGAGCATATGCAGATTGATTATCTGTTCCGGATTTTTCAGAAACAGCATATGCACATGGCTATTGTCTACAATCGCGAGCAGCGCGCCGTGGGTATCGTGACGCTCGAGGATTTGATCGAGGAGCTAGTCGGGGAAATCAATGACGAAAGCGATGAACAAACGTCTCATTAGCCATTGCCACGTATGGACTTTATTCCCTTAAGTGCATTATTCCTTGGGGCTGGTGCGCTGGCCATCGGCTACTACCGATGGGTACCGTCGGCAGAGGCATTACGCAGCCGTTTACCGAATCGCGCTACTCCGAGTAGTATCGTGCTGACCCTGGTCATGGGTGGGGCGGCATGGTATATCCTCTCTACTTTTTCTGGTTTTTCTGCGGTGAGCCGGATGCTGATGCTCATTTTCGCGCTGTTGTTTTTTGAATCGCTATTTTTGATTGGTTTGCGCTGGGTGCGCGTTAATTTTATCGCCCTGATACTGGCGCTTGCCGTGACTGCCGTGCTGTTCTGGGCGCAACTACAATATCCCACGTTCTTCGGGATTAACACGATTATTATCATGGCTACTATGGGCGCAGCGACCCTACTGATCCGGCTCGGGTATCTCCGTACACCGATTTTATTCATCGTGGCCAGCCTGTGGACCGTCTATGATATCATGCTGGTTGAATTTGTATTGCCCGCGGTGACCCGGCCATCGACCAATCCCGTGCCGTCATTCCTGTATCCCGCCGTCACCGTCGGCCAGCTGAGTTTAGGGAGCGGTGATTTTATGTTTTTGACGTTGTTTGCCTTGATTGTTATGCGTGATTTTGGCGCACTGGCGGCAAGCATTTTAGTTGCCGCAGAAGTGGTCGGACTATTGATGACTGGACTGCTTTTGCCAGAGCAAGGATTTCTTGTGCCATTCCTGGTGGTTATGACGCCTATTTTCTTTCTGGTATACTTATTAGTGTATCTTGTCCGCCGCACATCATCGGAAACGAAGTCTGTATGAACCACATCAAGATTTCTTTTGCCACTCCGCCAATGCTTCGGCTGTATGGGTATTCGCCAGATTCGCCTGAAGCGATTTTTGATCAGGTACAATCCGGGTGTCAACCTTCATCGTTGCGGGGGGATTTTATCGTGGTCGCCGAGGGTACCGACGCCCAATCAGGTAAGCCATTGACGGTTTTTATCACTTCCGTCATCAGTGCCGTTCCGTATTACTATGTCATGACGGATACGACCTGCGTGCACGGTCCGATGATCATCGATTGCGTACGCAGAGCCGGTTTGACCTGGCAGTGGAACTGGTCGGCCATCGGGCAGATAGCGCTGTTTGATCATGTACTCGGTGACGCCTCGCTGCACCCCCAGGTACAGCGGGTGCCCGCCGCTAGTATTGTGATCATTCGAGGGACGCAGCGAGAATTCATGACGGAGCCGTTTTGGCAGAATCTGTACCATCAATCAGGGGGGCATACCAGTATCAGTGACGCAGCGGATATGCTTGTGGCTCTGCTCGGCGAATTGCCCAGCTACAAGCCGCTGTCGCTCTCCTTGAGCGCGGGCTATGACAGCCGCGTACTCCTGGCGGGGCTGGCGTATCTCAAACGTACGGCGCAGACGGCCTGTATGGGTGCGCCTGACGCCACTGATCCGCGCATTGCCGAGCGGCTCGCGCGGGTGATCGGATATGGGTATCATCGGGTAGCATTGAGCACAGATCAGTATGTATCCGAAGCAGAACGAATCCTGGCGATGACGAGCGGTGAAAAAGTCTTTTGCCACTGGCATACAGGCATATATGCTCATACGGTCGGATTTGATCCACAGGGGGTGCATTTGGCAGGGTCAAATGGAGAATTCGCCCGTAGCTATTTTTTTGATAAAGGATTTGTGGCACGCATGATGGATGTGTTGCCGATTGGGCATGGCGATTGGTGGCTGGCACGTGGTCACGCAGCTCCGCGGACAGTCGGCGAAGTAGTACGGCATATTGATCCGCAGTCGCCGTTTGCACAGGCGCTTGATATTCGCGCGCAACTCGCTTCAGTATATCCGCCGTATCTGAACTTTGGTGATGGTATGGATGTATTTTATGCTATGCAGCGGGTACGTAATTTTATTGGGTTGGGTATGGCACTGTATCGGGCTGATTTCCCGACGATGTCTCCCTTTCTGGATGTTCGCTTCATACAGGTGATGGCTCGGCTTCGCCGCCAAGATAAATTAGCCAATGCCATGCATCGGGGGATTATCGAAAAACTGCAACCTACCCTACTGACATTTCCGACTGATGAAACGGACGTTCCTATGGGAGCGCGGCCATCAGGGATGTATTTCCGTCGACCGCGGCCAATCAAAGGGTATTCTCGGTCCACTGAAGCACAGCGATTGCCACAGGTGCGCCAGTGGGCACACCGGGGCTTTCGTTTGCTTGGTGGCAGCGAAAGTTCTGCTGAGGTCAGTGCCGTGGTAGAGCGCTGGAATCTCGGTATCACCGTCGGCGCATTTTCCGAATTGCTGCAGCGATCCGGCGTGAATGACGTCGCTGATTAAAATCATGTGTATGAAATCAGCAATTAGACATTTCCGTTATTCATTTACTCTACGCCCTTTTCGCCTGTCGGACGCGCATGATTTGGTCCGTCATATCAATGATCCGGTTATTGCGCGGAACACCGCTCATATTCCGTATCCATACCGCCAGCGTGATGCTCTGCAATTCTTACGGCGTCAAATCATCCACCGTAGGAATAAGCCTGCAACTGATGTCACGTTCGCCATTATCATCGATGGATCGGTGGTTGGTGGATTGGGGTTGCATCATATTGAACAGCGGCACCAGGCTGAGCTGGGGTATTGGCTATCCCGCCAATACCGCGGCCGAGGCATCATGACCCGGGCGGTCAGGGAAGCACTGCGCTATGGTTTCGTCCGACTGCACCTCCGTAGAATATATGCCTACACATACACGTATAATCCGGCATCAGCCCGCGTACTGGAAAAAAACGGGTTTGTCCGGGAGGGAGTGCTCCGTAAGCATGCCAAAAAGAACGGCCGTTTGATTGATGATATTCTGTATGCGAAGGTACGGGTATAGTTGCCGACTTGTCGGATCCTTGGTATATTGGGAAATATTGTAATTAGTAATGAATATCAATGGTATGTCAGCGGAGCAACAACTAACAAAAAAACAACGGCGAGACCTTCGTCGACAGGAAAAACTCCAAAGCCGCGAACAGTTTGAACGGCAGAAATCAGTCCGCAGAGTCGTGATGTGGGTCGTTATCGTGCTCGTTTTGGGGGGGATTGTGTATGCATTGACACAATTAGGTAGCAGCACAAATACCGATCAATTGTTAACCGACCGGATAACTCCTCAAGATCATGCGTTAGGCGGCGCCGACGCCCCAGCCCAACTGATCGAATATAGCGATTTTCAGTGTCCGGCTTGCGCGGGATATGAAGATGTACTCAGTCAGATACGGGAGGAGTTTGGTGATCAATTGTTGTTTGCGTATCGACATTTTCCCTTGCGTTCCATTCATCCAAATGCCCAAATCTCCGCCGAAGCGGCTGAAGCGGCCGCATTACAGGGCAAATTTTGGGACATGCACGCTCAGTTGTTTCAAACCCAACAGGAGTGGTCTGGCGTCAGCGATCCGACGGATATGTTTGTCGGATATGCTAACGACATTGGGCTCGATGTCGATCAATTCCGGACGGCGCTCGGTACTGATCAGGTCAGCGATCCGGTGAATGCTGATTATCAGAGTGGAGTCGCGGCCGGTGTGAATGCCACGCCGACTTTTTATCTGAACGGGGTGAAGCTGGACAATCCGCGGAGCGCTGATGAATTCCGCACCGAGATTCAGAAAGTGCTTGATGCTGCGGAAAATACGACAGACACCAATGCCGCTACGAACGGCAGTTCTGACACCGCAACCAATCAGTGATGCCAGAATCGAGAAAACATTTCCGTTGGTTACCGTGGGTGATACTGAGTACAGCGCTGGCGGGGTTTGTTGATGCGAGCTATCTGACGGTGGAGCATTATCGCGGAGTCGGGGTTGGGTGCTCGATCATCCACGGCTGTGATACCGTACTGACCAGCCAGTATGCCGAAGTATTTGGTATCCCCACCGCGCTGCTGGGCGCTTTTTTTTATTTATCGATCACAGTTTTGAGTATCATTTATTTGGACGGAAGAAATGGGATAGTATTGCGCGTATTGGCATGGTTGACCGTACCGGGGATGGCCGTGACGGCGGTGCTCGTATATTTACAGGGCGTCGTGATCGGAGCGTGGTGCCAGTACTGTTTGGTATCGGCGGTGACCTCGACACTGTTGTTTGTCATGGGAATGTATATTCTCAAAAATTCATCATCGATCGCCCAGAGCCGACGTCGGCTGGTTATGGCCACCGGAAATGCCGGCAAGGTCAGGGAAATGCGCCACATTTTTTCGGATATGGGCATCGATATCCTCAGTGCACGCGAGGCGGGGGTGGATAGCGAGGCAGTTGAAGACGGGACGACGCTGAAGCAAAACGCCCTGAAAAAGGCCCGGCACGTGGCCCGGCAGGTCACCGATTGGGTGGTCGCGGATGATACCGGGCTGTTTGTCGATGCGCTCCAGGGTGCGCCGGGAGTGTATAGCGCCCGCCACGCCGGTGTAGGTGCCTCAGATGATGCGATTCGCGATAAAGTGTTACGCGATATGGCGAATATAGCCTCCAAAGATCGCACTGCTCGTTTTATCAGCGCAGTCGCTGCCGTCGGTCCGGCGGGCCAGGAATCTGTTTTTATCGGAACACTTCGCGGGCGAATCAATACGACACCGGCCGGCGAAGCGCGTCCGCATTTGCCCTATGATCAGATTTTCATTCCTGAGGGATCAACCAAGACGTTGGCCGAAATGTCCGATGATGAAAAAAATTCCATCAGTCATCGGCGAATCGCATTTGATCAGTTGCGCGCGTTTCTCAAAAAAGAATTTACTGATTGAAGGAATATTTTAAAAAGATACTTGAGTATTGTATTATTTTTTAAAATATGCTATACTCATGGTGTGGAAAAATGATTAATGTTGTTTATTTCAAAAGCTTTTTACTCTTTTACAAAAAATTTTTAACCATTGTGACGTGTTATTGCGGAAATAGCAATAAAATATAGTGTGCTATTACGCATAAGCACTCAATGTACGAAAGGGGGTGAATATCACAATGGCAAAACGCAAGAAAGTTGCGAAGAAAAAGACCACGAAGAAACGCAAAGCGGCTAAAAAAACCACGAAACGCAAAGCAACCAAGAAACGAAAACGATAGTCGCGTCAGTTTCTTAACTTAAAGGCGACCTCATAGATGGTCGCTTTTAAGTATTCATTGTGCCCTTACCATTTTTGAAAATATCGGCTAGAATAGTGGTGGAGGTATGTTGAGAATTTTCGCTAACCTTAGAAAACTAAAACACCCAGAATATTGGGTTATTGCTAGTGTCGTTCTGATTTTACCGCCGACATATTTTTGGTTTCTCGGGATGCTCCATACCGTCGGCATACCCATCACCATATCTACGCAATTATTGGAGCGCATGTCCATACCGCTGGCAAGTACTTTGGTGTATGTATGTCCGTTTGGCGCGCTGCTCGCGGGATACATCGCATGGCGCATGATGCGCAATGGATTTACTATGCTGATCGTATTATTGAGTTCGCTGTTTGTTATTTTAAGTGTCGTGTCAGTGGCCTTGGGCTAAATACACTTCCGACGCACGTATGATAGATGTCGGGAAAATGTACGATGCATCGACTCTGATGTCTACTATCCGGCCCAGTCTCGGATCGTGTATGCCCCGGCGGATTATGGTTCGTCGCTATTTTTTATTAACATGATTCTCGTCCGATTTGATACTATATATGAGTGATTTGCATATTCGACAAGGTCGTTATCGCCATTACAAAGGTAATGAATACAACGTGCACGGTATAGCGCTGCACAGTGAAACCCAGGAGCCGCTGGTATTTTATACATCACTCCATGATCCTGAAACGAGCTGGGTGCGCCCGTATCACATGTTTGTGGAGTGGGTGGTCTGTCAGAATTCACTTGTCCCACGATTTATGTACATTGGCCCACTATGAAGCAACTCCTCGTCTTCATGGGCAAACCCGGCGCGGGCAAGACGACACTGATCCACGAATTATTTCCCGGACAGATGATTTTTGACGTTGCCGATTTTATCGCCGCGTACCGGACCGGCACAACATGGCCAGAACATAAAACCCTCCAGGGGTATGAGGACATGTATATGGCGCTTGAGCATATGCAGGATGTCGTCATCCTTGAGCTGGGCACGAATCACGCTGAGTACAATATCAATCAGCTCAGGCAAATCAGACAGCATGCTGATGTGCGAGTATTTGTCTGCACTGCTTCTGTTGACACACTCCGCCAGCGAGTACTGCGGCGGCCTGGATTTAGGGATATGGAGTCCATCGAACGCCGTTTCGCCTGGGATTTTCCGAATTCTCACTTACCATTATTTACCCAGGCGGGGATCGAGCCGTATTTTCTCGATATGGAACAACCGATGACGGATAATGTGATCTTAGTCCGCCAAGCACTCCGATCATGAATTCGGCAGATTTTCGAAAAACAGTATACGCCCATTATCGCCGGCACCGGCGTGATTTGCCGTGGCGCCACACGACGAATCCGTATCACATCATGGTGTCGGAAATCATGCTCCAGCAGACGCAGGTGGATCGGGTCATCAAAAAATACAAATCATTTATAAAAAAATTTCCCACCATACGTTCTCTGTCGCGGGCGCCATTATCCAGTGTATTGAAGGAGTGGCAAGGACTGGGGTACAACCGTCGCGCCAAATATGTACATATGGCAGCGCGGCATATTTCCACGCAGGGCACGGGAAGATTTCCTCACACGACAGATGGATTGGTGTCGCTCCCCGGTATCGGAGTCCATACGGCCGGTGCTATTTGTGCCTATGCGTTTAATCAGCCGGTCACCTACATCGAAACCAATATCCGCACGGTGTTTATCCATCATTTTTTTCCCAGACGGACGCAGGTGAGTGATGCGGAATTGTTGCCGGTGGTTCTCCGGACCCTGGATCACCGTAATCCCCGGCGGTGGTATTCGGCACTGATGGACTATGGTACCTGGCTGAAGAAAGAACATGGCAATGCTGCCCGCCGGAGCCGGCACTATACCAGACACTCGCCATTTCAGGGATCGCACCGACAGGTGCGGGGTGGCATTATTCGCCAGCTGACGACAGGTCGTGCCATGACCGCCGCTCAATTGCGACGAACGCTGGGGGTTCCTCTGTCGCGTATCAGTCGGGCACTTGAGGAATTACAGGCTGAGGGTTTGGTGACGAAGCGAGATGGAACAATTTATCTCAGTCGATACTAATATGAAATTTTTGTTGCCACATGTTTTGTGCCCCAGCTCTTATTCTTTTTACTTTCGTCAGAGAGCAGTAGCGCTGGATTGCAAAAACATTCCAGTAGCCTATAATAGAGGCTGCATATGCACGCATCGAAACTACCACAACATATAGGATTCGTCATGGATGGCAATCGCCGATGGGCAGCCGCACATGGCAAAAGCGCGACAGATGGCCACAAACAAGGCTATGAAGCTTTTCGACAGATTAGCGAACTGGTGCTGGATAAGGGAATTATGGTGGCGACGTTTTGGGCTTTTTCCACGGAAAACTGGAAACGGCCGAGACAAGAGATATTTGCTCTGATGAAGCTCCTCAAACACGCGCTCCGCACGGAGCTGAAGCGATTTATGGAGCGCGGTATCCGGTTTAATGCTTTGGGACGGATTGCCGCATTCCCGTTTGATGTCCGGCGGGAGATAAAACGTGCCATTGAAGAAACAAAAACAAATACCAAGGGCGTATTGAATATCGGATTGAATTATGGCGGACGGGAAGAGATCGTCGATGCTATCAAAGGGATCGTGAAAAATGGTTTTTCACCAAATAAAATAACCGCTCAATTGGTCAATCGTTTTTTATACGCGCCCGATCTGCCCGAACCGGATCTCATCATTCGCACTTCAGGTGAGCAGCGTTCATCTGGGTTTATGCTCTGGCAATCACCGTATGCGGAGTGGGTGTACTCACCAAAACTATGGCCAGAATATTCCGAGACTGACCTCGATGCAGCGCTCGACGAATATGCCCGGCGAAAAAGAAATTTTGGGGCATAGGCTGCCTATGCGTGCTGACCAACAGGTGCGCTCGATCATCCGGCAGATTAACCGCCGGCTGCAGTTTGTGTTTGCGCGCTATGCCCGGTCAGCGGGCAGACAGCATCAGATTGCCCGACGGCTGAGCTCGGCGGTTGGCGAGTTTACCCTACGCCGGGGTGCCAAGCGTACACGGGGATTGCTCACCGTCATCGGGTATCTGGCAAATCCACGAAACCGCGTTGATAAAAATATCATCACCATCGCTGCGGCCTATGAGGTACTACAGGCGTATTTGCTGATTCATGATGATATCATCGATGATGACGATGTCCGACGGGGCAGACCGACACTACACCGGTTGTTTGAACGTGCCGTGCCCGCGGGAGTCAGCCGGACGGTCCGGGAAAAAATCGGACGCGACATAGCTATCATCGCCGGGGACGTGGCTGCCGATATGGTACAGCGTATCATTTTAGAGACGTCATTTCCCGATTCCCAGAAGCTGCGTGCGTTAGCGCTGATTGATCAGACGCTGCATACGACGTATGCCGGCCAAGTGCTGGATATTCTGTCATTGCCCCAGCATCCGCCGCGCCTGAACGATCAGATTCTTCGCTATCAATTAAAAACTGCCCGCTATTCCATCGCATCACCGTTCATGCTCGGCGCTGAACTGGGCTTAGCATCATTCCAGCGAAATGCCTTTAATCGGTTTGCCGAAGCTGCCGGTGTCGGATTTCAGTTGGCCGATGATATTGCCAATGTATTTGGAGTCCAGCTGGCACGGCGTTCATCCGATATCCGCAGTGGCAAGGTGACACTCTTGATGACGCTGGCACTTCAGTCGAACCAGCATCGGCCGGCGCTTCTGCGCTTGCTAGCACGTCCGGCTCGTACGGCAGATGACGTGCGTCATCTCGTGGTGCTGCTGGAGGACAGCGGCGGTTTGGCACGGGCGAGAGCAATGGTCAGTCGGGAATATGAGCGTGCTGAACGGCTGATTTCCCGACTCGATTTATCCGAGAAAAGCGAAACATTGCTCCGCTGGCTGGTGGCACGGTTTAAGCAAGCAAACTAAAAAAACCTCCGGGGGTGAAGGGGTGATATCCGCGTATGCGGTGATGGTTATTTTGTTTTTTTGACGATTTTTCCCTGCTTGGTGAGGGTACGCAAAGTCCGTGCCGAAACACGGATTGTCTTTCCGTTGATGGTTACCTTTTGCAGGTTCAGCTGTTGTCGCCGTTTGGTGGCGATATTTGAGTGGCTGCGGCTGTTTCCAGTCAGGGCTCCGCGTCCGGTGATGTGATCTTTTCTTGACATAGAATTTGCACGTTTGAAGTGAAGAGTGAAATTGAGTATAATTAGCCTACCTAATTTTAAGCCTTTCGTCAAGCCATCATGCTGTTTTCCCTTCTGTCCGAGCCTATGTTGCTTATGGTCTGGGTCGCGGGAATCGTCTATGCTATCACGATTCACGAATTTTCCCATGCCCTGGCCGGGTATTGGCTCGGGGATATGACCGCGCGTGATCAGAAGCGTCTAACCCTCAATCCCCTGTCACATATTGATCCATTTGGCTTTATCGTTTTATTGTTGGCTGGTTTTGGTTGGGGGAGACCCGTGCCGTTTAATCCCTATAATCTCCGCTATACCCGGTGGGGTCCGGTACTCGTGGCAATCGCCGGTCCGATTTCTAACATAGTCAGTTTCCTCATTTTTGGGTTCACCTTGAAATTTTTACTCCAGGCTGGGGTAATCGATGAGCAGAATTTATTGACAACCTTTTTTATCGTCCTGCTGAATATCAATCTGGTGTTGGCTGTGTTTAATTTGTTCCCCGTCCCGCCTCTGGACGGATCAAAACTCATCCGGGCGTTGGCCCCGCCGCGATTTGAGCATGCGGTTTTGACACTTGAGCGATATGGCCCCTGGGTGCTGATCGCCTTTGTCATATTTGGCGGGAACCTTTTTTCGGGCTTGTTTAGCACGTTATTCAGCTGGTCATTGCGGATTTTTGGGTAATCCGGTAGTATTTGACAGTGAGCGGGGTGGGTGGTATGATGCCCCTGCCTCGGTATCGAACTAGATACTTTTTTAGTACTCCCATTTTCATGCCAAGCATCACCCAATTGGCCCGAAAGGGCAGAAAAATAACGAAAAAGAAGTCAAAAACTCCAGCGTTGGAGCCTGTTTTAAATACTCTGAAGCGCCGCAAAAGCAATCTTCCGAAAAGCTCGCCATTCAAACGGGGCGTGTGTGTCAAAGTGACCACCGTTACCCCGAAAAAACCAAATTCGGCGCTGCGTAAAATTGCGCGTGTCCGTCTTTCGAATGGTATGGAAGTCACTGCATATATTCCCGGTGAAGGGCATAATCTGCAGGAGCATTCTATCGTTTTGATTCGGGGCGGCAGGGTAAAGGATTTACCGGGCGTACGGTACCATATCGTACGTGGTGTGTATGATACGCAGGGCGTGGCAGACCGCCGGCAGGGACGCAGTCTCTATGGTGCTAAGCAGCCTAAAGCAGCTAAGGAGTAGCGGTCTATGCGTGGAAAAGCAGCGCCAAAACGCAAACCAATTGCAGATACTCGATATGAAGATATCGTGATCGGTAAATTTATAAATTTATTGATGCACGAAGGGAAGAAGCTGATAGCGGAGCATATCCTATACAGCGCTTTTGCGATTATTGAGGAAAAGACCAAAAAAGACCCTAAACTAATTTTTGATACCGCTCTGAAAAATGTTTCGCCGGTACTCGAAGTCAAATCTCGCCGGGTGGGTGGGGCCAATTATCAGGTGCCCATCGAGGTGAAAGGTGATCGTAAGATCGCGCTGGCCATGCGCTGGATTATAGATGCTACTCGCGCCAAGCGTGGAAAGCCGATGCATGAGAAATTGGCTCAGGAGCTGATGGATGCCGCGGACAAACAGGGCGAAGCCATGAAAAAACGAGAGGATGTGCACCGGATGGCCGAGGCCAACCGGGCATTCGCCCATTTTGCCCGATAATATATTGATTATTAAGTGTTTACGACCGAATGCCGCGTGAATATTCTTTAGAAAAAACTAGAAATATTGGCATCATTGCACACATTGATGCCGGAAAAACCACCGTCACCGAGCGGGTTCTTTATTATACTGGGAAAAAACATAAAATTGGCGAGGTTCATGAAGGTGCCGCGGAGATGGACTGGATGGAACAGGAGCGCGAACGGGGCATCACCATCACGTCTGCCGCCACCACGTGTTTCTGGAAAGAGCACCGCATCAATATCATCGATACCCCGGGTCACATCGATTTTACCGTCGAAGTGCAGCGGTCATTACGCGTGCTCGATGGCGGTTTTATCGTATTTGATGGTGTTGCCGGTGTCGAGCCACAGTCAGAAACGGTTTTTCATCAAGCGGAAAAATTTGGAGTACCGCTGATGGGTTTTGTGAATAAGATGGATCGTACCGGAGCTGATTTCTATGCTGACGTAGCCGCTATCAAAGAGCGCCTGACCCCAAATGCCATATCGATTCAATTGCCGATTGGCGCCGAGGCAAATTTTAAGGGGATCATTGATCTGATAGAACAGAAAGCTCGGGTGTATTCGGAGTCCGATGAGATGGGCAAAGAATGGGAAGACGTGGAAATACCTGAGGATATGAAGGAAAAAGTAAAGGAACACCGCCACGCGTTGATAGAAAAAATTGCTGAACAGGATGATGCATTACTCGAAAAATATTTAGCTGGTACTGAGCCGACGGTTGCGGAGCTGAAAAAAGTGCTGCGGACCGCGACCATCAACAAAAAAATAATGCCGATTTTAGTCGGCTCCGCCCTGAAGAATAAAGGGGTTCAATTTTTACTTGATGCCGTTATCGATTATCTTCCGTCCCCCTTGGACGTCCCTCCGGTGACCGGAACCAACGAAAATGGTGAACCGGAAACGAGAAAAACCGAAGACGCCGAGCCATTAGCCGCGCTGGCTTTTAAAGTGGCTACGGATCCGTATGTTGGTACTTTGGCTTTTTTTCGGGTGTATTCCGGCACATTGCAGGCCGGTTCCTATGTGCTCAATATGACCACCGGGAACAAAGAGCGCGTGGGCCGTTTGGTACGGATGCACGCGAACCATCGAGAAGAAATCCAGGAAGTGTTTGCTGGCGATATTGCCGCAGCCGTTGGCCTGAAAAAGACTACGACAGGCGATACGCTGTGCGATCCCGAACATCCGGTTGTACTGGAATCAATCGAATTTCCCGATCCGGTTATTTCCGTGGCTATCGAGCCAAAAACGAAGCAGGATCAGGAAAAAATGGGCATGGCATTACAGAAATTGGCTGAGGAAGATCCTACATTTCGCGTGCATTCTGACGAAGAAACGAATCAAACCATCATCGAGGGTATGGGCGAATTACATCTGGACATCATCGTGGATCGGATGAAGCGGGAGTTTAAAGTCGAAGCAAACGTTGGTCGTCCGCAGGTAGCCTATAAAGAGACAATTGCGAAAGCGGCCGAAGCAGAAGGAAAATATATTCGTCAGTCAGGCGGTCGAGGCCAATATGGCCATTGTGTCATTCGTGTCGAGCCGAAGGAACGGGGCGAAGGATTTGAGTTTGAAAATGAAGTAAAAGGAGGCAATATCCCCGCGGAGTATATACCGCCCATCGAGAAGGGCATCAAAGAGGCGCTGGATCGGGGCGTGCTGGCCCACTATCCGATGATCGACCTGAAGGCTACATTGCTTGATGGGAGCTATCATGAGGTCGATTCGTCCGAAGCTGCTTTCAAAATCGCCGGTTCCATGGCTCTCCAGGCCGCCGCGCGCAAGGCCGGATTACAGCTTCTGGAGCCAATTATGAAAGTAGAGGTAGTGACGCCAGAGCAGTTTATGGGTGATGTGATTGGCGATCTCAATTCGAAGCGGGCAACTATTCAGGAAATGCGTGATCGTGGTACCATGAAAGTGATTGACGCAGAGGTGCCGCTGGCCGAAATGTTTGGGTATGCCACCCAACTTCGCTCCATGTCGCAGGGGCGCGCCTCATATTCCATGGAATTTGCAAATTATCAGGTAGTGCCGAATAATATCGTCCAGACGATTGTTGGTGATGGGGAAAAGGCGCCAGCCAAAAAATAACCATACCGCTTCATTATGGCGGAGGTACGATCAAAGAAAATGCAAGTTTGGAGCAGCGTAGTGCTGCTCGTCGTGGTCGGATTCTTGCTGGGCGTGTATTTTCTCTGGATGGCACAGCGTGATGATCCTGAACCCGCCATCCTGACCAGCCCAAATGCGACTCAGTCGGAGATGGACGTGATATATAAGACCTTTGCCAATGAAGAATATGGATTTCGGGTGCAGTATCCCCAGGATTGGTTAGTTGAGGAGTCTACCTCAGGAACCGGGTCGGGAAGCATCTATTCAGTTCAACTGCGAGGTGATTCCTACGGGATTACCATCAGTGTCATGCCTGAGACGCTGGAATCGATCGTGCGCAATTCGATTTCCATACAGCAGGAAACCCAGATTGATGTGCACGGCCGTACCGGAACGCGACTGACCGGGACTGACGCACATGACGGATCGCCGTACTCGGTGGTGCTGATTCGGCGGGATGAAACCCTCTTTGCCATAAGCGGTGGTGGACAGATGTTCGATGAGGTTGTAAACTATTTTGAACTTATCTAGCTATCCACACCACTTGGGGATAAGACGGACGTTTGCTCATCATCATATTTATTCCCAGAATTATTTTTTCGCTAACTTTAGCGAAAATAAAACCCTGCTCCTTACATTTCGGGGAAATATGATGATGATTAAGCGCCTGAATCTTGATTCGACTTGACAAGGCTGCTATAATCGATAATGCTATTTACTCACATAGTTTAATTATTTAGTTCAAAATTTAAGGAAACGATTTGTATGGCAGAAAAATTTGACCGCTCTAAACCACACGTTAACGTTGGCACCATTGGTCATGTCGATCACGGTAAAACCACGTTGACCGCGGCAATACTGAAAACCCTCGCAGATAAGGGTATGATTGCCCAGGCAAAATCAGTGGATCAGATCGACAATGCTCCGGAAGAAAAAGAGCGTGGAATCACCATCGCTACTGCACACGTCGAATATCAAACTGACAAACGGCACTATGCCCACATTGACTGTCCGGGTCATGCCGATTATGTAAAAAACATGATTACCGGCGCTGCTCAGATGGACGGTGCCATTCTCGTCGTATCTGCTGCAGACGGCCCCATGCCCCAGACGCGCGAGCATATTTTGCTGGCTCGTCAGGTCGGTGTGCCGTATATTGTCGTATTCCTGAACAAGGTAGATATGGTAGATGATCAGGAGCTGATTGACCTCGTTGAAGTTGAAGTACGCGATTTATTGAAGAAATACGAGTTCCCTGGTGATGAAGTCCCGGTGATCAAAGGTTCAGCCCTCAAGGCGCTCGAAGGTGATGCAAAAGCGCAGGAAGCAATCATGGAATTGATGAAAGCGCTTGATGAAAAAGTTCCTGAACCCGTTCGTGACGTGGAAAAACCATTTCTGATGCCTATTGAAGACATTTTCTCGATTGAGGGTCGCGGCACAGTCGTCACTGGCCGTGTAGAACGCGGTATGGCTAAGGTAAATGAAGAAGTCGAGATTGTCGGTATGCGCGAAACCAGCAAAACGGTTATTACGGGTATCGAAATGTTTAACAAAGAACTAGATGAAGCGCGGGCAGGTGATAATGCTGGTATTTTACTGCGTGGGACGAAAAAGGAAGATGTCGAACGCGGACAGGTGCTGTCAAAGCCGGGTACGGTAACACCCCATACTGAATTTGAATGTGAAGTCATCATTTTGACCAAGGAGGAAGGTGGTCGTCACACCCCGTTTTTCAAAGGCTACAAACCGCAATTCTATATTCGAACCACGGATGTGACGGGTGAGGTGATTTTGCCGGAAGGTACCGAAATGGTCATGCCAGGCGACACTATCAAATTATCAGTGAAACTTATTGTGCCGGTCGCACTCGAAGAACAGCAGCGCTTTGCCATCCGTGAAGGTGGCCATACTGTCGGCGCAGGTGTCGTGACCAAGATAAGCAAGTAAATCATGAGGAAATTCCAGCTCAGTCTGGAATTTTCTTGCAATCTAGCGCTCATTTGCTGATCGTTCAACAATACACATGACAACAGACCAACAAGTAACTCCAAAAGAAAACGAAGAAATCCAGCGTGTTCGTATTCGTATCCGCGCTTATGATCACAAAATCATCGATCAGTCGACGAGGACGATTCTGGACACGGCACAACGCTCAGGCGCGATGACCAAGGGTCCCATCCCCCTACCGACGGAAAAGAAAAAATACACGGTCAACAAATCGACATTTGTCCATAAAGATTCACGGGAACAGTATGAGATGCGGATTCACAAGCGCTTGATTGACATCATCAATCCGACTCCAAAAACTATTGACGCCATGATGAACCTGAATCTGCCTGCGGGCGTCGATGTCGAGATCAAAATGTAATGCGGGTTTGATCCGCAAAAAATAAAAGCAGTGAATAGGTTCTAAGGATGATAATACCTGCTCATCGGATGTGCTAATCCTTAGATAACGATTTGCTAGTAGTGAAGCCGGTTAAGCCGTCTACAACTCTGGCAAAAGGAGAAAAGTGACTAACCGGTTTTTAGTTACGTCAGCCACATACATGAAATTTATTCTCGCAAAAAAAATTGAAATGACCCAGCGCTTTGCCGAAGACGGAGCAGTTACTCCAGTGACGGTCGTCGAGGCTGGCCCGTGCGTGGTGACCCAGGTGCGTTCTGCTGAGCAGGATGGGTATACTGCCATCCAAGTAGGATTTGGTGAACGAAAGCATCTGGCGAAACCCCAGCGTGGCCACGCAAAAGATTTAGGTGCTCCGCGGTTTGTGCGTGAATTCCGCGTGGCTGATGCCGGTGCAGTCAAGCGCGGAGATCGGATTACCGTCCAGGCATTTACGGCGGGGGATATCGTGCAGGTGGTCGGGGTATCAAAAGGAAAAGGATATCAAGGTGTCGTGAGACGGCATGGATTCGGTGGTTCAAAGGCAACTCATGGCAATAAAGATCAGCTGCGGACATCGGGATCCATCGGTGCAACCGATGCCGCCCGCGTATTTAAAGGCCGGCGGATGGCCGGGCACATGGGTACTGATCGGGTCACCATAAAAAATCTTTCCATTATTGATATTGATACGGAACATAATTTACTCTATGTCAAAGGCGCAGTACCGGGTGCCCGCAATGGTCTATTACTGATTTCCGGTGATGGCGAATTGGTTATCGAAACCCCGGTGACCGAACAGAAACCGACCAGTGAAGCATCTGTTCCGGTGGCTCCCGCAGTAGAAACCGCCGCCACTCAATCCGAGGTGCCCGCAACGCCCGAGGAGAACAAACCAACTACAAAATAGTATGCATACCGTCCCTGTCTACAATCAAACCGGAAGCAAAGTCGGCGATGTAACACTTGAGGATACGTTGTTTAATGTGAAGGTGAAACCGCTGGTGGTACAGCAGGCCATTCGCACCATTCAGGCAAACCGGAGACAGCCGATCGCCCATACCAAGGATCGCTCTGACGTACGCGGGGGTGGTAAGAAACCATGGCGTCAGAAGGGGACCGGCCGTGCTCGTCACGGATCCAGCCGTTCACCGCTATGGATTGGTGGCGGAGTCACATTTGGCCCGACGAAAGAGCGTAATTTCAGTCTGAAGATGAACCGGAAGGCAAAGCGAGCGGCATTATTCATGGGCTTGACTGATAAAGCCCAGGACAAGAAAATCGTGGTATTGGATACGCTTTCACTGCCATCGATAAAGACTAAAATGCTTGCTGATATGCTGAAGAAGCTGCCGGTGAAAAAAACAGTGCTATTGATTTTACCTAGTGTGGATCAGGCAGTTATCAAATCAGCACGTAATATTCCCAGTCTGACTACTATCCAGGCGTCCAGCCTGAATATCGAAGCTATATTGAAGCATGAGTATATGCTGCTTCCGCAAGCGAGTTTAGATACCCTGAAGAAAACTTTTTTGAAATAACATGAGCCTGCTCGATTCATTCAAACGAAAGAAAAAGGACGTTGCCTCTGCGAAATCAGGCACGGAAAAGGCTGCTCCGGAAAAAACGGAAACAATTCGGGAAACGGTGGTCACCCCCGAGGGGAAGATGGTTGCAGTGGAAAAAAAAGTAACCGCAAAATCCGCCAAGGAAAAGGAAAAGGAAAAGAAAACCGGTAAGCCGAAAAAAGAAAATACCGCCCAGGCGTATCACGTGCTACTGCATCCGCTCGTTTCGGAGAAAGGGTCGTTTCTGGCTATGTATAATCAATACGCTTTTGCGGTCCACCCTGACACGAATAAGATCGAAATTCGTAAAGCCATCAAGGCGGTCTATGGGGTCGATCCGACCGACGTCAATATCATGAATGTGTCAGGCAAGTGGATACGGTATGGTCGAAATGAAGGGCGCACGAAAAATTGGAAAAAGGCGATTGTTACCCTGCCCGAGGGCCAAAAGATTGATATTCAAGAAGGATTATAAAATTCCATGGCAATCAAGCAATACAAACCAACTACCCCCGGACGACGTTTTGCATCAGTTGTCGACTATAGCGAATTGACTGACAAACGGCCGGAACGCAGTTTGATCAAGCCGCGTAAACGATTTGGCGGCCGGAATGCGTCGGGTAAAATTACCGTGCGGCACAAGGGTGGCGGGCACAAGCGTTTTTACCGAATGATTGACAGCTTTCGTGAGCGTTTTGATCAACCGGCGCAGGTCATTGCTGTCGAGTATGATCCGAATCGTACCGCGTGGATTGCATTGGTGCAGTACACCGATGGTGAAAAGCGGTACATCGTCGCTCCGGCAGGATTGAAAGTTGGCGATGTCGTCATTTCGTCGATTACTGAAGCGGAAATAAAGACCGGTAATCGACTGCCCTTGCACAAAATCCCAGTCGGTGTCATGGTACACGATATTCAGATGAAACCTGGCGCACGCGGCACGGTGGTGCGGTCAGCCGGCTCCAGCGCGTTGATCCAATCTGTCGAAGGACCTCATGCCCAAGTCAAATTGCCTTCCGGTGAAATTAAGCTTTTTAGCCGGGATTGTATGGCCACTATTGGTCAGGTATCAAATATCGACCATGGGAATGTTCGGGTCGGCAAGGCTGGCAAAAAGCGATGGAAAGGCATCAGACCGACTGTTACCGGTAAATCAATGAATCCAGTTGATCATCCGCATGGTGGTGGTGAAGGGCATACACCTATCGGCTTGAAGCACCCGAAGACAAAATGGGGCAAACCCGCCATTGGTGTACGCACCCGTCGGGCTCATCGCCGATCCGATCGATTTATAATTAAGCGCCGTCGCGCATAATCGCCTGACGTTATGTCACGAAGTCTCAAAAAAGGACCTTTTACTGATCCGAAGCTCCTGAAGAAAATGGAGAAGATTAAAGCCGGCGATCATACGGTGATAAAAACATGGTCGCGCTCCTCAGTCATCACTCCGGAAATGGTTGGTTTCACGTTCGGAGTACATAATGGCCGCGAACATATTGCTGTCACGGTGGTCGAGGATATGGTGGGTCATAAACTCGGTGAGTTTTCACCAACACGAAAATTTGTCACTCATGGCGGTCGGATGCAGAAAGAGCAGGAAGCTGCGGCTGCCGAGGCTCAGAAGAAACAGGTGACAAGCGCACAGGAAAAAGTAGCCGGTAAATAATTATATCCATGGAAGTTTCAGCCACATTACGATATTTACGCATGTCACCACGGAAAGTCCGTGTGGTGGCGGATGCTATTCGGCGCATGCGCGCTGTTGATGCGGAATACCAGCTGCAGTTCATGTCCCGTGATGCGTCGGAACCGATGCTGAAATTGCTGCGTTCCGCCATCGCCAATGCGGAAAATAATAATGAATTGAAAAAAGAGAATTTATTTGTACGGAGCGTATTTGTCAATCAAGGACCGACACTGAAGCGCTTTCGCGCGCGGGCATTTGGCCGGGCAGCGGAGATTCGCAAACGATCATCTCATATCACCATCGTGCTGGATGAACTGAAGCCGTCCAAACAACCTTCAGCACTGAAGAAATCAGCCACGGTGTCCAAATCGAAGAAGAAGTCTACCGAAGCACGACCGGTGGTCGATTATAAAGATATAAAACGTGAAGCCAAGGGTCCGGAACAGAAACGGGAGGGCGGGGAAGTCAGTGAACCACAGGCCAAACAGCATCAGACGAAAGCGGCCGGAAAAGAAACATTTAGCCGAAGATTAGGAGATAGTTAAAATAGTATGGGACATAAAGTACATCCACGAGCATTTCGAATCGGAGTCCTGCATGGCTGGAAGTCTAAGTGGTTTGCCCGCAAAGACTACGCGTTACTGCTCGAACAGGACATAAAAATCCGCAAATTTCTACTGAAAAAGTTGCGGGAAGCCGGCATAGGCAATATCACCATCGAGCGTTCTGCCAGTGGTATCACGGTCAATGTGTTTACATCAAAGCCGGGAATCGTCATCGGTCGTGGGGGGACAGGGGCTGAAGAACTGAAAAAAGAGCTGCAGAAGAAATTTCTCGATAAAAAGACGAAAATAGCGCTGAATATTCATGAAGTGACACAGCCGTTCCTCAATTCTCAATTAGTTGCTTATTCCATCATTGAGCAGCTGGAAAAACGCATTCCTTTTCGACGCGCCGCCAAACGTTCTATTGAGCAGGTGATGCAGGCTGGGGCGCGTGGCGTAAAGATTATTATTTCTGGCCGGCTCAATGGAGCGGAGATTGCACGCACAGAAAAGTTTTCTGAAGGTTCGGTCCCGTTGCACACTTTGCGCGCTGACATCGATTTCGGCCGCGGCGCAGCTCATACGACGTATGGCATGATTGGAGTCAAGGTGTGGATTTATAAAGGGGAAGTATTTGAAAAAGATACTAACGAAGAAAACGTTTAAGTATGTTGGTTCCGAAAAAAGTTAAACATCGAAAATGGCACAAAGGCCGCATGCGTGGTCGGGCAATGGCGATGAATACCATCGATTTTGGGAGCTATGGCCTCAAATCCATGGATCGCGGTTGGATCAGCTCACGACAGATCGAGGCAGCCCGTCGCGCCATGACTCGCTACATCCAGAAGGGCGGTAAAATATGGATTCGGATCTTCCCTGATAAGCCAATAACGACGCACGGCTCTGAAGTGCCGATGGGTGGCGGCAAGGGAAGCGTCGATCATTATGTTGCTGTGGTCAAACCGGGTACGGTCATGTTTGAGATGGATGGCGTGCCGCACAATACCGCCAAGGAAGCATTTCGGTTGGCAGCTCATAAGCTCTCGGTTCGCACCCAATTTATTTCAAAAATGTAAGCCATGGAAATTGCTGAATTACGAAAAAAGAATGAGGCAGAATTACTAAAACTGCTGGCACACCAGCGGGAAGTGTTTCGTGATACGCGGTTTAAGGTTACTGCCAAGCAGTATAAAGATGTCCGCGATCTCCGATCGGTCAAAAAAGACATCGCTCGCATTCTGACGGTATTGAAGGAAAAACGTGTACTTCGCGAATATGAGAGCCGCACCAGCCGAAAATTAACTACTCAGCAGCCTACATAATTATGAACGTTTCGCATCGCACCCTCATCGGGATCGTCACCAGTGACGCCATGGATAAAACAGTGGTTGTTTCGGTACAGTCGGTCAAGGAACATCCCAAATACCGCAAACAGTATAAAACACATAAAAAATATAAGGCCCATGACAGCAAGAATGAGTATCATGTCGGCGATCGGGTGATGATTCAGGAAGTGCGCCCCATCAGCCGTGATAAGCGATGGCGGGTAATCAATAAGGCTTAGGCGAATACTATGATCCAAGTTCAAACACGATTACAAGTAGCCGACAACACCGGTGCCAAGCGCGTTCAGGTCATCAAAGTACGTGGTGGCTATAAACGGCGATATGCCCGTATCGGCGACATCGTCACTGCGGCAGTCAAAGAAGCGGTGCCGCACGGCATGGTGAAAAAAAGTGAAGTGGTGCATATGGTGATTGTCCGCCAGCGCAAGGAGATGCGCAGGCCCGATGGCTCGTATATCCGTTTTGATGACAATGCCGGCGTGATTATTGATATGAAGTCAAAAGAACCGAAAGGGACACGTATATTTGGTCCGGTGGCACGCGAGTTGCGCGCTGGTGGCTACATGAAGATTATTTCACTTGCCCCCGAGGTACTCTAAGCTAGAATGAATCTTATTATGCACGTCAAAAAAGGCGACAACGTAAAAATATTAACCGGTAAAGATCGCGGCAAAAAAGGAAAAGTACTGCAGGTCTTTCCGCAGCTGAACAAAGTAGTGGTCGAAGGGATCAATATGACAGTAAAAAATGTCCGTCCCAAGCAGCAGGGGCAAAAGGGTCAGGTAGTCCGTTATAATGCCCCCATCCATGCATCAAATGTTCAGCGCGTGAAGGAAGCCGCTCCAGCGCCAGCAAAGAAAACGACGCCGGCAAAAGCCGTCGCTGCGAAAAACATGCCCGCTAAAGCTAAAGCATAACCATGTCACGTCTCAAGAAACAATTTAATAGTACTATTGCCCCGCAGATCCAGAAACAGCTGGGATACCGTAACGTCATGCAGGTGCCGCGAGTAACTAAAATCACCATCAATAGCGGTACTGGTAGGGCACTCCAGGATGAAAAATTTCTCGACGTGGTTGAGCGGACTTTGACGCGCATCAGTGGCCAGAAGCCGGTGCGCAACAAAGCACGACAGTCGATTTCAGCTTTCAAGATTCGCGAAGGAATGATCGTCGGTTTATCCGTCACCTTGCGCGGTACCCGGATGTATGATTTCCTTGATAAGCTCATCAATGTCGCATTGGCTCGTGTCCGTGATTTTCAGGGGATCGATCCAAAGAGCGTAGACCGGACTGGTAATCTCTCCATCGGTTTCAAAGAACATACCGTATTTCCTGAGATTCGATCCGATGAAGTCGAAACTATCCATGGACTTGAGGTTGTCATTACTACCACTGCTCGAACCCATGAGGAAGGTGTGGTGTTACTGACGGCACTGGGTGTCCCATTTAAAAAAGACAACGCATAACCATTCGTATGGCAAAAGAGTCACAAATCGCAAAATCAAGGAAGAAGCCGAAATTTTCCACCCGAAAAGTTCGCCGCTGTTGGCGCTGTGGTAGAAATCACGGGTACATGCGTGATTTTAATCTCTGTCGAATCTGCTTCCGTGAATTAGCGAACAATGCAGAGATTCCGGGCATCAAGAAGTCGAGCTGGTAATATTATTTAATCGTTTTATTTCTCTTCCGCATATCGTATGACCGATCCAATTGCAGACATGTTAACCCGAATACGCAATGCCATGATGGCACGGCAGCGTGAAACAGTGCTTCCGTATTCCCGCGTGAAAATGGAGATTGCCAAGATTTTGGAGCGCGAGGGGTTTGTCAGGGCCGTGGAGCGTGTCGAACCGGCAGCAGATGCGCAGGGACGGGCTGCCTTTCCTCAGCTCCGCATCGAACTCAAGTATAAAGAAAATCAGTCGGTGCTCGGTGGTGTGAAACGAATCAGCACCCCTGGTCGCCGTGTCTACTACGGGTATCGTGAAATCCCAAAAATCCTACCCTCGCTCGGCTTACTTATCATTTCCACTTCCCAGGGCCTCAGGACGAACACAGAAGCGCGGGAACAAAAGCTCGGTGGAGAAGTAATCTGCGAGGTTTTCTAATAGCATATGCCACGTATAGGTAAAAAACCAATTACTGTCCCATCGGGTGTCGAGGTGCGTATCCAGGGGACGCAGGTATCTGTCAAAGGGCCAAAGGGAACTTTGGAACAGCGGCTTGATGAGCGTGTGCACCTGACCTTAGCCGGTGATCAATTGACGGTTGCCGTCGATCGTCCTGAAGAAAAAACATCACGTGAACTCTGGGGCACGTCACGGGTTTTGCTAGCCAATATGGTTATTGGTGTTACTCAGGGATTCACCAAACAATTGGAGATTAATGGTGTGGGGTATCGAGCACAGGCTTCAGGGAAGAAGATTACCCTGAATCTCGGGTATTCTCACCCTATTGAGTATACCGTTCCCCAGGAAATCGATGTAAAAGTAGAAAAAAATGTTATTACTATCGCCGGATCCAATAAACAGTTAGTGGGGCATATCGCTGCCCAGATTCGCGATTTCCGCAAACCAGAACCATACAAAGGGAAGGGAATAAAATATATTGATGAAGTAATCCGCCGTAAGGCAGGCAAGGTAGTGAAGACTGCCGGTGCAGGATAATAATTTATGAAAAAAACAATTGCATTAAAACGAGCCCGTCGCAGCGCTCGCATCAAGCGGATCCGCGTCCGACTGAGTGGTACAGCTGAGCGACCACGGGCGGCGGTGCACCGAAGCTTGCGACATATTAGCGTACAGCTGATTGACGATGTGCATGGCACGACACTGGCCAGTGCCCGCGATACTGAGATATCGGGCAAAAAAACCAAGACCGAAATCGCGCGAGCTGTAGGGACATTGGTAGCTGAACGGGCACTACAGGCAAAAATTAAAACGGTGGTGTTTGATCGCCGTGGCAATGCCTATCATGGCCGGGTACAAGCGGTAGCTGATGGTATGCGCGAGAAAGGATTAATATTGTAAACGTATGAATACAGTTACGAGGGATCCAAACAAGAGAAATAATCAGAATCAGCGTCGTCCGCGTTCCCGTCAGGGTGACCGGGCGGATAAGGAGTTTGATCAGAAAATGATTGAAGTGGCGCGGGTGACCCGTGTCATGGCTGGTGGTAAACGTATGAGTTTTCGAGCATGCGTTGTGATTGGTGACCACAAAGGCCGTGTCGGTATGGGACTGCGCAAAGGTGCTGACGTTTCCATCGCAGTCAATAAAGCAGTGGCTGCGGCAAAAAAACAGCTGGTTCGGGTGAAGATTATCAATGATACCATTCCTCATCGCGTCGAGCAGAAATTCGGTGGCGCCCGCGTCATGCTCAAACCGGCACCAAAAGGCACCGGGATCATTGCTGGCGGTCCCGTCCGGGCAGTATTAGAGCTGGCCGGAGTGAAAAATGTCGTTTCAAAGATGCTTGGTTCGAAGAGCAAGGCGAATAATGTCTGTGCCACATTGATTGCCCTGGAAAACCTCAAGGATATTAAGCAAATCAAAAACCTTCGCGCATAACGTATGACACTTTCATTATCACAATTACAGAAGCCGCAACAGCGCCGGTCACGCCGGGTGGGTCGTGGCAATGGCTCGGGTCGTGGCACCTACTCAGGTCGCGGGCTCAAGGGTCAAAAATCACGGTCCGGCGGCACCAATAAGCTGAAACGGCGCGGAGTAAAACAATTCCTCCAGCAAATTCCTAAGTCGCGCGGGTTTCAAAGTCCGTATTCCGGACACACCGGGGTAAATATCCACCAGCTAGAGAAAGTCTTTACTGACGGCAGCCAGGTGAATCCATCGCGGATGTTCCAGCTGGGTTTGGTCAAGAGCGTGAGAATGATAAAGATCCTTGGAAGCGGTACGCTGAGCAAAAAATTAGCTGTCCGCGCGCACGCCTTTTCGGCCAGTGCCCGTGAAGCCATTACCAAGGCAGGGGGAACCGCAGAGGTTATTCATATCGTGAGGTCAGCCCCCAAAAAACACCAAGAGCGAAAACAAGAAGCCGCTTAGTGAAATATTAATTCTATGTGGGAAAAGCTGAGACAGCTCTGGAAGATTAAAGATCTGCGCAATAAGATTCTTTTTGTGCTGGGTATGTTATTTATTTTCCGGGTAGTTGCGCACATTCCCATTCCGGGTGTCAATTTGGAAAATTTACAGAACTTTTTTCAGTCGAACCAGCTACTCGGCCTGCTGAATATTTTTTCTGGCGGTGGCATGGAAAATTTTTCTGTGGTCATGCTGGGTATCTCACCATACATTACGGCCTCAATCATATTCCAACTGCTGACCATGGTCATCCCCAAACTGGAAGAGATGCAAAAGGAAGGCGAGGCCGGCCGGGCAAAATTGAATCAGTATCAGCGCTTATTGACCGTGCCATTAGCCGCTTTGTCAGCGTATGGCATGATTACTTTTTTGAATCAATCCGGCCAGGGCATCATTGCCGATATGGGCATGTACCAGCTGATTGTCACTATTATTACTATCACAGGTGGTACCATGTTCCTGATGTGGATCGGGGAATTGATCACGGAGAAAAAGATTGGCAATGGCATCTCATTGCTCATTTTTGCCGGAATCGTCGCCCGCGCTCCTATTTCAGTACAGCAGACAATCGCGACATTTGATCCGTCTCAACTCCCGCTATACATCGCATTTTTAGTGGTTGGGGTAATTACGATCGCCGCGGTGGTCATCGTTACTGAAGGCAAACGCAATATTCCCGTGTCATATGCCAAACGTATTCGCGGTATGCGCATGTATGGCGGGGTCAATACCCATTTGCCTTTGCGGGTAAACCAAGCCGGCGTTATCCCGATCATTTTTGCCGTGTCGATAGTCCTCTTTCCTCCGATGATTGCTCAATTTTTTGTAAATTCACCAGTTGCCTGGTTGGCGGGCGCGGCCGCGTTTATTGTGTCAGTATTTGCCAATCAATTATTCTATGGTGTGCTGTATTTTATTCTGGTTGTAGCTTTTACGTATTTTTATACCGCAGTGGTTTTTCACCCGACACAGATTGCTGAGAATCTGCAGAAGCAGGGTGGGTTTATTCCGGGGATCCGACCCGGTCACCCCACCTCGGATTTTCTGAGCTATGTCAGCAACCGGATCATCCTCGGGGGAGCCCTGTTCCTCGGTATCGTGGCTATACTGCCAAATGTAGTACAGGCTGCCACCGGAATTCAATCGCTGGTCATCGGCGGCACCGGGTTATTGATCGTAGTTTCAGTGGTGATCGAGATCGTCAAACAGGTAGAATCGCAGTTGGTGATGCGGAACTACGAGGGGTTTTAGTATCACCGTAAGCCGTAACGAAGTGACGGGTCGCCGGGCAGTATTCAGCGCTCGTTTTTTTATGTGATATTGAGTATACTACCAATATGCGACATCAATTGTATACTATGGTAATCCTCGGGCCCCAGGGTTCGGGCAAGGGAACACAGGCGGAAATATTAGCACGTCGTTTCCACCTCCACCATATAGATATGGGCCAGCTCTTGCGTCGGTTCGTCCGTAGTCGCCATCCACAGGCAGCGCGCGTCCGCCAGATAATGAATGAGGGTCGCGGACTTGTCCCGAGCAGCCTGGTCATTCAAATCCTTCATCAAGCGGTGCGCCGTATTCCGGCGTCACAGGGCTTACTGTTCGATGGTTTTCCGCGTAATGGCGTCCAGGCGCGGGCGCTGGACCGGCTGCTCCGACAGCAGCACCGGACCATAACCCATGTGTTCTACTTGCCGATTTCCGCAGCCACAACGGTACGTCGGCTGGCTTTGCGGCATCGGGAAGATGATACGCCGACGGCGATTCGGCGCCGGTTGGCTACTTACCGCAAGCAGACGAAACCAATAATCGCGTATTACCGTACTCGGGGTGTGCTCATTACGGTCAATGGTGAACCGGCCATACCAATTGTTACCCGATCCATTATGAAGTACATAGCATCCCGATCATGAAACTAAAGACCGAGCGGGAAATCAAAATACTACGGGAGGGTGGTAAGCGTTTGGCACATGTCATCGGAGTGGTGGCCCAAGCGGTGGCTCCGGGCGTGGCCACGGCGGAGCTTGATGCAATCGCCGAACGTGAAATTAACCGTCTTGACTGTCGTCCTGCGTTTAAAGGGTACAGCGGATATCCGGCTACCGCTTGCGTATCAGTCAATAATCAGGTGGTCCATGGCATCCCCCAGGCTGATATTTTTTTAGAAACTGGCGACATTGTCGGCATCGATCTCGGGTTGGTATACGAAAAACTTTATACTGATATGGCATTGACCGTGCCGGTGGGCGTGGTTTCTGATCGAGCCGCACAGCTGATCGATGCTACCCGCATCGCCCTGGAGCGGGGGATCGCCGCTGCCCAGCCGGGCGGCCGGGTAGGCGATATCGGACACGCGGTAGAGTCATACGCCACCAGCCGGGGTTTTAGCGTGGTGCGACAGCTGGTTGGCCATGGGGTGGGGTATCAGGTGCATGAGCCGCCGCAGGTTCCGAATTATGGCCGGTCTGGTACTGGCCCGGAGCTGGCACCTGGTTTGGTGATTGCCATCGAGCCGATGCTGAATTTGGGAACGGCGGATGTGGAAACGCTTGAAGACGGATGGACAATCGTGACCACGGATGGGGAATGGTCAGCGCATTTTGAACATACCATTGCCATTACCCGCCAGGGGCCGCTCATCATTACTGCACCATAGCTATGGCGCGCATCCTCGGTATCGATTATGGATTACAGCGTGTCGGGGTAGCTATTTCAGATGAATCAAATAATTCAGCTTTTCCCCGCACGACCCTCCAGCGCACAGACGATCAGTCAATTATTGCTCGACTGCAGACCATGTGTGATACGGACGATATCGGTACGATAGTACTGGGTCTGCCGCTCGACCAGCATGGGGAGGAGGGACCGATGGCACAAACGGTACGCGCATTTGGAGTGGCGCTGAGCCAGGCGACCGGAGTACACGTCGCCTATCAGGATGAACGGCTGACCTCCCGACTATCCACTCAGTTGCTGCACGGGGCGGGCCGTTCTGCTCGTCAGCAGCGCGGCGGGCAGACCGATGCTATAGCAGCGCAGCAAATATTACAAACCTATCTTGATCGATGCCATGAATCTGCTTAGCACCAGCGCGTATATCATGCCGTTTGTCATATCCGTGGCGGTTGCTGTGGGGATGACGGTTGTGGTCCGCTGGTGGGCCGTGCGGCAGGGTATTGTTGATCGACCCGAGACCGCACCAGAGCGCAAATTACAGCCCGCGCCGGTACCATTACTTGGCGGCTTGGCGATTTTCATTACGTTGGTTATAGTAGTCGGCGGGTATGCGGTTTTTTCTGATCGGCTACTCGGCGGGTATTTGCATCCAAAATACCTTTGGGGCATGTTCCTGGCTGGGGGGCTGCTCATGTTGGGTGGGTATCTGGACGATCGATATAACCGTTCACCGGCAAAACAGATCATATGGCCGATACTGGCTACTCTGGTGGTCATCGCTTCGGGGATTGGCGTGACCTACATAACCAATCCCCTTGGTGGGGTTCTATATCTTGATGGCTGGAATATAAAAATTTTTTCGCTGGGCGGAATACCCTATTTCATCGTCATTGCGGCAGACCTGTTTACCCTGGTTTGGTTGATGGGCATGATGTATACTACGAAATTTCTCGACGGGCTGGACGGGCTTGTTTCGGGCATCACGACTATTGGCGCCATCGTACTTTTTTTTCTGAGTATTCATCAGGAAGTTGCCCAACCAGAGACGGCGCTGCTTGCGGTGATTTTGGCAGGTGCCTGTGTCGGATTTTTATTGTTTAATTTCCATCCGGCAAAAATGTATTTGGGTGAGGGAGGAAGTTTACTCACTGGCTTCATGCTCGGGGTACTTGCCATCATTTCTGGAGCAAAAATTGCCACCGCCGTACTGATTATGGGTATACCGATACTGGATGTCGCCTGGGTAATCGTCCGCCGTCTGTGGCGCGGTGCATCACCCTTCCGTACGGCTGACACCACGCATCTCCATTTTCGCCTGATGGATGCCGGCTTATCACATCGACAGGTAGTGCTGCTGCTGTACGTTTTGACCGCGGCTTTTGGCGGTACAGCCATATTCCTCAGCAATAGCCAGGAGAAATTTACCGCGCTACTTGTTTTATGTGGGGTGATGATTGTACTTGGCGTGCTGATCGTAGTACAATACCGACATAAGCACCGTAACACGCCATAGTATGAACAAGCGAAGCATGTGGACGTTTGTGATGATTGCGGCGATTTTGGTGATGATACTCTGGGCGGTTGGCGGGTGGCGAATTACCGATTATGTCCCCTATTACTGGAAGTGGGTTGTCGGGCAGACGGCAACAGTACAGATTGGCCCGAGTGTCGTCCATGCGGAGGTGGCGGCGAGTCAGGATGCTCAAATAGCCGGTTTATCCGGGCGGTCATATCTGCCGATCGATCGAGGTATGCTTTTTACCTTTGCTACGCCCGGGTCATACGCATTTACGATGCGGGGTATGGAGTTCCCCTTGGACATTATTTGGATTAATCAGGGGACTATCGTTCACATCGCGCACCGAGTCCCCCCGGGGCAGGAGACCATCGATCCGGGGGTGACCGCTACTGAGGTGCTCGAGGTGCGTTCTGGCACTGCCCGGGGCGCCGGCTGGAGGGTTGGCGATTCCGTGGCAATCACTTTTGACAAAAAATAGGCACTTTGCTAGTATTGGTGATACCTATGGAGTCAGCATGGGTCTTGATTGATGATTGCATTACTACCATTTTATATTAATTTCGATTATGAAATTTGCCATTATCCGTACCGGCGGAAAACAGTATCCGGTTCATGAGGGGCGTCAGATTACCATAGAAAAACTTCCCACCGCTGCGGGTAAAAGCGTGACATTTTCTGATGTGTTGCTGTATGCAGACGGCAAGCAAACCGTGCTCGGCACCCCGAAAGTAGCGCAAGCGTCAGTGACCGGTACGGTTGTCGTGCAGCAGCGGGCGCCGAAGGTTCGCGTTGTGAAGTATAAAAATAAAACCCGCTACCGCCGCGTTATCGGCCACCGTCAGTATCAGACGAAGGTCAAGATTGAGAAGATATCACACAGCGCATAATTCTATACAAAAAATCGCTTCCATCCGGAGCGATTTTTTAGTCGCACGAAATACCTGATTACATCTTTTGTCGGCCTTTGAGCGCGTTGGAGATAGTTACTTCGTCGGCATATTCGATAGTTGCGCCCATGGGCAGGCCTTTGGCGAGGCGACTGATGGTAATCGGCAATGATCTGAGCTGGCGATGGAGGTACATGGCAGTTGATTCGCCCTCAAGGTCTGGATTGGTAGCGATGATCACTTCGCGAATCGGAGGGGTGCTGTTTTTGATGCGGTCGATCAGTGAAGCGATACGCAGTTTGTCTGGTGTCATATTATCCGCTGGATCGATTACCCCGCCCAGTACATGGTAGCGTCCACGGAAATCCCCAGATTTATCGATAATGGTGATATCCTGCGGTTCAGCTACGATGCAGAGCAGGGTGGTATCACGCGCTGAATCATTACAAATATGGCAGGGATTCTGCACGGCGATATTGCCGCATTGATCACACACGCGGATTTCGCTGCGGATGCGGGTGAGCTGCGTCACCAGTGTATCAATCGGCCCCGAACCATTTTTTACCAAATAAAAAACTAGGCGCTCGGCGGATTTAGGACCCAATCCCGGCAGTCGAGCGAGGCTGGCGATTGCTTGTTTGATTTGTTCGGGGTAGTCAGTCATTTACATGCCCGGCATATTCAGTCCGCCCATACTTTGCATCTTGTGCGCCATGACCCGTTGCGCTTTTTTGATAGCGTCATTCGTCACCTCGCGCACCGCCTGTTCCAGGTCGGCTTTCCGGTCAGCGGTCAGGAGCTCCTCGGCGATCTCTACACTCAGCACTTCCTGGTTGCCATCCATCACCATCTGCACTGAACCATGAGCAGCATCGGCGTGGACCGTTTCTTCGCGCAGGGCGGTTTTGATCTGCTGAGCCTGGTCGCGGAGATGTTTCAGGTCTTTGATCTTATTGAACATACGGTCAGTACGTATTAGATGTTTTTTTTAAAATCCAGGGACTTCAGTGACTCGTTTTTCAAAATTACGGAAGCTAACCCGGTTTTCATCAAAATACAATTGGATCTCGCCGGTCGGACCATTCCGGTGTTTGGCGATGTGTATTTCCGCAATATTTTTTCTGGCCGGGTCGATATCTTTTTTGTAGATAGCCTCACGGTAAATAAATAGTACCACATCGGCGTCCTGCTCGATCGAGCCTGATTCGCGCAGGTCGGCCAGTTTGGGGATGGGGGGTGTGCGGGATTCGACCGCGCGTGACAGCTGCGACAGGGCGATAACCGGGACATTTAGTTCACGGGCGATGGCTTTCAGGGAGCGGGTGATTTCGCTGATTTCCTGCACGCGGTTATCTGTCCCGCTGGTTCCCTGCATCAGCTGGAGGTAGTCGATGATAATCAGGCCGAGATTGTGCTCTGATTGTAGTCGTCGGGCTTTGGTGCGGATTTCCATGATATTGGCCGTGGCCGAGTCGTCGATATAAATAGGAGCTTCTGAGAGGATGCCCATGGCATTGCCGATGCTGGTGAAGTCGTCATCAGAGGACAGCTTACCGCTTCGCATGCGCCAGAGATCGACGCCAGCCTCGGCACAGAGGAAGCGATCAATCAGCTGTTCTTTTGACATTTCCAAACTAAAGATCCCGACGGGCACCTGTGATTTAACCGCTACTTGCCGCACGATATCCAGCGCCAGGGTCGTTTTACCGACCGAAGGGCGAGCGGCCAGAATGATTAAATCTGATTTTTGCAGACCGGCCAGGATGTTGTCCAGATCCGCGTATCCCGTGGGGATGCCCCGCAGTTTTCCGGATTCACGGTGAAGTTCATCGATGCGGTCAAATGCTTCAGTCAGGATTGATTTGATGGGAACGAAATTTTGTTTGAGGTATTTTTGGGACACGCCAAAAATCGACTGTTCAGCTTTGTCGAGCAATTCCTCGATATTATCAGCCTCGTCATAGCCCAGCTCGGTGATGCGCGCGGCAACATTGAGCAGGCGACGCAACGTGGCTTTCTTCTGAACGATTTGCGCGTAGTTTACTACATGTGATGCGGTTGGTACTGCATTGGCAAGGGTGGCCAGATATGTGCGACCGCCGATCTGTTCTAATTGTTTATTGCTTTGCAGCTGGTTTGCCAGTGAGAGTACGTCAATCGGTTCCCGCTTTTCATAGAGCTGGAGCATCGCCTCAAAGATGTCCCGATGGGCGTCTTTGTAGAAATCGTCAGCGGTAATCACGTCGGCCACCTTGATGATGGCGTCTTTATCGATCAACAAAGCCCCGAGTACCGACTGTTCGGCTTCTAGGTTCTGGGGAGGTAGTTTATCGATTGGGGTGGTTTTTTTGGCCATGGGGGTGTGCTAGATGCGGCTTTTTCGGTGATATTCAGTGTATCCTGAAATACCCGCCAAAGCAAGCCATATACTACCCACACTTTGTCCACCATTTCCCCGTATCAAATTTTCGCTTGGTGCGCGCAGAGGGATTCGAACCCCCGACCGTTGGCTTAAAAGGCCACTGCTCTACCAACTGAGCTATGCGCGCGTATATGAGGAGACAACTTCAGGTTTTCTCCTCCTCGTCTCTTTCCTAAAGTACTCGACTGCCCTGCGGGTCCGCATTCCCATGTCATCACACGTCATTAGTTTGGCAGGAATATCCTCAGTAGGCAAATCACCCTCGGAGCAGAACGAATATGCCACGAATAGTAGCAAATCAGCTAGGAAAAGGCAAGCTGTTTGCAAATAATTGGGTTTTATGCTATATTCACATCATCTTTTATTGTTAATCAAGAAAAAATGGCGTTTGTACCTGTCCTTATCGTAATCGCTTTGATACTGCTGATTTCAATTCGCCAAATCAATCAGTACCAGCGCGGAGTGAAATTTACCATGGGGCGCTATACTTCCACGGTCGAACCGGGGTGGCGTTTGGTGATCCCGATTTTTCAAATGATGCGGAAGGTGGACATGCGGATCATGACCGTTGACGTACCAGACCAGGACGCCATCACCAAGGACAATGTGACTATCAAGTTAAATGCGGTACTGTATTTTAAAGTACGCGACCCTCGGGCCGCGGTCATCGAGGTGGAGGATTATCAGTATGCCGTTTCGCAGTTGGCGCAGACGACTATGCGTGATGTAGTGGGGGAGATTGAACTCGACCACTTATTGGCGCAGCGGGATGAAATATCCAAACGAATAAGAGAAATAGTGGATAAGGCGACAGACCCATGGGGCATACATGTGGTTGGCGTGGAGTTGAAGCATATTGAATTGCCCGAATCCATGCAGCGGACGATCGCCAAACAGGCGGAAGCGGAGCGTGAACGACGCGCAGTCATCATCAAAGCTGAAGGTGAAGTATCTGCGGCAAATAATATGGCGAAAGCTGCCCGGACACTGGCTGAATCGCCTGGTGCACTGCATCTGCGCACACTCCAATCGATTAATGATTTATCATCTGATCAATCGAATACCGTCATCTTTGCAGTACCGCTGGAGGTGTTGCGTGCGGTTGAGAGCGTGAACACGTATCTAACCCAAAAGGGATCGTCAACAAATTTAAAAAAGTAAATCAATACGCTTGACAGTTTTTTACCTGCGTGCTACGGTAATATGAATTTATAAGTATGGAATCAACCGGCGGACAAATATTCATTATTATCCTGCTTCTGATCTTCGGTGCTTTTTTCTACTTTTATACCAAGGGTAAATTACAATAATTAATCATTGATTATCTATCATTCTACCTATCCGGTAGGATATGAAAGGGGGTGACGTATGAAAAAATTAACAATCATTCTTACTCTGGTTGCTGTGCTCGCTGTGCCGGCTATTGCTTCAGCACAGGTCAATATTGGCAACTATGGCGACACGTTTGGTCTCGGAACCGCTGATCTGGAAGCAACGGTGATAAACATCGTTCAATGGGTCTTGGGATTTTTGGGCCTGATCGCCGTCATCATGATTCTCTACGGTGGTTTCATCTGGATTACCGCGGGTGGCAATGAAGACAAAGTTGCTTCAGCTAAGAAAATTATTAGCGCCGCTGTCGTTGGCTTAATCGTTGTCCTCCTCGCGTGGGCAATTGTGACTTTTGTGGTGAATACCGCAAGCGACGTTACTGCGTAATATTTTCTGAAAATACACAAAAACGATCCGTTTTTCGGGTCGTTTTTGGTATGTATGGTATACTTCATACAGTAGTATGGAGCACTCATATTGCACACAACCGATAGATCGCGTCTTTACCGCCCACCGCACATCTGCCGCTGGACTGAGCTCTGCCGAAGCGATAAAACGCGGGTCAGGGTCCCGGCCAAATCAACTGCCTGGCAAAAAACGCTTGTCCGGGTGGCGGATTTTACTTGCCCAGTTCAAGAGTATATTGATCTATATATTACTCGGCGCGGCGGTCGTCACCTTAATTCTCGATGATCGGCTGGATACCTATGTTATTCTAGCGGCGGTCGCTGTCAATGTGATTGTTGGGTTTATCCAAGAGTACCGGGCTCAGCGCTCACTTGAGCTGCTCCGTAAAGTAGTGACGCATTATACCGTTGTCCGCCGCGACGGGAAGCGGCAAACTATCGACGCCACCGAATTGGTAGTGGGGGATGTGGTATATCTGGCCGCTGGGGCAAAAGTTCCGGCCGATGTGCGGCTGTATAGCGCCACTGAATTACAGATAAATGAATCCAGTTTGACCGGGGAATCAAACCCGATTACTAAAGTGACTGATCCGCTCCCCTCGGCGGTGCTGGTCGCTGAGCAGCGCAATATGGCATTTATGGGTACGGTGGTGGTCAATGGGTCAGGTGAAGGGGTCGTGGTAGGTATTGGCACCGATACTGAGCTAGGGAAGATTGCGACGCTCCTCGCTACCACTGAAGAAGAGTCGACCCCTCTCCAGCAGAAACTCGTCGGACTGGGAAAGCTGCTCGGCTATATCATCTTGGGTGTTGCCTTTGTGATTTTTATCATCGGGTTAGTGATGGGCTATGAGGTCCGGGCTACATTTGCCACTGCGGTGGCATTAGCCGTCGCGGCCATCCCTGAGGGATTGGCGGTAGTGGTCACCGTCACCCTGGCCATCGGCATGCAACGGATTCTCAAACATAAGGCGCTGGTGCGGAAACTAGTTGCCGCTGAAACGCTCGGTTCGACGTCGGTCATCTGTACCGATAAGACCGGTACGCTGACCGAAGGGGAAATGCAGGTAGTCCGGGTGATCACCTATTCGCGCGAGTTTGATACGCGTACCAGTCCGGCTCTGGCATCGGCCGATGCGGCTCCGGCACAGAGTTATTTTTTGGCACTCCAAATCGGCGTACTGGCTTCGGACGCCTACATTGAAAATCCGGAGGAGGCGATAGAACATCGGACGGTAGTCGGCATGCCAACGGAAAAGGCACTCATATTAGTGGCGACGCAGGCGGGAATTGATCTCAATCATGTCCGTGCTTCACACCCCCGTCGCGCTTTGCTCCCCTTCAATTCCCGCTATAAATACATGGCCAGCCTCAATGATGATCCTGACCATGGTTTGATCCTCAATGTCAAAGGAGCCCCGGAAATATTGCTCCATCGGGCGGCCAAAGTTGATTTGGATGGTACAGTGAAATCTCTCGATAAAACCATGCGCGATCGGCTTCGCCGCCAATACCAGCAGCTGAGCGGACAGGGTTTGCGTCTCCTCGGGCTCGGGTATAAATTCATGAAAAAAACGACCGACACTTTGACTGATGATCCGGCATTGCTGGATGATTTAGTTTTTGTCGGCTTTGCAGTGATCAAGGATCCGCTTCGCGCGGATGCCCGCGAAACTATCCAACGGTGCATTCAGGCCGGTATCCGTCCGGTGATGCTGACCGGCGACCATCGGTTGACCGCCCGGGCTATTGCCGAGGAAGTGGGGCTGCCGCACCAGGATGACAATATCATTGAAGGCGAGGAATTTGCCAAACTGTCCCGGGAAGAACTTATGTCCCGCATCCATACCATTTCCGTCTATGCCCGGGTTACTCCCGAGGATAAGTTACGCATCATCGATGCATGGCAGGAGCGGGGGGAAGTGGTGGCTATGACGGGTGACGGCGTCAATGACGCCCCCGCTCTCAAATCTGCGGATATCGGCGTGGCGCTGGGATCCGGCACTGATGTTGCCAAAGAATCGGCTGACATGGTGTTGATAGAAAATAATTTCAGCACTATCGTCCGTGCAGTGGAGCAGGGGCGGATTATTTTTGATAATATCAAGAAGGCAATATTGTTTCTTTTGTCCGATAGTTTTACTCTGATGTTGCTCGTCACCCTATCACTGTTTTTCCATTGGCCGCTTCCGCTCGTCGCCGTGCAGATACTCTGGATCAATCTTGTCACTGATTCATTTCCGAGCATCGGATTGACGCTGGAAGCTGGAGAACAGGACATCATGTCGCAGAAACCCGTTTCTCGCACTATGCCGATTATTGACCGGGAGATGAAAATATTGATCGGGGTGGTCAGCGTGCTCATCGGATTACTCTTACTTGGGTTATTTGCCATGCAACGTGAGCTGACCGGTGACCTGGATCGGGCCCGCACCACCACCTTTGCCGCCGCGGCCATCGCCACCTTGCTGTACTCCTTTTCCTATCGCAGCATCCGCCATCAGATATGGCAGCAAAATCCGTTTCGCAATCGCCCGCTGGTGCTGGCGGTCTTGGTTGGGCTGCTGATCCAGCTTCCGGTGATTTATATTCCGGCATTGCAGGGCGTTTTTCAGACGGTGTCGTTGAATGCCCTTGATTGGCTACTCGCGCTACCGGTTGGTTTGGCTGCAATACTCTGCATTGAAATCATTAAAATGATATTCCGCCATCGTCGGCTGGTATAAGGGAACATGTGCCCGGGAGGTACCGCCATATGTGGTGTGTTTGTCGTTTGCGAAAACACTGAAAAAGTGTTATAATTTTCGTCACAGTATGCAACAAGTATTCTTATCAGATATCAGTTCCCATCTCGGCAAAACCGTCACCATCCGGGGATGGGTTTTTAATTTTCGCAGCTCCGGTAAGATATTTTTTCTTCAAATTCGTGATGGTTTTGGGCGCATTCAGGCCGTAGTCAGCAAAGACGATGTACCGTCAGCCTCCTGGCAGTCATGTGAGCAGCTGACGATAGAATCAAGCGTTATCGTCATTGGTTCGATACATCCGGATGACCGTTCACCGTATGGCTACGAGATGCAAGTTGAGTCGGTGTCACTGGTGCAGCGGGCCGAGGAATACCCCATTGGCAAAAAAGAACATGGGGTAGATTTTTTGATGGATAATCGGCATCTATGGCTCCGTTCACTTCGCCAGCAGGCCATCCTCCGCGTGCGTGATGAAATAATTTGGGCCATGCGGGAGTTTTTCCGCCAGGATGGTTTTACCCTGACTGACACCCCGATCCTGACGCCCACGGCTTGCGAGGGAACCACGACACTTTTTGAAACTGATTATTTTGATGAAAAGGCATATTTATCCCAGTCAGGACAGCTGTACTTGGAGGCACTCGCCATGTCACTCGGGCGGGTGTACGATTTCGGTCCTACGTTTCGCGCGGAGAAATCAAAAACACGACGGCACATGATGGAATTTTGGATGCTGGATGCTGAGGCGGCATTTGTGCCGCATGAGGAAAATTTACACATTCAGGAGCGCCTGGTGACGCATGTGATACAATCAGTGCTCCACAATCGCGCTGCTGAGCTAAAAATACTAGAACGCGACACATCACTTCTGGCAAGGGTGAAGCCGCCCTTTATTCGCAAACGCTACCATGAGGTGGTTGCTGAGCTGCAGCAACTCGGCTCGGACATTCAGCTCGGCGATGATCTGGGGGCGGACGATGAGACCGTATTGATGAAGAAATACGAGACGCCCGTATTTGTCACGCATTATCCGACCGCCATCAAAGCATTCTATATGCAGCCTGATCCGGAACAGCCGGACGTCGTGCTGTGCGCGGATTTGCTGGCACCGGAGGGATACGGTGAAGTGATTGGCGGGTCGGAGCGTATCTGGGATTATGCGCTTTTGGCGCAGCGGTTTGCGGAGCACCAGCTCTCGATGGCTGATTTCGGGTGGTACCTAGACTTGCGCAAATACGGTTCGGTTCCCCACTCAGGATTTGGTATTGGTCTCGAACGGACAGTTGCCTGGATTTGCGGCCTGGAACATGTGCGTGAGACTATCCCGTTCCCCCGGCTATTAAATCGTTTACGACCATAACCTATGCACAGCGGCGGTATATCAGCGCGATGGATTATCCTATTTGGACTGCTGGCGCTGGCCATGGTTCTGCTCGATGGTATCGCGCTCTCGGTCAACCGTGGTGATTCGGCGGACGACCGCGCTGAATCGTATTGCGCTACGGTGCCCCGGCAATTCCCCGCGGAGTGTCCGGTCACTCAGGTGTACGCCTGTGGGCAACGGTATATCGTGCGGAGCGAATGCGTCGGTGTGGGCGATCTGATCATCGATCAGCAGGGGAGCGTCATCAGTTGGTGCGGTTATACGACGTTTGATGCCACCCAGGCACCCGATTGCCGTCCGTATGAGACGCACCAGGGGGAGCTGTGTCCCCCGACACATAATTTATGTAGTAATTAATATATGAGTTTTTTTGAAGAGCGAGGTATTTCGACTTTTTGGGGCATCTCCATCATCCTCATGGAAGTGGTGGTAGTTTTTTTTGTTTTTTATATATTATATTTTTTCTGGATAGAAAATCCGACCCCAACAGATAACATTCTCATCATTCGCAGTTTTCGTAATTCAATTGTGCGCATCCCCGAAACGGTGGACACGACCGGGTGGCTGCAGTATCAATCGGACGAAACGGGGATCAGTTTCCAGTACCCCAGTTCAGATGTGGTGAGTGAGGATACTATCGTGTATGGCGATGCGGAGGGCCGGATCGTCGAATTGATCAGCGGGCAGGATACTGTATTCGCGCTGAAAGCGTTTCCCCTGGCGCCCGATGAGCAATCTGACGAGGTAGATGTCGCGAAAGTATTCAAGCGGTTGACGGGCGTGACGCCGAATATTTACCAATCATACACCGAAAAAATTGATGGAATGACGGCAACGGTGTACCGTCAGGTACCGGGTAATCCACCCCAGGATCATATTTATTTTTACAATCAGCGGTATTTTTTTGAAACGATTTTTTCCAGCACGACCGCGCCAATATTAGCCACAGTAATACTGGAACCATAATATGCGACGGACGTATATCGCGGAAACGATCAAATGTGTGGGCACGGAAGTCCGTTTGGACGGCTGGGTCCACGTGGCGCGCCGCATGGGTAAGATGGTGTTTCTCGAACTGCGAGACGTCACCGGCACCGTACAGGTAGTATGCACTCCCGACCGCGCCGAACTCCTGGAAACGGCAAAAAAACTACGGCCGGAATTTGTAGTGGAAGTCATGGGAACGGTGGCACAGCGGCCGCCGAAGCTCGTGAATCCGGATCAGCCGACCGGTACAGTCGAAATTCAGGCTACCGGTATGCGGATTTTGGCGGAGGCAAAAACGCCACCGTTTGAGATAGTGGATACTGACAAAGCAGAGGTGGGCGAAGAGCTACGGTTCAAATACCGATATCTGGATTTGCGCCGGGCGAAGCACCAGCGCACTATTATCATCCGTTCGAAACTGCTGAAATTCATGCGAGATTTCTTGCACGGGGAGGGTTTTATCGAAGTGGAGACGCCCATCCTGGCTAAATCTACTCCCGAGGGAGCCCGTGACTATTTGGTACCGTCGCGGGAGTATCCCGGCAGGTTTTACGCGCTCCCGCAATCCCCCCAGCAATACAAACAGATGTTGATGGTGGCTGGTTTTGATAAATATTTTCAAATTGCGCCGTGCTTCCGTGATGAAGACGCCCGTGCTGATCGGGCGCCTGATCAGTTTTTTCAGTTGGATATTGAGATGTCATTCGTGGAGCAGGAGGATATTCTCAATTTGGTTGAACGGCTGTACACGACCATGGTTAACGCGTTATTTCCGGAAAAAAGAATAACCTTTTCACCGTGGCCGCGCATCCCCTACGCTGAAGCTATGGAAAAATATGGCAGTGACAAACCGGATTTGCGGAAGGATACGAACGATCCAAACGAGCTGGCTTTTGCCTTTATCGTTGACTGGCCGTATTTCGAAAGTGAACTCAAGGACGGGAAATATGTGGCCAACCATCACATTTTTACCGCGCCGCACTCCGATGACGTGGCGCTCCTAGACACCGATCCCGCTCAAGTGCGCTCCTGGCAGCATGACATCGCCCTGAATGGCTATGAAGTGGCTGGCGGCAGTATTCGCTCCACTGACCCTGTCGTATTGGAAAAAGTATTGGCGCTCGTCGGTGTGTCAAAAGAAGAAGCGGCGGTGCAGTTTGGACATATGATGGAAGCATTTGGGTATGGCGTGCCACCGCATGGCGGCATTGCCTGTGGCATCGAGCGTTTGCTCGCACTCTTATTGAATGAGCCAAATGTCCGCGAGGTGGTTGCGTTTCCCAAAACCGGCGACAACCGCGAACCTATGACCGGATCCCCCAGTACCGTTTCGGAGCAGCAGCTGAAGGATTTGCATATCCAGATAACCAAAAAAGAATGAGCCTCTCTCCGCTTCAGCGATTTATCCTCACCAGTGCCTTTGAGGCGCGAGGGAAGCTGCAGCGTACGAAATTGAAGCAGTTTTATTCCAGTCAAAAGAGAAAACCCTCAGCCGACGATCAGCAGCGCATCATATCTCGGAGTATTGAGCGTCTGATCGAGCGGGGGATGCTCATCGGCTATGGCCGGCGTACACCCGAGAAATGGTTTATCGATGAAGTCCGGATCACCGCGCTCGGCCGCCGCACCGCCCGGAAATTATATGGCACCCAGCAGCAATTACCATTTACCAAGAAATAATATGCCAATTCCCAAAAAAGTAATCTCATTTCTGGAAAAGAACGGCCTGCCCTATGAAGTGGTGGCGCATCGCACTGTCTATACGGCCTATGATTTGGCACAGACGCTGAAGGCGAAATTGCAGGAGATCGCCAAAACATTACTGGTGAAAGTAGATCGAGAATATTTTCTGGTGATCGTACCGGCCCACTATAAACTGGACGTTTCAAAAGTAAAAAAACTTTTTCGGGCGAAAAAAGTTTCCATCGCCAGCGAAGGGGAAATGAAGCGAAAATTTAAAGTAAAACCGGGCGCCATGACCGCATTTGGCACGGTGCATACCGTCGGTGTGGTGATGGACAAGGCACTGTTGAAAGCACAAAAGGTGCTGTTTGGTGCAGGCAGCTTCACGGAGAGTGTGCGCATGAAAGTCAAAGATTTTATCAAGCTGGAGGGGGATAATGTGCAGACGGCGGTTATCGCCAAGCGCGATCCAAAGAAAAAATAATTCATGGATATCGTTTCACATGCCGCGTGGGGGAGTACTATCATCCGCAGTCGCGGAATGATTGGCTGGGCAGCACTATCTGGAGCGCTTCCGGACGTCATTCCTGCACTCATTGGATTTTTACGCTTCGGCCGGAAGTATGCGTCGGTACTGCGAGGAATTGAATCCCAGGAGAAATTTGATGATGTATACATGCGTGTGTACTATATGACTCATAGTTTGATTCCTGTCAGCCTGATCGCCGGAATTATACTCGTTGTCGCCCCGGCCTACTGGTATCTCGTTATTCCTTATTATCTGCACATATTCCTTGACGTCTGTACCCATGAGCGGGTGTGGGCCACGCGGTTACTGTATCCGTTTTCAGATTTTCATTTTCGATTTGGCCGTAATTGGTGGCCGCGACCCTGGATCAGCATCGCTAACTGGACCATCCTTGTTATCGTCAATATTTATTTTTTTACACGGTAAATGGTATACCATTTCAAAACCGAACAATTCGAAGGCCCGCTGGATTTGCTGCTTCAGCTGATCGAACAGGAACAATTGGATATCACCCAAGTGTCACTGGCTGCGGTGACCGACCAGTATATCGCCCATCTCAATGATGCCATCGATATCCCCACGGACGAATTGGCAGATTTTTTGGTCGTGGCCGCAAAACTGCTCCTCATCAAATCCCGGCAGCTGCTTCCCCAACTAACCACAGACGATGAAGATGAGGGGATAGACCTGGAGTTCCAGCTGAAGATGTATAAGGAGTTTTATGAGGCGTCCAAGGTGCTGCATCGGATGCTGAACCGGAAGAAATTTTTATTTCCCCGCCAACGCATGCTCATCAAAGTGGATAAGGTATTCAATCCGCCGCCGTCGCTCAGTGCCGCGCTTTTGCGAGAATTATTTGCCGGGGTGCTGCAGGAATTAGCGGTATGGGTGGGATTGCCACAGGAGCAGATTGCCCGGACGGTATCTATTCGCGAGCGTATCATCAATATTCAGAATTTGATTCAGGCCCAGGCGCAGGTACAGTTCAGTGAATTGTTGAAGTCCTCTCGTACCAAAGTGGATGTGATCGTTACGTTTTTAGCGTTACTCGAGCTCGTGAAACAGCGAGCGGTGGCTGTGGTGCAGGAGGGAACCTTCGACGACATAGTCGTAAAACGAGCCGCGACTGATCAAACTAATATTATCGAATAAATATGGAGTTACGTTATCTCATCGAAAGCCTACTCTTCATCTCAGGAAAGCCGCTGTCAGTACAAAAGCTCGCGGAAATTCTCAAGCAGGAGAAAGGCCCTGTCGCCGAGGCTGCTGAAGCGCTGATGGCTGAATATAATACCGCAGATCGGGGGGTGCATATCCAAAAGGTCGGCCAGTCGTTTCAGATGGCGACGAGTCCGAAATACTCTGCCGTGATCAAGGAGTTTATCAAATCGGAACAGACCGGCGAATTGACCAAGCCGGCCCTGGAGACGCTGACGATCATCGCCTATCGTGGTCCGATTACCAAAGCCGAACTTGAGCAGATCCGGGGGATCAATTGCAGTTTGATTATTCGTAATCTGCTCATCCGGGGATTGGTCGAGGCAAAAGATGACCGGGAAAAAATGGCCACTGTCTATACCATCACGTTTGATTTTTTGCAATTCTTGGGCATTGACCGTGTTTCGCAGTTGCCAGACTATGACAAGCTGAACAACGACGAGAATCTGCGCCGGCTGCTGCAGGAAAAAGTCAGCCCGCACTCCGAACCAACTCCGGTCTAATCGTATGTTTACCCTTTTGCTCGGATTACTCTATACGCTCCAGCACCAGCCTGTTTCCCCGGCGCTCTTGATGACGGGGACGCCGGTTGTGCAGGCGGCGGCCGTCGAGCAGGCATTGGATCGGTCGCAACCGTTGCTGCGCCAGTTTCCGGCGATTCCCATACGCTCCTATGCCGGCATTGTCCAGTCGGCGAGCGACGGCACCGTACTATGGGAGCGTCATGGCGATGTGGTCATTCCGATCGCCAGTATATCCAAACTAATGACCGCACTGGTCGTCGTATCTTCCCCGATCGACCTGGAGGCCCAGGTAACTATCGATGCCGATGATAATGATAATGTCGAAGGCAGCCGACTGTATGTCAGTGTCGGGGAAAAAATGACCGTCAAAGATTTGCTGTATACCAGTTTGGTCGGTTCGGCGAATAACGCCACGAAGGCGCTGGCCCGTTCGACTGGACTCTCGAGTGAGCAATTTACCGCGACCATGAACGAGTACGCCCGGCGGCTGGGCATGGCGGATACGGTATTTGTCGAACCGACGGGATTGGACCCGCGCAATCAGTCAACGGCCCGAGATTTGGCTCGATTGGCTCAGGCGGCCTTTACTCATCCGATTATTGCCGGCGCTCTGCAAACCACGGCGTATGAATTTCGTACCATTGACCAAGAGGTGTATCATCGTATTCGCAATACCAATCAGCTGTTGGGCGATGATACGCCGCTGATGGGTAAAACGGGGTATTTGGACGAAGCACTGTACACGTACCTGGCGATGCCGCTTGGACATACCCCGCCGGTTATCGTCGTGCTATTGCGCAATCCAAGTAGCGCAGATCGTTTTTCCGAAGCACGGGAGCTGGCACGGTGGGGGGCGCTCCAGCAACGTCAGACACTTTTTACTTTGCGTTAAAATTTCGCTATGCTACATATAGATTGGGTTTCGCTGTTTCACAATGTCCCTCCGGAACTGGCCACGGTGCTCGTAGCAATGTTGCCTATCGCTGAGCTGCGGGCAGCGATCCCCGTGGCGATTGTGGGATTTGATTTGCCCTGGTGGTCAGCCTATTTCTGGTCGGTGGTGGGCAATCTGATTCCGGCTGTATTGCTCCTTTTATTTCTCGAACCGGTAGCGCAGTGGCTGATGCGGGTGTCGCGATTCTTCGACCGTTTCTTTACCTGGTTATTTAATCGGACGCGGCGGAAATTCAGCAGTAGCGCTGCGCAGTATGGCACGTTTGTCGCCCTGACGCTGTTTGTCGCTATCCCGCTTCCAGTAACCGGCGCTTGGACCGGTGCCGCCGCCGCATTTGTATTTGGCATCGCCTTCCGCCGGGCACTTCCGGCACTGGTGCTGGGAGTAGTCATCGCCGGTGCTATCGTCACCCTGACGACGGTCGGCGCCCAATCATTATTTTAGAGTACAGAATATGACCGATATGCCGTATCTAATCGCAAACTGGAAAATGAATCTCGACGGGAGTTCTGTGGATCGTTTCCTGCGCTCGTTTGACTGGCATGATGCAGCAGTTGCCGCCAGTCAGATTATTATTGCGCCTTCGTACGTTTTTATTCCCCGGGTGCGCATGGCGCTGGCAGATACGGCTGTGGCGGTGGCTGGTCAGGATATGCACTGGGAAGAGCGTGGTGCTTTTACCGGTGCGGTGGCCGCCCGTCAGTTGGTCGATGTCGGCTGCCGTTTCGTCATCATCGGCCACTCGGAACGACGGGCACACTTCCATGATACTGATGAGGACGTGAACCGAAAAGTCCACGCTGCGATCCGTCATCGATTACGACCGATCATTTGTTTCGGTGAAAGTTACGCAGAAAAAGATGCCGGTCAAACCAAACAGGTCATCCACGATCGCGTCACGGCTGCATTGCGGGACGTGCGGGCGGCTGATGCACGTACGGTACTGCTGGCCTACGAACCGCTGTGGGCTATCAGCACCAGCACTGATGTGGCTGAGCCAATGGCTGATTCTCCGGAATCGGCCCAGGTGGTGCATAAACTGATCCGGCATGCTATTGCTGAGCTGTATGACACCCATGTTGCCGATAGCGTCCGTGTTCTCTATGGTGGGTCGGTAGACGCGCACAACGTTGCCGGGTATGCCGCCATGGATGATATTGACGGGGTGCTCGTCGGCGGGGCGAGTACCGATCCGAGTTCATTTATGCAGGTCGTCAAAGCTTACCATTCAACGCGTTCAATATAATATGCTGGTACATTTATCTCAATTAGTTGCACATGCTCAGGCGCATCACTATACCCTTGGGGCTTTCAATGTGGAAAATTTGGAAACGACACTGGGCGCCGTCCAGGCGGCGGTACGCAAGAAATCGCCGATTATCCTTCAGGTATCGGAGCGCAGCATCGAATACGCCGGTTTGCGGGCGATAACGACTATCGTCCATACTATTGCCACGGTTCAAGCGGGGAATATCCCTATCGCCCTGCATCTGGATCATGGGCGGTCATTCCGGTCAGTAGCCGAGTGTGTCCAGGCCGGTTTTTCTTCTATCATGATGGACGCGTCGGACATGCCGTTTATTGAAAATGTAATTTTAACGAAACAAGCCGTTGATTTTGCCCATCGCAAGGGAGTGTATGCCCAAGGCGAACTGGGAGTGGTCAAGGGTCTAGAAGAGGTAAGTGAGGAGGAACGGAAAGCATACATGACCAAGCCGGAAGAGGCGCTGGAGTTCGTGGAAAAAACTGGCGTGGATACGCTGGCCGTGGCGGTGGGAAACGTCCATGGCATCATCAAAATGCAAAAAGGCAATCCCGGACTTGATTTGGAGCGACTGGCCGCGATTCACCGGGCAATTCCTGATATTCCATTGGTGCTACATGGGGCATCCGGTTTGCCGACAGCGCAGATCGCCGCTGGGGTGAAGGCGGGTATAGTCATTATTAATATCGATACAGAGATGCGCATTGCCTTCACCAAGACGCTTCGGCAAACACTTCTCGAGGATCCTGATGAATTTGACCCGCGCGCTATCCTGACGCCGTCGATCGAGGCGTTGCGAACAGTGGTGGAAGAACGGCTCGATATGTTTGGCAGTACCGGCATGGCCGATACATTTGCATAAAGCATTATTAATCATTAGAGACGCTACATACTATGTCATTACGACTCGCAATAAATGGTTTTGGTCGGATTGGTCGGGCGGCTTTCAAAGTCGCGCTGGAGCATCCGGATGTTGAGGTGGTCGCCCTCAACGATTTGACGGATACGAAAACGCTTGCCCATCTGCTGCAGTATGATTCCGTATATGGTCGGTTGAGCCGGACGGTAACGCATACTGTTGATAGCTTGGTTATCGATGGGGCAACGTTTCGAGTGTTTTCTGAAAAGGATCCAGCCCAGCTCCCCTGGAAAGAGTTACAGGTCGATGTGGTGATCGAATCAACCGGGCATTTTCTCACGCAGGAAAAAGCCATGGCGCACATCCAGTCCGGCGCCAAACATGTGGTCATATCGGCACCACCCAAAGGCGGCTCAGTCGAGACATTTGTCATGGGGGTGAATACTGAGGCACTCACAGGCCAACAGATCGTCTCGAACGCATCATGCACCACAAACTGTATCGCACCGGCGATGCAGGTACTGGAGAGCGAGTTTGGCATCACCAAGGCAATGATGACCACCATCCATTCCTATACGGCCGATCAGAATTTGATAGATGGGCCGCACAAAGATTTGCGTCGGGCACGGGCGGCTGCTGTCAACATCGTTCCCACCACCACTGGCGCCGCCATTGCTACGGCGGAAACGATACCGACACTGAAGGATAAATTTGACGGATTGGCGGTACGGGTTCCTACCCCGGTCGGGTCGCTGTCAGATATTACCGCGGTGATGGCGCGTCCGATTACCGCGGATGAGGTGAATGCGGCATTCAAAAAAGCGGCTGCCTCCGAACGATTCGCCGGCGTCCTGACCGTCACCGAAGACCCGATTGTGTCCAGCGATATCGTCGGTAATCCTCATGCGTCCATCATCGATCTCAGTCTGACCAAGGTAGTCGATGGGAATTTGTTGAAGGTTATTGCCTGGTACGACAATGAATGGGGGTATTCGCATACACTGATTCGACTGGCGCGTCAGATTGCGGTATAATATATTGTACAGAGTTTACGAAAGGGGGTGATACCATGAAAAGCAAATATGTTTCCATTGCCTTTGCGGTATTTGGCATCATGTGTGGGATGTTCGGTTTCTTTACCGAAGTGTATAACACCACTATTGTTATTCCGTCATCATTTTATCTTCAGCTCGGTATGCTTTCACTGTTAGCGGCTATCTATTTCGAGACCATGCGGCACAAGTCAATATAAAATCGTCTAACAGGGGATGTGGGCATCGTTTCGACGCGGGTTCTTGATAACTATTGAAAAGTTGTTTATACTGCAGCACACCGATCAGGCCGCTATCGTCTAGCCCGGTCCAGGACGCATCCCTCTCACGGATGAAACTGGGGTTCGAATCCCCATAGCGGTATATAGTTCGGAAACCCTTTTTTAGAAAAGTGGTTTCCGATACCTTCCGCAAATGTATTGAATCGCTCGGTCCGGGACCCGCGAGACCCGTGACCTCGCGAAACAGTTATCGTTTCCGTCATTTTTTTCTTAAGTAGTACGCCTCGCTCGGAATATCATGCCATAGGCAGATCCGTCTTTGGCGGAAATTCGAAGCTCGGCATTCAAGTTAGTTTCTATGAATCTCATCATTCGATTAGTTCTTAATGCCGCTGCACTCATTGTTGTCACCTATGTGGTGCCAGGATTTGTGGTAGAAAGTTTTTGGTACGCATTGATCGCCGCGGTGGTGTTGGGATTAGTTAATGCCATCATCAAGCCAATTTTAATTCTCTTCACCCTGCCCATCACCATTCTGACACTGGGGTTATTTACCTTTGTGATCAATGCGGCACTGATTTGGGTAGTCGCATCGTTCTTACCGGGATTTGCGGTTGACGGATTTGTGGCGGCTCTGCTTGGCGGTCTGGTGATGTGGGTCATATCGTGGTTCACGAACGCGATTACGAAGAAGTAACCCCCATCGTGATTGGACAGCAGCCGGTGGTTCACCTCGCCGGCATTTTTTTCGTATTTGACCAATAGTAGTCAGCAGCGTACAATTGCCATGACATAAAAATAAAGCACTAAAAACGTTCTATACATAGAGGAGGCATACATGCCTAGTTTTGGAATGCGTATTAACGCTATTGCCGCGTACTTGCCGCCCTATTTGGTGAGCAATGCCCTGACTGCCGCGCGGCTCCGTCTCGAGCGGGGACGTGTCAATCGCCAGCGCAAATCAGCTGGATTAGCTTCTCTTACGTCAGACGAAGCCAAAGAATTCACCACGAATGATCGGTGGATACAGCGGTTCATCGGTTTCCATAATCGGCGTTTTATCCTTGACGGTGAGGGCACTATTGATCTGGCTGCGCGCGCCGGACAGCTCTTGTTTTCCCAGCTGAAGATCGATCCTGACGCTATTGACGCCATTTGTTTCGGTCGGGTGACCCCATCATATCTCTATAGCCCACCGGACGCCGCTCTCCTGCAGGAGGCTCTCGGGATCCCTTCCCAGCGCGATGGCATGCCGCGAGAGCTGTATGGCCTCGATGGGAGTTTAGCCTGCAGTACCTGGCCGGCGATGCTCCAGGCTGTGTATGCGCGGATTCGCAGCGGCATGTCAAAAAACGTACTGCTCGTCGGTGCTGACGCCATGAGCACCACCATCAATTGGCGCGATCGCGCTTTTGCCACGGTACTGGGGGATGCGGGCACCGTCGCCTGGTGCAGCGCGGTCCCTGAGGAGGAGGACTGGTTTTCGCCGACCCAATTCTGGAGCTGGATGGACGGCGCCTACGCGCACGTCATCGAGACACCGTGCGGCGGATCACGCCGGCCATTGCGAACCGCGGACGAGCTGATTCAGTATCAGAATCGGCTGGCTATGAACGGGCGCGTGGTCAAGGACCTGTTCGTTCCGTTTATGAGCGGACCGGGCATCGATGCCATTCTCACCAAAGCCGGGTGGTCGCTCGAGGATATCGATTTTGCCACCATGCACGAGGCGAATCGTGCCCAGATCAATGGGCCGATTGTGGCCAGCTGGAAAAAGCGTGGTTTCCGCGGTGAAGTCCTCGATGCTGACGGGCAGATCGGCAATACCACCAGCGCTTCTATTCCGGCGGCGGTGACCATGCATCCGCAGCAGATGGTGCCGGGCAAGAGATTTATTTGGGTCGGTTTTGGCGGCGGAGCATCTGCCAGCTCAGCGCTTGGCACTGTCAGGCACCCGATCGAATTGATCTGTAATATATAAGGAGCAATTGTACTTACGTTTCAACCCCGCTATTAATTTGGTAGCGGGGTTACTCTTTACTTTTGTATAAAAACGTGTTATAATTCTAGTCAGTATGGAGGTATCCCTCGAAAATCAAAAAACAAAAACAAAACTCACACATACCCATTACCTTATTATTAGTATTGCCAGCGCAGTACTATTTGTTGTTGCCTCGCTGCTTGTTTTTGGATTGCGCACACCAGAACCGGTTTTTGCCAGTACGGTGGGCGGTCACCAGCCACTCGATCAGCCAGTCGTAATACATTTTGATTGGCCGATTGCCCGCGGTGATGTCGAAATTGAAATCACGCCGCAAGTGTTTGGCGCCATCGAGTATGGTGAAGCGGTAGTGCATGGCCAGTTGGTACGGTCGCTCGCGTTCACTCCGGAATTGACCTGGCTGCCGGATACCACGTATGAAATTCATTTACGGCACATCCAGAGCGCGATACCGTCATTTGCCCAGCCAGCCGACTATACTTTGACTTTTATCACTGAGCCGAGTCCGGCCATTTCGGCAGTGACCCCTGGCGTGTCGGATCCGATCCAAGCCGATGCCAGCTGGACCATCACATTTGACCGGCCGATCAGTTCTACACATACCTGGTCCGTACAGTTTGACCCGGCAATCGAATTTGACATGGTGGAGGCAGAGGATCACCAGTCATATGTCATCACGCCGAAAAATAAATTGTCTCAGGGCAGCACCTATGCCATGACCGTGACCCAGGAAACGCTCCGGCATTTGTTTGGTACTGATACCGTGGCGGCTCGGACCGATCCTACCGTCGTTCGGGAGGAGGTCTGGACGGTTCGGGAAGCGCCCGGCATCGTATCATTTTCACCGCAAGGCCTGATGGTACCGACCGATACCGGCATCTCCATCACATTTTCGGAAAATATTAATTTTTCTGAATTGCCCAGATTTATTACTTTTGAACCGGCTATTGAGGGCGCGTGGGACACGACTGATTTTCGCACCGTTACATTCACTCCTGATCAATTGGCACGTGATACCCAGTATACGGTCACGCTCCAGGAAGGATTGCCAACATTTGCCGGCGGCTACCTGGCGGAGAGCGCCACGCATACCTTCACTACTATCGGGCCGGTACGCGTCACCAGCTCACAGCCGACGGCTGGGAGCACCGGTGTCGGTGTCAATTCCGCATTGAGATTTGGATTTAATCAGACCGTCGATCAGGCATCGGCACAGGAGGCGATTTCATTGAGCCCGGTGGTTGACGGTACGGTGGCGTGGGATGGCGATACGATGATATTTACACCCACTGAGCCGCTGGATTTCAATACGACCTATACGGTGACTATCGCTGCTGGGGTGGAGGGTACCGTCGGATTTCCCTCAGAATCTGAATACACCTCGTCATTTACCACTGAATTATCGGTGACAAAATTAGCGGTCAAGTATGATCATCAGGATCACAATCTCAGCTGTGAAGTAGCCACGCTGAAAATGGCGCTGAATTATTTTGGTGCCAACGTGACCGAGCAGCCCTTGATTGATGCAATTGGTTTTGACCCGACGCCAAAATCAAACGGCGTCTGGGGCGACCCGAATATCGCTTTTGTCGGGGATATCGACGGCCATCAGCCATCGACTGGGTATGGTGTGTACTGGAATCCGATAGCGGAGGCCGGAGCGGCGTATCGCACTACCCGTGCGTTTACCGGCGGCGAGCTGGGGCATCTCATTGGTGAAATACAAAAAGGCCATCCCGTCATCATCTGGGGTACGGCCGGCAGTGGTACCCGCATCGATTGGAAGACACCCGACGGTACGAATATTGTCGCTGTCAGCGGGGAACATACGTTTGTGGTCACCGGGTTTGTCGGGTCAGCTACCGCTCCGACTAAAATTATCGTCATCGATCCGCTGGCCGGAGAACGCTATCTGTCACTCGACCATTTTCTCTGGATGTGGGGGTTGCTGGGGAATAGCGGGGTAGTCGTTTCATAATACTATACGTCTATGGCTATCGTCACAAAAATTTTGAATCAAGGAAGCATCCGCAACGGTTCATTTACCGATTTGGAGGGCGGATCTCCCGCCTGGGCTGACCTCGAGCACCCGACGGACCAGGAATTGACGCAGGTGGCTCGATTCGTGGGCATCGAACCGCAGGAGCTTCGGGAATACCTAGATCAGACGCAGCGCCCGCTGGTGCACAATGTCGAGCACTATTCCATGATTATCGTCGCCGTTCCGGTGATGGTCGGATCGTTTGTCCGCAGCGCTCCGCTGGTCATTTTTGTTTCAAAGAATCGACATGATTTCATCACCCTGCATGAGCAGCCGGTCCTGGCACTGCAGCGCATCGCTGGTTTTCCTTCGGAACGGATGGCGACCATGTTCAAAGGCGGCATGACCCACATCTTATTCACCATGCTGGATGAGATCGTGGACACCTATTTTTCCACCATCGACACGCTCAGCGACCAGATCGAAAAAATCGAACAGCACATGTTTGATTACCGGGAAAGCAAACAGACCATGCAGCAAACATTCCGTACCAAAAAAAGCCTGATCTTCCTGCACAAAGCGCTGGTGGCAAATCGTGACGTGGTGGCCGGCATCGAAAAAGAATACGCCGCTTTTCTGGAAAAGAAGCAGTTATCCGATTTTCGGGAATTAAATGGTAACATCGTCCAGTTGATTGAAATGGTGACTACCTACCGCGATATCTTGACATCGTCAATCGAGATCCACCTGTCCACCATTTCCAATAACCTCAACGTGACCATGAAACGCGTCACGTCCTGGGGCGCATTGATTCTGGTACCTAGTTTGATCGCTGGTATTTTTGGCATGAATTTCCGGGATATCCCGTTTTTGTATTCGCACTGGGGGTTTTGGCTATCGTTGGTGATGATGGTTGTCTCTGTATTTGTGCTCGCCCGGTATTTCAAACGGAAAGACTGGTTCTGATTCTATGACCGAATTACATACAACAAATGCATGCCATTACTGTGGCTACCCGATTGAGATTGGGGAGCATGATTGGAGTTTGCATCCCACCGATGAGCGACCTGATCAGACGGATACCGCGGTGGATGAGCGGGGTGGCCATGACGAGAATGCGGCAGAGGATCCATTCATCGCTCTGATATCTCAGAACAGGGATCGAGTGGCGCAGCTGGGTGCGTATAGCCTCGAGCTGTTTCGGAGAAAAAATCTCGATGCCGCCAGCCAGTTACTGACCGAGGGGTTGACCGAAACGTCGGACGACGGAACGATATCAGCCGAGCATCGGGGGGAGCGGATGCAGCAGGCGATACAGGTGCTGGAAGCGGAGCTGTCAGCTATTCGGACTTCAATCGCCGAACCGCTCCGTGAGGGGGTTGAGCAGATCGATGATGGATACCACAAAAGTGAGCCGCTGGGAATCGAAAATTTGCATTATTCCCTGAGCGTTTTGATGCCGCAGCTGCAATCATTGGAATCACGCATGACGGAGGTTCGTCGGTCGTTGACGTCTCTGACTGACGCGTCAGAACGGTACACCAGTCGGGTGCTGCAGGAATTGGGCATAAGTGATAAAAATGAGTTGGATGAAAAAATTTGGGATCTGGAGGCACAAACATGGCAGCTGCGCGAATCAATGGTCGGGCAGTGGTTTCACTATTTTAAGCGGCGGGGGATAGAAAAGGAAAAGAAACAATTACGCGCGCTCCGGCAGCCTGGCTGGAGTGAATCCTTTGAGCAGGCAAAGAGTGCACATCGGAGTATGGCATATACTGAAGGTGATATCGCGCGAAAATTAGAAACATTATCGCACCGTGAAATATTTTCGTATTTCCGATCATTAGTCGAGGAGGTAAATGCTAACTATGAGGAATCGCACCGGGAATCGCAGGCACTGCCCGCTACTGCTATAGACAGTATCAATGACGATTACATCGATCGGGTCGTCCGGCCCGCCATCACCGTAGCGCAGCAGGAACATCCTCGGGAGTGGATATCGGTGCGTCCAGAAGACATAGAGCAATTTCTCGGCGTGCTGAAACAGAGTTTTGATCTTACGCGGGATACGCAGGAGGGAGGCGACGGGGATGAGCCTGAGAAGCGAGAGCGCATCATGCAGGCGTTTCAGAATTTTCCCGAGCCACTTCAGAATCTCCGCTTCCCATTTACCCGTAAAACAGGCGAAGCACGACCCAATGATCATTATGATGCAATCTATGAGTTTCTGCATGATCACATACCCCGCACCCGCCGCACCCAAGCGGTCAAAGGTTTGATTGACTCGTATATCCAGCCATTTCAGGACCACGCGCGGTCACTGCCCGAGGGGTCGACTGAGAAATATTACCTCAAAAATCATATTGAATATTTTAATGGGTATTCTGGTTTGGAACGGCAATTGGCCGGGACAACCTATGAAAAAACGTTTATCGAGCATCTTGATGCGCAGCGCTGGAGCGCATTCGTCAATAATCGTGAGATGGTTGAGGCATTTGGCGCTGAACGAATAGATGAAGGGACGCAATTCGTTGAGCAGCTGTTTCGCAGTAAATATTTGAAAGATACCGGGTATTCATATTCGGACCACCAGCGTACGTGGGCGTCTCTGGTCGAGATGGGGAGGGTGGAGAGCGCGCCGTATGTGGTACTGGGAGCCTACGCTGATCTGAACGCCCGTGGAGGATGGAAGCGTCATCCGGGCCTGGCTGATGGGACGACGCGAATTATCGGGGGGTATATCTCCCGGTTTGACTCATTGGACGAATCCGGCAAAGCCATACCGGGCATGACCGAGCTGTTTGATTTAATTCGCTCACATCCCGATTCTTTCGCCCAGGAGAGTTTCTACGATCGTGAACGGGGCGAAGAAGTGAAAAATCCTCTTTTCCATGAAACTGAATCCGCACTGAGCACTATGATTGTGTATTATCTGGAAAATGGCACTGACGAAGAGCAGCTGCTTGCCATCCGCGCCCTGGAAAACGTCAGCTTATGTACCGATGAGATACGCGAGTGGCTGTGCCGGCACCTTGCCCTGGTGCATCGCGATGAATACAATACCATGCCCGGCTGCGCTCGTCGGTATGTGCTGGAAGCGGTCAACCGGGGTGACATCGCCATGGCCCAAGCCCTGATGGAGAATGCGACAGGGGATCAGGCAGCGTCGGTATTGAATGAAAGTTTATCGTCGGGTAACCTGGCCGGGGTGGCTAAGATTTTTGAGCTGGCGGATCGCAGCCAGGTGGAAGCGACTGATGCAGCGGCTCAGCCGAGCGGAGACTCGGGATTGAGCCCTGAGCTCCTGCAGGACCTCTCGCAAAAGATAAAGGCGTTTATCCAGGAACATCCCGCGGGATTTGTGGGGCAGGCGAACCGCGAACTGTATCGGGAGGTATTTGGCCGGGAGCCAATCGACGCTTTCCTCGATGCGCTGCCGACGGATACCGACGAAAAGCGCAACGCGTTTACGCATAATCAGTATGATCGAGCCACGGCTTTTGTGCAGCACATGACCGCCTCTCAGGACGGGCGCTTTTCACTGGATGCGGAGCAGTGGCGCTATCTGACGGAGTACGTCAAGCAATTCAAACTGTCGAAGACACCGGCTCTGTATCATCATTTCGTCGGATTGCGCAAACACGTAGAAACAGGCCAGCCGCTGACAGAGGAACAGCTGCAGACGGGTATTGCCACCGAGGGGCAGCTGGTGGAGCGATTCCGGTCGATGCGCGAACGGACGTATGGTACGGATCCGATTTTGGAGACCGGTGATTTCACCAAATTTGACCTGGAATTATTAAGCGCGGTGAGCGGTAAAAGCACCCATCGTTTTGATACCGGGCGGCCGTCGATGGAACAAATCGTCGCTGATTTTCAGGAGGCGCGGGACCACGGACGGATAGCTGAACTGCCGGCGGAATATAAGCCTTTTACCCTTTCCCTGCAAAACGTAGAAATACAAATGGAAGCCGAAAAAATTTCTCATGATTTTGACCAACTGCAATCAGAAATACTCAATGTGCTGGATGGGCGGAGCACTATCGAAACGCTGCGGGAGCGGGTCCAGGGCAGCCTGCAGACCGAGATTGACCAGATCGAACAGTCGTTGATGAAAAAATCGGATAATCAGTTCATCCGTTCACGTCTCGAACAGCTGCGCATTATCGGTCAGGCGGTACAAGCCGCTGGCGACGCCGATTCCCTGATGGGCGCGTTGCTGGAGATCGACCTGAGTACAGGGAAAAAACTGGATATTTTTCCGGCAATCCGTGAGACGATACTCAGGCGGCTGATTGATAAAAATTATTCAGCTTTGCAGGCGGATCAATTGGCGGCGACACTACGGGGTGGGCTATCGGTTGAAGGGGTACTGCGTATGCTGACACTGCATGATGATTTTATCAAAGATCACGTCCTCAATGTCAACCGTAAAAATGAGGAACACTACTGGTCGGATCAGACATGGGATAAGATACAGCGCGGCAGAAAGAGCAGTAAGCATATCAATCTGAGCAAGGCATTTGAGCCGCACATCGGCGTCCTCCGGGAAGCGTCGCGGAACATGACCGTCATCGAGCAGGGGAGCGCCCAGAAAATTGACGTGATTCCGGATCGGGGCCTGATCGGGGAGTTGTCCGGGTATCTGGCTGATGTGTGCTATACCGCAGAGACGAAAATGCTCGAGCGGTTTCCCAATGTTGTCCCCTTCAAATTTACTGCCCGCGACGCAGAGACCGGCGAAGCGGAATTCATCGGATCGGTATTGATTTTTGAATTATCGGATGCTGCCGGTGACCCGGTGATGCTCGTACGCGGATTTGACGTCCCCCATGAAGAAAAATACGATATTCCGAAATTTATGGAAAAGTTCATGGATCAATTGCAGTCAGTCGCCCGCCAGCGAGGCATCAAGAAGATTGTGCTACCGGGGATGACGGGCGCCATGAGTAACTACGCCATGACCAATCGCCATGTGGAGCAAGCCTACAAGCAGGACAAGCAAGCAGTGGGCCTGTCAGAGAAATTCGCGTTCAACGGGTATGATATAACTGATAATGTGTACGTGGCGCGTGATCTGAATAATTCTGCTTGACAGTCGGGTAGCAATCGACTATAGTCCCAGATTAATAGAGCCGATACGAAACTATGCGTAAAAGCATCTTTTTTCTGAATCTAGCGCTCCTGATTTTTATCCTGGCGGGGCTGGCCTTTTTGGGTCGCCATCGGATTGTCTCGATGTGGGAGACCTGGCTTACTGAACCGACGCCTGAGCCCGTCTCATTTTCCGAAATGGTCAATGAGCAGCGGGAAGCTCTGAATAAGCCACTCACCAATGACAATACCAATCAAGCGGTGGCCACGCCCGAGCCTGAACCGATCCCCGCTGAATTCAATCTCGCGGTGCCGTTTACTACGCAGGCACCGCACGCGAATTGGGATTATCCGTACCAGGAAGCGTGTGAGGAAGCTTCTGCGCTGACCGTGCACTATTATTATCAGGAACAGACATTCACTGTGGACATAGCCGACCGGGAAATTCTCGATTTAGTCGCCTGGGAAGAGGAGGTATTAGGATTTTATGAGGATACGACCGCCGAGGAAACCGCCCGGGTGATGCGGGAGTATTGGGGCTATCAGCGGGTGGACGTGGAATACGATCCCACGGCGGATCAGATCAAACGGCATATCGCAGCCGGTCGCCCAGTGATCATCCCGGCGGCGGGCAAGCAGCTCGGGAACCCGAATTTCCGTAATGGCGGACCGCTGTACCACATGTTCGTGGTACGGGGGTATACTGCCGACACGTTTATCACCAATGATGTAGGTACGCGGAAAGGGGAGAACTATGTATATGACATCGACGTAGTGATGACGGCTATGCACGATTGGAATGGGGGAGACGTGGACAATGGCCGTCAGGCGATCGTGGTTGCCTACCCAAATATGTAATTACGTATTGATAATGGAGTCGTCTTTAGAGTATACTAGGGGGGCGACATACCTCAATCGTTTTTTCAGGCATACATGAAAAAAATTATATTCTTTGGTGTTTCGTTACTCGTGGGTCTCGCGTTGTTTGTTGGCGTTTTTTGGCGCTTAGGTTGGGATTCCATTTTCGCGGCGATCGAAGCCTTTTCGTTCGTGAAGTGGCTGATTATCGTTTTTTTCTACGCATTAGCCCTCGGGGTGACGCTATATCGTTGGAAGCTTATTCTCAAAAGCCAGGGGTATGATATTCCCACCCTGCGTCTGCTTCCCTCACGATTGGTTGGATTTTCTGTGGATTACTGCACCCCGTCGCCAAATGTCGGCGGAGAGGCAATCCGCGCATACGTACTGAAAAAACACGCTGGCGTACCCATGTCGCAGGGGTTGGCGTCCGTCATCTTGGACAAGGTGATGGATTTTTCCTATGCGCTGCCATTTCTTATTTTCAGTATTTTTTATGCGTTGATTTATTTTGATTTGTCGGCAAAAATCATCCTTGGCCTACTCGCGGTCAGCGGAACGTTTATTTTTTTGCTTGGTTTGTTTTATTACCGCACCCTGACCCGGCAGCATTTTTTTGGCGGCATCATCCGTTTTGTCCATTTGCACCGGTTTTCATTCATGGCCAAGGCGATGGAAAAAATTGCGAATTTTGAGCAGATTATTGTGGAGTTTTTCCGAAACCATACCCGCATTTTTTGGCAGGGCATCGGCCTGTCCACGGTCGGCGGTTTTTCCACGCTGACGGCCATGTGGCTGATTACTCGTTTTATTGGTATGGACACATCGTTTCTCGATATCATTTTAATTTCGACCCTGACGGTTATTACCTTTCTCTTGCCGATTCCTGGTTCCATCGGTTCCACGGAAACTGGCCTGGCGCTAATTTTTACCTTGATTGGGTATCCTGCCCAGCAGGGTGTCGTGTTTAGCCTGGTATTTCGTTCGGTCGATTTAGTGAAAGCCGCTGTTGGTTTGTATTTCCTTTCCCATTTTGGTCTGAAGCTCGGGACCACCATGTTTGCGCCAAAGGGTGCCGCGCTACCGGCTAATGGCAATGGCGCGGAAGCAGCGGCTGTGGTACCATCCACGCATGAATCCGAGCGTCATGAATAATCTCATCTGTATGAACAATACTCGACAGCAACACGGCGGCGATGACTGCCCGTGCGGCGGCAATTGCGGCTGCGGAGAATAATCAGTTTCCGTTTGTGCATCACATGAGCGTTCATGTGATGGCAGCAAATTTTAAAAACTCCCGCTCGCGTATGTAACGAGCGGGAGTGCTGTCCGTAATCGGTGTGAACTATTTTGAGTAGGAAATGAATTCCCACCCTTCTTTCGGTTTGGTGTATGCCGAAGTCGCCGAGTCCGGCAAGCGGAAACTGGCTCCACGGACGGGGCCGTAGCCGGGCGCCAGCCATATCTCGTAATTGCGAGTGCCAATATGTCCCGGCACGTTCATGAAAGGTATCCGGATGATGAACACCTCAGGGTAGGTGGTGCCACGGACGGTGACCCCTGTCAGACGCTGACATGTGGCATTTAGCGTGTCGGCCACCGCGCGTCGGCACTGGTCGATGTCCGTTTCGGCGTGGCCGATGGTCTGCCACTGGGCGCCATGAGCGAGCGGATAGGGAGCTACTCGGCCTGGCTGCGTCAGGGGCATGTCGAGGCCGCAGTATTGCCCGCCGTGCCAGTACAGGCCGGTCTGGTCGGCGCTGAAGTACAGCGTAAAGGTATAGGCCGGATCGGTATAGTGGCGCGCGATAGGAGCGGCTGAGACAGGATAGACCGTCGCGTCGTGGTAGGAGATCGGATTTCCGATGACCGGCGCAAATGTCCAGGCATCGACCGTATTGTTCAGCAGGAACTGACGCAGGCTGTCAGCGATGTAATTGACATAGCCGGCCTGGATGGTCCGTCCGGGAACCAGTCCGAAATATTCGGCTGGAGTGGAAGGGTCGGGCGGGTTGTCGTTTCCGGTGGGACCATCACCGTTACCGCCCGAACTGCAGGCGTAGAAGATGATCCCGGTGGTCAGCAGCGTCACCATCATCAGGGTCAGGTATACGCGTTTCATAGAGCCTCCTGGTATGGGTTTTTGGTCAAGAGCCGTCACCTGTGGCTTCTGGTAATTGTATAATTTTTTTGATGTCGAAGGGCTATGTAGTAATCGATAATCCTATCGTATGCCCCTATAGCTGTCAATCTGAGAATGCGAGTCAACAAACTTATGGTTTTTTGCTATACTGACGCCATATCATCAATTTACCGTTTATTGACCTATGCCATCTGTACCGAATCAAAATCCTGTCCGCCGCGCACAAATTCAGCTGTGGCTTGGTCTGGGTGGAATTGTATTTATCGGCCTCGTGGTGGCGGTTTATTTCGTATTTGTCCGGGAGGCGACTGCGCCGACTACCACGGATACGGCAAATATAAATGCCAGTTTGACGGACGTAGAGGGGGACATTTTTCTGACTGATGCTACGCCGTCTGCTGGCAGCACCGTGACTTCCCTAGAATCGGTTTCAATAACTTATTCTGCGCCGATCAATCCGACGACGGTCACTATGGATACGTTTTATGTATTGCAGGGAGTAGATGAAAAAAGCCCAGGTTCCATTTCATTGAGTGACGATGGGAAAACAGCCACCTACCAACTGACTGATGCGATAGTAGCATCTGAGGACGGTTCAGTCACCGCTCTGACGGTGGTAGTGGATACGACGGGTATGCAGGGCACCGACGGTACCCCCGTGTATGTACCGGGTAGTACGGCCCAATGGAATGTGTACGTGGCTAATCAACCCTACCTCGGGGATTAACATCTCAAACACTATGGAGAATCTATCATCGAAACGCATGATATCTCCTCCGCCTCATACCCATCACGTCATCCTATGGCTCGTCTTGGTATTTATCACGGTAGTAGCGGTTGCGGCAGTTGCCTATGCGTATATCTTCCAGCCGACGGCGGAGGAGATGGACATCGCTGAATCGAGCATCGTCTGCGGTGACGGGATATGTACCGCCACTGAGCAGGAATGTATTCCGACTTTGTGCGGAGATGGTTCACCGAGCTGCCCTCAGTGCACGAAATATTATTGCCCGGCTGATTGTGCCTATCCGGGATTTAATGACCAAAACGTGAATACCTCCACCACTGACGCGGAGGAATGGCTGACCTATACGAATGATGAAATAGGCGTCAGTTTTGAATATCCCTCGTCATGGCAACCGGTGAACGAATCGCGCATCGAAGAAAGCGAATCTGACCAGGGCAGTCGGGTGCGTGTGGATTTTAGCGGTTCGCAAGGGGACAGCGGGTTTGACACCACTTTCCAGCTGCTCTATACCACTCCGGATTTTTCATCGGGTAGCGAACCGTGGCTGGGGGATCTGCTGGCGTCGCAGTATGACCAACACGGCATGTACGGTATCTGCACTCCCGCTGCTGATGATGAGCTGTATCTGTACCTCAAAGACGTACATCATTGCGCTATCCGTGAGTGGGAGGGGCGCGCTACCGCCGAGTTTTTCACCCAGATCAACGGATTGGACGAAGCTGAAATAAGCTCGTTTGTGAAGGTGTTTGCATTTGAAACCGGAAACGAAACATACCCCCTGGCGCAGCTGGTAATGTATTTGCCGGAAGCAAATCCGGACAATGTGCCGGTAGCGGATACGGAAGCGGTCGAGGACATCTATGATGGCCTGCGCCTGGGCAGCTTGAATGCCGAAACCAACAAGCGAATTGCGGATTTCAGCATGATTCGTGAAAGTCTAACGGCAATACAATGACACGTACCAACTACATACCGCTCACCGTAGTCACCGCTATCGCACTGGTGGCTGTTTTGATGCTGATGATCGCGGCGGTGTATGAACAGCACGCCTCTGATCCCGAGTCTGTTTCCAGTACGGCATCCAGCACCAAAGCCGCTTCAATATCTTGCGAGGAAATCAGCAGCCAGGCTGCGTGCGACGCTAGACCTGATTGCTATGCGGTGTATGATGCATGTCCATGCTACACGGCAAACAGCGCAGCGGGGAAATGCGGAGGAGAGCTGGATCAGTGCGAAGCCTGTGAGGATGGCCGATTTACCCGATGCGCTGCAGGAGCGTGTGATACCATTCAGGGTTATTCAAACACCAACACGTATGCCGAAAGTACGGCGGTGGATACGTCGGATTGGCTGACGTATGAGAACGAGGAGTATCAGTACTCAATTCAATATCCCGCTACCTATAAGATTATTGAAAACGCAGATTCAAGCATTTCAATAGCGCCAATAGATGGCAGCTACCCATATCCGCATATTTCTGTGGATACTACCCCATTGGAAGAAAAAATTACTGAGATAGTAGACGAATTTATTCGTAGGGAGACAATTTATGCTGGTACAATAGAGGGCGTAGCGGTGATTGAAAATATGGCCATCGGTGGTGAGGCGATCAATTATCTCTTTGAGCACAATCAATATACTTACCTTATTCGAGGTGGAAATACTGAAGACAATCGCGCAATGTTTAACACGTTTAGCTTTCTTAATGACACCTCCGACTGGCTGACGTATGAGAATGAGGAGTATGGGTTTAGCTTTCAGTATCCGATTGAATGGGGCGCTGTCCAAGTTTCTGAAAAAGATTATAGGAATGACGAACGAAGTTATTATGAAGGGCGGGGAGTCAGTATTACATTTGCAAACAACACAAAACCAAACATACGATTATCATCAAGTGATTATCGTGATTTTGCTTCACTCACTTCCTATAATGGTGGGGAGGATTTAGCGAAAGTGTGCACTTCACCTGGTATCGTCAACGACTTTTCTTATTGTATAAATAAAACGGTTGCAGGCCAAAGCACTTTTGATAGACTGCGCTTTGATGCGCCTGAATGCTCACCAATGTTTATTCGAGAAAGCTGGCTCAATATCGATTTGCCGGTTTATAAAAGCATTATCATCAGTTCAATATTATTTACCGGTGGGGGATGGGATTGTACCAGCGATGATGCTGCTGAATGGGACAGAATAACCAGTTCTGAATTACAAAGACTTATCAACAGAAATGACCTCACTCAGGATGAGATGGCATTACTTCAGGGAATGGATATGGTCATTGAGACATTTCGCTTTCTGTAGCGGGTAATTGGCAAAAATACGCATTAGCACTCTTGACGTGAGAGTGCTAATTGATTTATAATACACTTGCGTAGCATATGAAAGAACGAAAAAGAGCTATACTTAGCGCAATTATAAAGGAACATGTGCATGGAGACGGAAAACCCGTTGCTTCCCAGGCGCTTGTGGATAAGTATAAGCTGGAATTATCATCGGCCACCGTACGTAATGAAATGGCTGACCTCGAGTCAGAAGGACTGATTTTTCAGCCACATACGTCTGCCGGACGCATCCCCACGGAAAAAGGCTGGCAGTACTATATCGAGAATTTCCTGGTAGAAAAGCAGCCGGCGCAGGCGCAAATGACGCTCCTCGAAAAAGCACTGCACAAGCGGGAACAGGCACAGACAGATGTGGCGGTGAAAAACGTCGCCCGCACGCTGGCGGAAATTTCACAGAACGCCGTGTTTGTCGGTTTTTCGCGAGACAATGTGTATTATACTGGTCTGTCGAATTTATTTAACCATCCGGAGTTTGCGGACATAGATCTGGTGCGACATTTGTCGGCTATTGTGGATCATCTAGATGATGTGATCGCGGAATTATTTTCAAAAGTTACTGACACCCCGCGCATTCTCGTCGGCTCAGAAAATCCCTTTGGTAAGGAGTGTAGTACTATTTTCAGCCCGTATCAGGTGAAAGGATGCGAACCGGGATTGATCGGTGTACTGGGGCCGGTACGGATGGATTATGAAGACGCATTTGCCCTCGTCAATTACACAAAAAAATTATTCGCACATGCGTAACCATAGTATGGAAGACAAGAAAGAACCAAAAGATAGTTTGAAGGAAAAAATTACCGATGTGGAAAAAATCGCCGCTGAATTAAAACTGGCGCAGCAAAAGATGGAAGAGTACATGAACGGTTGGAAACGGGCGAAGGCGGATTATCTCAATCTGAAACGCGAATCGGAAAAAAAAGAACAGGAACTTGTTCAATTCGCCAATGCGGGACTAATTTTGCAACTCTTGCCCGTCTATGACAATTTTAAACTCGCCTGGAAACATATACCAAATGAACAGGTGAAGGTCGAGTGGGTGATCGGCATCGAGCATATCAAAAAACAATTCGGCGATATTCTGAAAAATCTGGGTATCGAAGAGATCAAAACCGTCGGTGAATCATTTAACCCTGAACTGCACGAGGCGGTGGCCAAAGAAAAGAAAGACGGTTTGAAGACGGATGTGGTATTTGAAGAAGTGAAGTCCGGGTATACATTGTTCGGAAAAGTGCTGGAACCGGCCAAGGTGAAGGTTGCCGCCTAGGCAATCCTGAACTCGATTCAGGATCTGAACGATTTAACAATGGAGATCCCGAAACAAGTTCGGGATGAGGAATAGAAAATTACTAATTCATTAAGCCCATTCGGGCAGCAAGGAACCAAACCTATGCGACAACTCATGCGCTGGAGACCATTCTGGGATGTGTCCGAATTCGATAAATTTTTCGAGGACATGCCCATGGTCCCCTCCACGGTCCATGCATTCATCCCGGCGGTGGATGTGTACCAGGACAAGGATAACGTCATCGTGGAAACCCCACTGGCTGGCGTGGATCCGAACAAAGTCAGCATCACCATCGAGAACGACGTGCTGAAAATCGAAGGCTCGATGGAGCACAAATCAGAAATTGATGAAAAAAATTATTACCGTAAGGAAGTGCGGGTTGGCAGTTTCTATCGTGCCGTGGCCCTGCCGACTCAGGTAAAAGGCGGTGACGCAAAAGCTGATTTTGAGAATGGGATGCTGAAAATCACCATTCCCAAAGCGGAAGAGGTAAAACCCCGCTCTATCAAAGTAAACGTAAAAAATCAGTAAATAGCACCTCAATCGTGAGGAAGACGGGCGCGGCCAACCCACATCAAACGGGTTGGCGCCCCGAAGCCAGAAGTATGAATTAGAAACCCCCTTTCGTTCTGCTTCTGGCTCCGGAGCGAATGCTCCGCGCGCGATCATCATCCCTATGCCTATCCAATTCGACAATTTCAACAGTAACCGGTTTTCCGGCGCCAACGGCGCGGGTAACGGCAATGACAGCCGTTCGGAGCGTATCCGCATCGACGCGCGCTGTCCCGTCTGCCAGTCGCCGTACGATTTCAACCGCATCGACGTGATCCAGGAAGCTGACGGCGCCACGCTGATGTATATCAAATGTGGCGTCTGCCAATCGGCCGCTATGTCACTGATCGCGCTCGGGGCGCAGGGTCTCAAAGTCGCCAGCACCCTGACTGATCTGGAGCGCCATGAAGTACTGCGGTTTCAGGACAACGAACGGGTGAAGAGTGAGGATGTCTTAGCACTGCATCAGTTGCTTGAGCAGCCGATTGATAATTTTCTTAATTCATTCTAAACCCTCATTGTCGCCTCGACTGAAACGGAGAGGCCCTCATGACCGCAGTGACGGGCAGCCAACGGCATAATGATCTCTCCACTTCGGTCGAGATGACAGATGGGCAGTATCATCCATCTCACCAATAGTAATTAACCAACCATTAGAAAGCAATTAACCAAACAACTATGTCAAAAATACTCGGTATTGATCTCGGAACAACCAACTCCTGCATGGCTATCATCGAGGGTGGTGAGCCGAAAGTTCTCGAAAACAAAGAAGGTAATCGCACCACGCCCTCGGTGGTCGCTATCTCCAAAACCGGCGAACGCCTGGTTGGGCAAGTAGCTAAGCGCCAAGCCGTTACCAATCACCAGAACACCGTTTTTTCCGTGAAGCGTCTGATCGGTCGCCACTGGAATGACGAAGAAGTACAGCATGATGTGAAAACCATGCCGTACTCTATTGAGCAAGCAGGGGAAGGTGTCAAAGTAAAAATGGTAGATAAACTCTACACACCGCAAGAAGTCTCAGCCATGATTCTTCAGAAATTGAAAGCTGATGCAGAGGCAAAGCTGGGTGAAAAAATCGAAGAAGCAGTGATTACCGTTCCTGCCTATTTTGACGACTCACAGCGCCAGGCCACCAAGGACGCAGGTGAAATCGCCGGCCTTAAAGTAAAACGTATTATCAATGAACCAACCGCCGCCGCACTGGCCTACGGATTTGATAAGAAAAAGAATCAGCAAGTAGCAGTCTACGACCTGGGTGGTGGTACGTTTGATATTTCCATCTTGGACATTTCCGAAGACACGGTCGAAGTGAAATCAACCAATGGTGACACCCACTTGGGTGGTGACGACTTTGACAAGCGGATCATCGACTGGTTGGTTGAGGAATTCAACAAAGACCAAGGTATCAATCTCGGCAATGACCAAATGGCACTCCAGCGCCTGAAGGAAGCCGCAGAAAAAGCCAAGATTGAATTATCCACCACCAGTGAAACTGAAATCAATCTGCCCTTCATTACCACGGATGCTTCTGGTCCGAAACACATGAATCTCAAACTCACTCGCGCCAAACTTGAGACGCTCGTGGCTGACCTCATCGAAAAAACTATTGAACCAGTCAAGAAAGCACTGGCTGACGCTAAACTGGAAACCAAAGATATCGAAGAGGTGATCATGGTCGGTGGTATGACCCGTATGCCCAAAGTGCTGGAAACCGTAGAACAATTCTTCGGCAAAAAACCCCACATCGGTGTGAATCCTGACGAAGTGGTCGCTGTCGGCGCTGCAGTACAAGCTGGCGTGCTCCAAGGTGATGTAAAAGATGTGCTCCTGCTCGACGTGACTCCGTTGACTCTCGGTATCGAAACCCTCGGTGGCGTCTCCACTCCACTCATCGAACGCAACACCACCATCCCGACGACCAAATCGCAAGTATTCTCCACCGCAGCTGACAATCAGACTTCAGTAGAGGTCCACGTATTGCAGGGCGAACGTCCCATGGCCGGGGATAATAAAACGCTGGGACGATTTATCCTCTCTGGCATTCCGCCATCACCACGTGGCGTACCGCAGGTGGAAGTATCATTCGACATTGATGCCAACGGTATTCTCAACGTGAAGGCAAAAGACAAAGCATCTGGCAAAGAGCAATCCATCACTATTACGGCTTCATCAGGCCTATCCAAGGAAGAAGTCGAGAAAATGAAACAGGATGCCCAGGCGCATGCAGCCGAGGATACCAAGAAGAAAGAATTGATTGACCAGCGCAATACTGCAGAAACCCTCGTCTACACCGCGGAAAAAGCACTGAAGGATGCGGGTGACAAAGTCAAAGATGATGTGAAGAAAGAAATTGAAGAAAAGATCAAAGTGGTCAAAGACGTGAAAGATAAGGATGATGTGGCAGCTATCAAGAAAGCAGTGGAAGATCTGAATCAAACGGTGCAGAAGATTGGTCAAGCGATGTATGGTCAGCAACAGAAGGCTCCAGAAGGCGCAAAAGGCACGGAAGGCGATAAGGCTCAAGGTGCAAAAGGCTCTGCTCCAGTCGATGCAGAGTACGAGGATGTCAAAAAGGAAGACAAGAAGTAATTAACAACCGCGCCCTCGGCTAACCACCGGGGGCGTTTGAGGGAAAATAATATGACATTTCAAGACGATATTAATGGAGCTATTCGAGAGATAGAGGGGCGAGGTTCGCAAGATTTATTTTTGAAAATTATTGAAGCTCGTAGTTTTTTGGCTGTTTCTTTTGAGCAGTATACTCAAAATAAAAACCAGAGCGTTCAATTATTTACCGATTCGTATTACACTTATCATTATTTTGCTTATGTAAATTTCTTTTATTCCTTGAAGGAAAGAACTGCTCAATTCATTAATAAATATTTGCGACTAGGCAATCCAATAGATGACGTAAGTTATCATAGAATTAGTCATAATGAGGAGGCACAAAAGGTTTTTAAAAAAATATTTGATTTCTTTGCTGATCCAGAATTTAAGTCAATTTCATCTGCAAGAAAAACGATGGTTCATCGTAGTCAAGATTATATTTCAGCAATACAGATAAAGGATTCAGCTAGCGCTCCTCAGCAAACTCCTCAGGTAAAGTTAGATAAAGATATTCTAGATAAGCCGAATGAAAAACTTAGTATTATTTTGATAAAAATAGTTGAATGTATTATTGATGAATTAAAGGAAGCTCAAAGTGAAAAGGGTGCAATTGATAAAGGTTCAGCCTGAATTATGCAGAGATGAACAATTTTACGTCCTAATTCATCATAAGGGTGCGGTAGTGGGGGCCCGCCTCGGCTCGCGCCCGCTTCGACGAATCGAGGCGAGTCGACGCGAGGCGGGTTTTTGGTACGAAAAATGCTTGTCATCGCGAGCTCCGTCTGCGGAGCGTGGCGATCTCCGTGACTATCCAACCGAGATTGCCGCGTCGCCTACGGCTCCTCGCAATGACAAGCGCTGTGGTATACTAATCGCATGGAAGTGTATCAGGACATAATTAAATACATTAAAACTGCAGGTCAGAGGCTGAAAGAGCGCTCGGGGCATATTGAGGATATTGGCATTCGAAAAAGGAATTTGACGGAAGAGGACATTCGGATTGAGCGGGAACTGAAAGAAATCATTACCAAAAATGATCCAACACATCAGGTGTACGCGGAAGAGGAGAACGCCGATTTTTTTGATGCCGAGGAAGTGTGGGTGATTGACCCGATCAGTGGCACGCATTTGTTTATCCAGGGCAAACCACATTACGCTATCGTGGTGTCGCATCTCCATAAGGGCATTGTGCAGTTTGCCGCGGTGTACGATACATCTGCTGATGAATTATTTACTGCACAGCGAGGCAGTGGGGCATTCTTAAATGGCACGAAAATAATGGTTCAGCCTGCAAGCCCTGATAGACTGCGCGTGGTATTTAATAAATCAAATAAGTGGCCAGATGAAGTATTGGTGCAGAAAGTTTTGGATGGTTTACAGACGTACGAAGTGTTTCGTTTAGAAGCCTCGCATGCGTTGGGGGATTGCTACATAGCTTGTGGGCGATATAACGGTGTTATCGTTTTGGCAAAAGATAGTTTTCCATCGTTTGCTGGAAGTCTCATGGTTCAGGAAGCTGGTGGAGAATACACCAATCAAAAAGGTGAGTCAGATATTAAACCAGATAATCGGATATTTGTGGGTGGAGATCACGGCACACATTTTCGACTATTGGGGATGGTGCAAGAGATGCTGAAATAAATTCAGCATGAGGGCAATTGTGATATACTGCCAACATGTCCCACACCATTAAACTAAAAAAGGACAAGTACAAAAGCGCACGGGGAGGGTACTCGCGGTTGCTAGATATTTCCTGCCAGAAATGCCAGAAGCCGGTTTTGGTGTACCAGAAGGACGGGCCGGGGAATTTGCGGCGGTTGTATCTGGATCGAATTATGAGTCCGGAGAAGCTGGTTGGGTTACAACAGCAGAGCATCGCCAGCCTCGCGCCGCTGAAGTGCGCGGGGTGCGGATTTGTGATGGGCATTCCGTATGTCTACGAAAAAGAAAAGCGAAAGGCCTTCCGCATTTTTCAGGACGCGGTGATAAAGAGGATTAGGAAGGTGGGGTAAGGGGTACATACATCTGTCATGCTGAATGTAATGAAGCATCCCCTGACCGAAGGTCAGGAAATCCTTCGCGTCCGCTCAGGATGACAAGTGCGGAGAGGTGCTGGGGATCAAAGAATAAAAAACGTTTGTCACTTCGAGCCCATTCGACTCCGCTCAGGGCAGGCTTCGTCGAGAAGTCTTTACGACGTCGGTTGCATGTAATAGGGGTCATAAGGATCTCTCCGCTTCGGTCGAGATGACAGTCGGTGGTCAGCATTTCATGGCCCCTCGCCATAACAGGCATATCGTAAGACATGCCAAATCTTGCTCAAAAGGCCTATTTGGCGTACAATGGGTAGTTCCAGGAGAGGTTAATGAATTGGTACTATTTGCCGCTCATATGATAAAGAAACACGCGAAACACATAAAACCAAATGAATTGCTGGAAAAGGTGATGAACGCAGGGACGAGTTGGCATCATCATTGCCTGTCCCCACGGTGCTATGTCAATGATACCGGCCAGGAGATCGTTTTACTGGAGGCGGGGAATGACATGTTTTACTGCGGCAGTACCGCAGAATTGCGAGAACAGCTGGAGGAGCATGCCTATCAGATTTCCAAACCGAAACGTAAAAGCGCTCAACCTATCGCGCACGAAGCTTTGAACATCGTTCGTGGGTATCACCGCCAGGGCGTCAAATGGCATTTCCATATTGCGATGCCGCGTTGTTTTCTCAGTATGCAGGATCAGTATTTGCTCATAATCGAAAATGACGATACGTCCACCAAGCATGAGTGGACATTTGCCCAGCATCCGGTGGAGCTGGTACGGGCGATTGATGACTACTATCTCGGACGGAAACGGTAGCACCACTCGGAGGCAGAGGGGATCCCGGATGGATACACGTGACCCTGAGCCAGAGGCCATGCTGAGTACGGTGAGCAGCATACCCAGCGAAATTGGCGTAAAAAAGTGCTATACTATACGCATGGGTATATACGGAAAAGCCATGGATAATTTTTTTATGAGAAGGCCGCATACTGCTGGGTGGCTGATGTTTGGATTAACCGTCATCGCCGTAGTCGGTGCGCGGCTGGTCGTCATCGGGTATTTTCTGACCGGGATGATCATCACGGTGATAGCAGGATGCGTAGTCCTGTCTATGATTGGTACATTTTTTTCGAAGAAAATGGATGCGACCATGGATCTCTTTCGAAATAACCCCTGGAGCCATGCGCTACTTCTCGGTATTGGCATTTTCACCATTCTTTTTTATGAATCGATGGAGGGTATCCAGCAGTTTGTGGTCGAATGGCTCTGGTTTTTTATTCCTTTCCTTATTATTTATGTGATCATTTTTACGGGTATGTGGCATGAGCGTCGCACAGGGATAAATAGTTATACCCGCATGATGGATCGGCTGCCCGCTCATTCCGTGCGCCATAAAATAATGCTCATGATTACTGTCGTCAGCGCCTTTGTTTTTATATTTGGATTATTAGGGCTTATCGTGATAGATAGTGTCGGTATGATTATTGGTCTGTATGAGTGTGCAGTTTGGGTAATTCGGTAGTATACTATTTTTCGGAAATAAGATGAACTGCACCCTCTGAAAAAAGCATGCCGTACAAAAAAGCAAAACCCCCGCACGCGATATTGGGCGGAGCGTTTTGCTTTGCGCTATGATGGTGCTATTCGGTGGGAATAAGCACAGCGTCGATGACATGGATTACGCCATTTGAACCAGTGATGTCTGTTTGGGTTACATTTGATTCATTGACGCGCACGCCGTTTGAGGCATCAATTGAGACTGTTGAACCCTCGAGGGTTTTGGCAGATTCCAATGTGACGACATCAGCGGCCATGACTTTTCCAGAGACGACGTGGTAGGTAAGGATTTTGGTCAGGCGGGGAACATCATTTAAGAGTTCATCGATGGTGTCCTGCCCGAGCTTGGCAAATGCTGCATCTGTCGGAGCAAAGACCGTGAAAGGTCCAGTGCCCGAGAGGGTCTCAACCAAACCGGCTGTTTGGAGCGCGGTGACCAGCGTATTGAATGTGCCTGCATTCTGAGCAATCTCGACTATCGTTTGCGAGTCGAGTTTAGCCAATTCAGCACTGACTGATTCTGGTACGAGTACGCTATCGATCACATGGATGATACCATTTGATGCGCGGATGTCAGTATTGGTTACCATGGCGGTGCCAACCTTGACGCCGTCTGAAGTGTCAATCGTGAGTGACTCACCCTGGACCGTTTTCGCGCTAGTAAGATTTACTACGTCAGCTGCGGATACTGATCCGGAGACCACGTGGTAGGTGAGCACATCACTGAGTAAGTCTGGATTTGCCAAAAGTGTATCCAGGGTACCCTCAGGAAGTGTGGCAAAGGCGGCATCCGTCGGAGCAAAGACCGTGAAAGGTCCAGTGCCCGAGAGGGTGTCGACTAAACCAGCTTCTTGTACGGCAGTCACCAAAGTTGTGAATGTACCGGTCGATTGAGCGGTTTCAACGATTGTTTTGAGGGAACTATTTGAATTGTTTGTGGTTGCTGCGGTATTCGTATTTGCCGCATCGTCGGATGAGGTCAGGAGAAATACCGCGATGGCGCCAACCAACAGCACCAGTACTGCAATCATGAGAGTTGAATTTCTTTTCATAGTGAGAATATTTTAGTGAATGAGATATTTTCGACCTTGCAATGGTTATAGTAGGGGATATTTTGAAAAGGTGCAAAACGTGCATTTTAATCAGAATTTAAACTTCCAAACAAAGTTGATTTAGATGTGGATTGCATAAGATTGAGATTATTGTAATTAAAAAAATCCCCGCAGCGGAGCAATGAAAGTGCTGCGGGGACAGACGGCGACGGGGTAACCGTCAGGCTTCAGATGGCTGTCGGGTCAGCCGGTTTGGGAGCGGCATTTGCGCGCTCTTTACGCTCTCGTTTTATGGCCAGATAATAGGCATGGCGAATCAACTGCACTTTGAATAGCGGGCCAATCACGGCTATGAGCATCACGGCGCAGACGGCGACGATTTGCCAAAAGGACGGAGAGTGGTCCATGTTCCTCCAAACAGGTGATAGGTATCAACGCATCCTAGTGTAGTGAAGTAGTGGCGCGCTGTCAATGTAATAAAACGGCCCATTTCTCGAAAGAGAAACGGGCCTGGTTGAGAATTAACTTCCCATAACTGGGAAGTCGTGGCAGAAAAACCATAACCGTGCGTCAGACGACACACGCCGTGTCCCGGTTACGGAGCCAGGGGATGGCACAGGACACCAGGGGAGGTACGGAACAGTGGCTTCCGAGCCACTGAAAAATTTAGATAAAGAACAGTATATGGGCTGCGGCGTTCTCCCGTGCGGAAGAAACGCAAACCTCGGCATGTGCTTAAGCCATAAGCTGGTTTACATAGGCGTACCGCCGCAGCCCGGTGAATAGGTGAAACGTGCGTAGAGTGCCGTGTGAACCATGTCATCAGGCAGTGAGCACTATAGCATATATGAGTAAAAAATAAAAACCCGCTCGAACGACATGCGCTCAAGCGGGTGCTAGGAAATGTGCTGACGGAATCGCCGGCGGAACTCGAGTGAGATCCGATAGAAAATGAGATCCGCGATGATCTTGCCGGTGACGATACCGATTTTGAATAGCGGCAGTTGGATTATCAGGATGCCTACTCCAAATAACGGAATCCCGCCGTATCCTGTCGGAATCATCACGGTGGTCATCGTATCAGCGGACCAGATGAGTACTTGGGGCATCGACCACAGGGTGAATGGTCGAATCAGGAGATCGTCGAGAAATCCGGCCACTCCATGCTCGATGACCATAGCACGGAATGCGAGACCGATTGAGTTAATCAGTCTCCGGTATTGTCCCGAATGAGTGGCACGGTAGAACCTCCACACTTGACGTATGAATCCCGATCCGTAAAATCCCACCATCTCGCCCATGGTACCAGCGACTGCCGCTGATGCGAAATTTTCCGTCTGCGAATACATGATGAACGCAAAGGTGTATGAGAATGCCAGTGCAAATACTTCCAGTGGCCAGTATGCTTTGAACATTTCCCGCAGTGTATTGTGTTGCTGAGGATACTGTTCCAAGCGATATTCCTTTTTTAAATGTGCCTTTTTTTGTACGGTAGTAGCGTGCGAGATTACTGCCATACTCTTTGGCGTTTCACCGCATCGACGTATGATATCTCATATTGGGCATTGAGTCAATGGTACATATTCTGTCCGATCTCGCTGGATCATTATTTGGGAAACCGTATGTGCCGTAATGCCGATACGCTATTTTCATAAAAAAAAGAAGGCCCACAATCCTATTGCAGGCCCGTACGAGAGATGATGTCATCCTATGTTTAGTCCGCGTTTTTCAGCGCGGAACCGATCTGCACGACGCTGATGGAAATGCCCCACAGCGCCAGCAGCATGATGGCCGCGTGTTTGCCGTCCACCGTACTCAGGTGGCTCAGCGAATCGGCGGTCTCTGCCGCATGGTGGAAAATGTTTGACAACGTTCCCTGGTACGGACCGGAAATGGTCCAGCAGAAGAAGGGAATGAGGCAAACGATGAGGATAAAGAGCCACACCACTGGTTTCATACGGAAACCTCCTTTCGGGTTTTTGTGGTGAACGATGTATACTAGCATCTGTCCATCTTTTTGTCAATACCTTTCACCTGATCGACGGATGAAACAAACAGGCGGAGGTGTGGTACCGCCGCCTGGGTTTATTGGATTTGGCATCCGTGTGTCTATCGGACGAGCTGGGTAGCCGTGTCGTGCAGCAGGCCATTCGTGGCGATGATGCGTTTGACCGAGCGATCGCTCGGGTCGAGCTGGTTTCCCGCCAGATCGGTGACGCGTCCGCCCGCTTCCTCCAGGATGAGAGAGGCCGCTGCCACGTCGATGAACCGTGTGTCGCAGGTCATCAGGTCGAAATGCCCCCGTGCCACATGGACCATGTCCAGTGCCGTAGAGGAGATATAGCGCATCTTCAGGGCATGTCGGGCGAATTCCTGAAAAGTGGCCATGCCCCGATGCATCAGCTCGGGCTGGTCGGCACGTGACCACCAGGAGGCGCTCACTGCCGCTTGCTCCAGCTGTGTGGTTTTCGAAACGGCAAGCGGGAGCTGGTGTGCCGCATCTGAATTGAGGTAGGCGCCATGTCCCCGTGCGGCTGTTATCATCTCCCGGGTGATCGGATTCATGATGACGCCGACCGTGGTTTCACCAGCGATGACCAGCGCCACCGAGATGCAGAACCAGGGGATGGAAAGCGTGAAATTGGTGGTGCCGTCGATGGGGTCGATGAACCATTGTTCCGCGCCATCACCGATGGTGTCGGTTTCCTCCTCCCCGAAAATTCCGTGGCTGGGGAAGCGCCGGCGGATGATATCCACGATCCGCCGCTCTGCCTGACGGTCCGATTGGGTGACGAAGTCACCCGCCACACTTTTGGTCTCGACCAGCATCTGTCGACCAAATGCCGGCCTGACGATGTCCGCGGCGCCGAGCACCGCTTCTACCGCACAATCAAGGTACTCTTTGAACATGATGGTTCCTTTCTGTTTTTGGTGAATGCTGGATAGTACCATGCGCTGAGCCTGGGCGTCAACTGTCGACCCAGCATAAAAAAAATCCGCCGGGGAGGGTAGTATACCCCGGCGGTATGGAGGAACCAGTGGTCGTACATGACGACCGTCACTGATGGCACGTCGCTCGACAATGGAGCGCGTGGTGGAGGTGGTAGTGCAGGTGCGGGATGCGGCTCCGCCGGCGGAATTCGACATACTGCCGACGGTTGTCGGTGCAGACGCGTACCAGGGTAACCCCATCATAGGGAATGCGAATCAGTCGTCCGCCGGCGCAGGTTATCACGCACTGCTTGCGGCGGAAAACGACGCGGTTGATGCGGACACGGCGTGGTCGCATAGTATCTCCTTCTGGGAAGGTGCTGGTGAGTTATGTCCTACCTGTAGCCTAGTCCGATGGCGCATGATTTGTCAATTCGGGAGGACCTGGTATGATGGAGGAAGTAAGCAGAAGTGCGCACTCATAATTAAAGTAAGAAGCAATACTATGAATGGTCAACCGCAAACACAGCCGAATCAGCAACAGATAAACATAAAAATAGACGACGTCACCATGAAGGGCGCGTATTCGAATGCGATGGGCGTGTCCCATTCAAAAGAAGAATTCGTCCTGGATTTCATGAATATCTACGCACACCAACGATCGGGCATCGTGTCAGCGCGCGTCATCACCAGCCCCGGGCACATGAAGCGGATTTACAAAGCCCTGGAGGAAAACATCAAGAAATACGAAGATCGCTTTGGAAAAATTGAGGAAGCGGCCGCGCCGGGAGCCGGTGACATCGGCTTTCGAACGGTGTAAAAAAAAGACCCGAGTCGTGCGAAGTGCGAAACTCGGGTTGTTGGTTTGAGCAATTGTTTCTTTAGGTGGCATTGAGCTGCTCGACGGTTTTGTCGAAAAGCCAGTTGACGGCGGTGCTGAAGAGTTGCGTGCGCTCTTCGCGCTGCGCTGCGGTCAAGCCGGGACGTTCCACGATGTTGGCGCGGTAGTGCGGCCGTTCGCCCGGCTTTTTGCCGAACATCAGGATGTCCATGCGCAGGCCGGCTATCTGGATGAGCAGCGCTAGATAGACTTTGCGCCATTCGCGCGTCATTTCGAGACGCCGGTGGTGGAGCATCGACCAGATTAGTGCGGGTTCAGCCAGGTGGGCATTCTTCTCGTGGTAGATGAACTGGAAGAGGGTGTATGCCACCCCGCGGCCTACCGGATGGTAGGCGCTTTCGAGCCCGTCGATGATCCGGACGTCGGTTGCTTTCAGATACTGATTGAGGAGGGCGGCGTGCCGCATGCGGATGTGGCTCATATCGAGTGAATAGTACGGCCTGGGGTCGTACTGCTCGGCGAACGCCATGATCTGTTCCAGGTCGTTGTCGGTGAGCGTCTTTCCGGTGAGGTACACCTCGAGCGCTGGCGGCGGCGCGGGCGGCGCGGGCGGATTGACGCGGTAAGCGAACCGGATGGCCTGCTCCACGAATTTCGGCATATCCACGATGCCAAAAGCGCCCTGGCAGCAGTCCGTCAGCGAGATTCTGTTCTTCGTATTCACGATATTCTCCTTGTACGGGTAGTGGCGGTTTTAGAGCCGATCCGTGAAATGGGTTTTGAAGAGCGCGGGTCCAAATGCCACAGCGGATTCGTTTCGATTCGGAAATACATTGATCCGATCCGTGTCGATGCCGGTGGCCCAGTACGATGTTCCGGTGCGGAATACAATCCTGCCGCCGGAGGCATAGTCCCTGGTGCAGCGCACCTGAGTGGCTTCCTGAAAATGGGCGACCATCTCTTCGTCGCTGAATGCCGTGACCCCGCCGCCGTCCTTATCCAGGATAGCGCCGGTCTGGCTGGGCAGGCGACGATGGTAGATGTGCCCGATGGTAAAATCACAGCCATCTCGGGTGATCGGTGAGATACACCGGAAATAGCTGGTTTTGGTAATGTTCATAGCACCTCCGTGCGATATTCTATGTTGATTTTTGTTTTGCCTAAATCTAGTGTACACTACTAGTAGAATATGTATTTGTCAATGCCCTCATGCGCGTGGAGCAAACAAAAAAAGAAATTCCGAAAGCCGAAGATTTTAAGGCTCCGCAACCAGTGCACAAGCTGCTAGTGCTGTTTGGATTGATTATCGGCGCCACGGCCCTTTTTTGGCTGGCTTGGCGCTATGCCCTGACCACCATCGATTTTTCCCTCGGCGCCAAGAATATTTCCACGGTAATAATAACACTGCTCGCTTTCACGCTAATGTGCGCGCTGGTGGCCCTGACCGGCGTACTCGTGACGCAGCGGCGGTATTTGTTGCCGGCATGCGCTATCGCGTCAGCTACCGGCGTGGTATTTTTTGGAGTGTCGTGGTGGAGCGTGGCGGCGGTTGTCATCATGGCGCTCGGCTGGATGTACTGGTTACGGGAAATCCGTAATGATATCAAAACGCGCATCAAACTTATCCCGCAGCGCACGACCAGCGCCGGATTGACCGGTGTAGTCGTCTGTATGCTGCTGGCAATTTCCCTGATGTATTATGGGTTTTTGGTGGGACAGCGCGATTTCCAATCAAATGTCACTGACGGCTTGGTCGATACCGGTGTCGGGGTGGTGAATATTGTACTGGGCAAGGTGTACGGTGAGCAGTATAATCCGGACATGACCCTGGATGCTTTTCTCGGATCGGTTGCACGGCTGGAATCCCTGAAGCAGCAGGGGATGGATGAGGTGAACGCGCTTGCTCCGGCCGAGGACATCGAGGCGCTGAACGACGTCATTGCCCAGGGAATATCCCAGGCAGAGCAGGAGATCATCAGTCAGGCGCGCCAGGAATTCCTCGATACGTTCAAAATCGAGGCCGGTGGTGACGAGCATATGGAATCGGTAGTGAAGAAGATTGCTACTCAAAATATCACTACGTACGTCGATCCATATCGGCGGTTTATTCCGGCTTTGTTGGCCGTCAGTTTATTCTTTCTGCTTAATGTTTTTTCCATCCTTTACCGCGAATTGATTAAATCATGCGCTGTAATCCTTTTTTATATATTGTCCTGGACACATTTTATAAAGAAAACCGAAGTGCAGACGACGGTGGAAAAGGTAACCCTCTGAACTGCACGACTTGACAGGACGCTTGCGTGCGCGTAGACTGTTATATTTAGAGTATCCTATGGCAAAAGATTTATACGAAATTTTAGGCGTCAGCAAAACAGCATCGGCGGATGAGATCAAGAAAGCCTACCGCAAACTGGCTCACCAGCACCATCCGGATAAACAGGGTGGCAACGAAGAAAAATTCAAGGAGATCAACGGTGCGTATCAGGTCCTGAGCGATCCAGAGCGCCGGCAGCGCTATGATCAATTCGGCAGCCAATATGAGCAGGCAGCCGGTGCCCGCGGACAAGGGTTCTCCTGGGAAGATTTCGCTCGTGCGGCGGGTGGTGGTTTTGGTCAGGGTCAGCAGACCAGCTATGACTTCGGGGATTTCGGTGACATTTTCGGAGATATTTTCGGGTTTGGTCGCAGGAGTGGAGGTCGCGCTGCACGCAGTCGCGGTCAGGACATCCAGGCTGACCTGCGGATTACTATTCGGGAAGCGGCATTCGGCGTGGAGAAACAGGTGAGTTTATACAAATATGTCGAGTGCGGTCACTGCGCCGGTAATGGCGCTGAGCCCGGAAGCAGCATCGAGACCTGTCGTACTTGTGGGGGTCGCGGGCAAGTAGAGCAAATCCAGCAGACGATCCTCGGCCAGTTCCGTACCGCGGCGGTGTGTCCGGACTGCCACGGCGAGGGCAAGAAAGCGAGTACGAAATGTTCCGTCTGTGGGGGAACCGGTCGAAAACGCGCCAGTGAGGAAATTCGTATCAAGATCCCGGCAGGTATCAGCGACGGGGAAGCAATCCGCGTTTCCGGTAAGGGTGAGGCGGGAATACGGGGCATCAGCGCTGGGGATCTGTATATAACCGTTCATGTCGATTCGGATCCGGCATTTACCCGTGAAGGAGATGATATTCTTTCTACGGTCGAGATTAGTTTCAGTCAGGCCGCGCTCGGCACGAAGGCTCCGGTAGAGACCCTGGACGGTGAAGTTATGCTCAAAATTCCCGCTGGTACCCAATCCGGCAAAGTGTTCAAATTAGCCGGTAAAGGCGTGACGCATCTGCGATCGCGCGGTCGCGGCGACCATCTGGTGACTGTTGTCGTCCTGACCCCGACGAAATTGTCACGTAAACAAAAGCAGCTGCTCGAAGAGCTCGCCGAAGAAGAGTAGCGGTTCCCGGGCATCGTACAATCAATGCAATAACCCTTACCGTCACTGGTTTAGGGCAGATATTCGGTATTGAACGTTATCTGACTGATGAGAAAGAGGACATAGATCCCAAACAGGATGAACCCTTCCAAGCGTGATAGTTTTCTCCCCGTCCGGTAAAAAATGACGATCAAAACGAGCGTGACGATGATGGCGCCTGCTGCCAGAAAAAAAGAGGTGCGCGGCACGACGGTGATCGGGGTCCAGAGGGCGATACCCCCGAGAACCCATATATTTGTGGCGGCTGAGCCGAGCAGGTGACTGATGGACAGATCGCTCGCTCTTTTGCGCCATGATTTGATGGTAATGATGAGTTCCGGGAGGTTTGTGCCGAGTGAAAAGATAAGCAAACCGATGAGGAAGGGGGGTATGTCAAATCGGTGCAGCAGATCGACGGTGATGTCGACGATGAAATGCGAAGCCAGGATGACCACGGCAATGCCGGCAATAATTTTTACTAGGTCAATCATGATTTTGCTTTCACGTATGAAAATCAGACGAAAATCAGGCAGCGAGTGCTGATTCCGATAGAGCAGGTATATCATCACCGGGTAGAGGCCAAACAAAATAATTCCCTCATACAGCCGGTACGACCCGTCTGCACCGGCGAGGATCCCGGTCAGCAAATATCCGGCCAGGGGAAGTATATTGCGCATCTTGCCGTCAGTGTGGATTGATCGATTGACGATTGCGCCAATGCCGAGAATGCAGCATATGATAACTAACACCCCGCCCATAAGGTTGCCGACTGACAAATTAGGCACGTCATCAAAGAGCGAATTGATGCTGACCGCGATTTCCGGCATGCTGGTCATCAGCCCTAAAATCAATCCCACCACAAAAAGAGGCAGGGCCAGTTTTTTTGAGATGATTTGGGCGTTTTCCACCAATACATCCGCCCCCTTTCCGAGGGCGTAAAAGAGTGGAATCAGCGCTAGGAGGGCGAGGTAGGTCGGCATAGGTAATGTCTTACAGTAAGTATATCATATATAGTGGCGGATTGATTTTTTTCATATTTTGTGCTAGTATTACCGTAGAATTAACAAATTTTTAGCAATAATGATATGGAACGCGGCGAAATGTCCATGGAGCAGATGGCTGAGAAGCCAAAAGTATACGATCTGACCAAAGCCGAGTGGGATACGTTAATACATAGTGACGTTCAAAGTCCTGAATTTCAGGCAGTTCAGCAGGAAAAAGGCATTGAGTTTTCTGACCATTTTTTCTTTCGGGTTGATGGTGGTGATATACGGGTGGTAACTGGTACGGCTGAGGATTTCGGTACCGCATCTGATGATCCTGAAATGAATCAGTCGCTCCTGAAGCAGGTAGAGTAACGAAATGCATAATCAGAAATATCGCTCATGCCGGCATGGGCGATATTTTGATGTGTGGGTATTTTGATTTTTTTTGATTTTTGTGCTATACTATAATCGTTCTGATTAAACAAACACAATGGTAGCATTTATACCCACGGCATTTGCGCAGGAAGCGGGCTCGGCGGCCGTCCAGTCGGCGAATTTTATGCAGACCGTCGATTGGACCAGGCCAACCTGGGATTTGTTTATTATCCTATTTTTTATAGTGGCGGCATTCCTCTATGGTTTGTCGCTTGGGCGTGATCGGATCATTGTTATACTGATCAGTTTGTATGTGTCCCTGGCTCTCGTCGACCATGCACCGTTTCTCAATTCACCGGCGCTGCAGGATTGGCTGAATAATTTTCTGGGTCAGTTTTTTGTGGTGCAGATTTCAGCGTTTTTATTCATTTTCATATTTCTGTTCGTGGTGATTACCCGGTCAGCACTGATGCGTTCGATCGGTTCGGCGGATACCGCCGGCCCATGGTGGCAGGTGCTTTTATTCAGCGTGATGCATGTTGGTCTGCTGGTCAGTATCATCATTTCCTATTTGCCCGCGGAAACTGTCACCGATGTCCTGGCCCCACTGACCAAGCAGGTATTTGCCACCGAATCGGCTCAATCATTTTGGATCCTGGCGCCCATCGTGCTGCTGTTTGTATTGAAAGGCACCGGCGCTAAGAAACGAAAAGTCCGCGAGCAGGCAGATGAGACGTAGTTCTCAGCAACACCCAAACGGTTGTCCGTACGTTCGTTTCTGCTTAAGGATCTGCGACGTTGTCCTTGTTTTCCTATAGTTGCACGCTTCGCCTAAGGTACATGCGATGTAGGACATTTCGTTATTATGGAATACACCATCACTACCGCAGAACTGAAACAGCGAGAAGGTAACCGCTATCGCATGGCAGCCGCTCTTACGGTGTTTCCGGTGCTTTTTGCGCTGACCATGACGTACGTGGCTGGTGGGCAGGGTGCTTTCATCATCTCAGTAGGAGTAGTCGGGGCCATACTCCTGCTTCTTTTGGGGTACTATCGACGGCAACTGCGCGACCGGCATGTGACACTGACACCCGATGGCGTGACAATCCGATCTGACGAAGTCAGGGAGTATCATGCCTGGACGGAGTTTAATTTTTTTATGGGTATCGTGGAATATGTGGATCAGTTCGGCGGTCCGCGGTACCGGGCATCGGAGGTGCGCGGGACGAGACTGATGAAGAAGAGTCACGGTAATGTGTTTAAACTCATGTACAAAAACCAACCATGGTATTTGGGCACTCGGGCCTTTACCCTGTATGCCGAGCCAGAGAACAGCGGGCAGGTGGAAACATTTATCCGTCAGTATGTGCCGCTCTACGATCCGTTGCATCCGCCCGTGCTGACTATTTCACAAAAATTGGTCAAATATGGCCAATTCTTGCTGATAGCCGCATATGCCATACTGATACTCATCGTGTTAATTTTCTCATGAGGTGATTTTTACTCTTTGTATGCAAAACCCCCGGAGCATGATGAACCGGGGGTTTTTGAGTACGGCAGGTGGTGTATTACTGCGCGTCTGGTGAGACCGGGGCGGCGATACAGCAGGCGTGTTTTGGGTACTTCACACAGTTGACACTGGCGCAGCTGTTGGTGGTGCCGCAGCTGACTGCTTGGGTCAGCGTCATATCGCTGTATGGTTTGCCATTTTTGTCATAAAAATAGACGAACCATTCGTCATCCTGCAGCTGTTTGCCGGGCAGACAGAGGTTTTTCGTGCCGAGATCGCTGGTGACGGTGAGCGTAGCTTCGGGTAGTGTCGTGGTGTCACCGGTGGCATTGGTACCCAAAATAAATAGCGGTGCTCGGTGGCCCAATACGTCTGCTGCCATATCGGTAAATCCATCAGCGGTGTTGAATAATCCCAGGACAGTCGCCCATGATTTTGCCATTACCAGATTTGAATACTGGCCGAGGTCTATTGTTCTATTGGCACTCACGGCGGTGAGGTCATTTGGCGCGTACCCTTTGGCGATTTGCGCCGCACAGTCCACAGTATTTACCCGGTGGAGCAGCGCCGCATCGGTATATACATTGCCAGCGTCAGACACATAATAGCGGGTTGCAGTACTTCCGGCACAGCCGGGTATGGTCGAATCGTACTGCCATTGGTTCTCGGTACAGATATAGCACCCGTTAATTTGACCCTCGGTACAGGTGTTGGTATTCACGTTGACTTGAGCGTGTGCGGTGGGAAGCCAGCGAGGAGCCTGGGACTCCGGAGCAACCGTGACTGAGGCGGTTGTTTTTTCCGGTATACACACCATGGTTGGGGTGCCGATATATACTTGTGCGTTCGCCGTCGGGATACCCGGAATGGCTTGCGCGGACGGGGCGTTGTTCACAATACCAAGAGAGAGGAGGGTGGCCGGGTGTGTTGTGGTGGTAAAATCAACCACGATGGCACGCGCTGTGGCACTGGGGCTGCCCGCAATATATTCATATGATCCATTGTCATCCGTATAGGCTCCAAACTGCGTGGTTATATTCCCACTGGCATCAGCTCCGCTGATGATGATGTCCGATGACGCATCCTCAACCCCAGCGCTTGGCGGGTTGCCTGAAACTTGCATGGTGTGTACCGCAGTCGCGTACAGCGGCTGGGCTGTCGACACCGGCGATTCTTCCGGTTCGGCGACCGTGCTCACCGATTGTGAGATTGACATGATAAACCCCATGCCCACTGCAAACGCGCCGATCATGCCGGTGACGAGTAGGACGGCAGCGCGCGTATCAGTAGCAAGCTGGGTCTTGGTTGTTTGTTCCATAAGACCTTCTTATTACGAATTAATTATGAGATGATTTTTATTTTCTTACCTAAGCATAGCATAAAAAAGCGGTTTTGTATAGATAGATTGTACTTTTGTATTAACAAAACCCCGGCTTTTTATTAGTCGGGGTTGATTGCTGATTAACGATATAGGATTCATCTAGGAGCAGGGAACAGGATTCTGGAGCAAATTATCACTGTATGGCTTGCCATCCATATCGTAGAAATAATCGACATAACCCATGTCTTCGGTATCAAATACAGTCACGGTAGAGGCGGGTACGCACAGGCTGAGATTGCCCGCATCGCTTTCCAGGCTGATGAGCCGTTCGTCAGTTTGGATAATATCTCCCGTATCATTTTTCAAATGGACGATTAATGGGGACCGGCTATTGACGAGCCCGTTCCATTCGCCCGATTCAGAGCTGGTACTATCGGAAGCGAAGGTGCGCACTATGCCGTTATCTTTGATCAATTGTACGGAGAAGCCATTTTTAGGTTCCGCAAGAAATGGTTGTGCTACGGTAGCCAGACTGATAGTCTGCGGGGAAAATGATCGGGCTACTATGCTGTGGCACGATTCACTGATTGCCTGATGTTGCAACAATGGGTCGGTATAGGGAGTGCCCAGCGTATCAAAGAAATACGATAGTGCGGGAGCCCTGCCCAGTACAGCTGTCTCGGGAATGCAGAGCGTCTGGACTCCGGCAAATGTTTCGTATTTTATTGTCCGCGCGGGGAATGTTACATCATTTTCGTTGCTGTGGAAAAAGATTTCCAATGGCGATCGTGACACTTCCTGGGAATTTGTATTGTCTGATCGGAAAACATCTTCGTCAAAGCGGTAGTGGAATTGTTGGACGCCATTGTGCTCAAAAGCAATGGTCAGTATTGAAGCGGTCAGGTAGGGGTAAAACGTGTTTGGTGCCACATGATAGGCTATGCCTGGATTGTAAGCTCTTTGCTTTACATCCATACAGTCGGTCAGGGCGGGCTCGCTCAGATCATATGAACCATAGGCGTTCCCGAGGGCATCGAACCAGAGAAACTGATGATTCGTATTTCCCGGGGCACAGACGGTATTGGTTATCTGGCCATTGGTCGTGATAGTGGCCAAATAGGCTGGCTCGCTATTGTAGGGAACGTGTTCACGGGCGATTGCCAGTCGGTATTTAGTGGCATACGCCGCTCCGTCGTCGTAGGTACCATCAACGAATCGGCCGAGTGGTTCATAGTAGCTGGGGGAATGACTGGCATCCGTGGCATAGAGAGCTAGACTGGTGTTTTGATGGGCAGCCGTAGTCAGTCCGCCACTGATGATATCCATCACTGTCAGCGGTTTTTTGATAATCAATATTTGCGGTGGTTGGTCAATGAGATCAAGCCGAAGCAGCGCCATGGCGAGAGTCGCACCGACGGCAAAGGCACTCATCATGCCAATACCTAAAATAATCCGTGTTTTCGTGTCCACGGCCTGGGTCGTAGCGGTCTGCGTGAGGGTAGTTTGGCCCTTCATACGCGTATTCCTTTATATTTAATACTAATTTTTGTTTTCTTATCTAAGTATAGCACAAAAAGAGCTGTTTGTCCATCTACATTCGCTGGTTTTGGGAGTTTCTAGGCTATCGCCAGATAAGGATCATCGCCACACCAATGAGCATAATGCATCCGGCCAGCAGCCGATGACGGTAGCCGGCCTCTTTGAAATATATAGCGCCGATGCCGATACCGCCCAGTATTGATCCTGCCCGTTTGATGGTGATGACATACGGTACCAGAATGAGCTGGATAGCATACATCTGGAGCAGGGTAGCGGTCCCGGTTAGCAGGCCGGTAAGTACCAGCGCCCGAACATTACCCGTGAATCCTGCGCGGAAAGATATGTTTCGCCGGAGTAAAATGTAGCCGGTAAATAAAATAAGCGAAGCCACTTCTGATACCAGCAAGTAAAACATGGGGGAGGAGTGGTCGATGCCGATTTTATCGAAATTTGCCGTGACACTCCAGATGCCCGCAACTATCAGCGCGTACCAAGACCCACGTTCATGGATGAGGGAGCGTACGGGAGCCAGCCAGCCAGCCGCTCGTCCCTGAAAATGGATCAGATATGACCCGATGGTGACGATGCCGATTCCGAGCATACCCCATACACTGGGTACTTGGTCAAGGATAATCCACGATGTCAGGAGCATGAAAACCGGACTAAACCCCAGAAATGGAATGGTGGCTGAAAGCGGCGAGATGTGGATGGCGCGTACTAGGAGGACACTGGAAAAAATAAATAATGGAACGCTGACGGCAATGACATACCAAAATGGTTCCGTGACCGTGGGGATGCCCTGCACCACCACGCCTGCGACAAATATTGGTATAGAAAAACATACCGCGCTCCAATATATCACATAGATATGCGTCCGGTCAGTCAAAAATTTTTGTACGCCATCCCTCGCCGTAAAAAGCGCTGCGGCTATGATAGCCAGGGTGAAACCGAGCATTATCTTTTCTTTATCACCGGACCGGCCGGGGTATCATCCACGCGGAATCCGTTCTGTAGGATTTGATCGCGAAGGGCGTCCGCACCAGCAAAGTTCTTTTTCTCGCGGAGTTCTTCGCGTTGCTGAGCGAGATTGCGGATGTCGTCTGGCACTTCAATCGGCTGAGCGTCCTTCAGATTCAATCCCAGCACTTCGTCGAATTTGAGCAATGATGCTTTTTTGGCAGTAGGCGGGTTGTGTGATTTGAGCATATCCCAGACCACGGCTAGGGCCTGCGGCATGTTGAGGTCGTCATTCACCGCATCCATAAATCGTTGCTCAAATTCAGCGCAGCCTGTTGTAGCTTCGCCCAAATCAGCCATGAGTGCCATCAGGTTTTCGTAGGCATTTTGGGCGGCCGCCAGCGCTTCCCAGGAGAATGTCAGCGGCTTGCGGTAGTGTGTACCCAATGTGAAATAACGGTAGGCGAGTGGGAGAATTCTATTCTTTTTGACAGTTTCGAGGGTAATGAAGTTACCGCCAGACTTTGCCATTTTCGTATCTTTGAGCACCAAGAATTCGCCGTGGATCCAGTATTTCACGAATTGTTTGCCCGTGACGGCCTCGGTCTGTGCGATTTCATTGGTATGGTGGATGGGGATGTGGTCGATACCGCCGCAGTGGATATCAAATTGTTCGCCGAGGTATTTTGCAGCCATGACTGAGCATTCCAAGTGCCAGCCGGGGAAGCCGGTGCCCCAGGGGCTCGGCCATTCCATTTGGCGTTTTTCGCCGGCGGGTGAAAATTTCCATAATGCGAAATCTGTCGGGTGGCGCTTTTCGTCGTTTTTTTCCACCCGGGCGCCCTCCTGGAGTTTGCTCAAATTTTGACCGGTTAATTTGCCGTAGTCAGCAAGTTTGCCGGTGTCAAAATAGACGCCGTCGCTGGTGCGGTAGGTAAATCCTTTTTCTTCTAATTTTTTCACCCAGTCTATTTGTTCAGAAATATGGTCAGTGGCTTTCGCCCAGATATTTGGCTCCAGGATATTGAGCTCGCGCATGTTTTCTTTGAATGCGTCGGTATACAGCCGAGCTATATCCCATACGGATTTTTTTTGGGCAGCGGCGCTTTTTTCTATCTTATCGTCGCCGCTATCTGCGTCATCAGTGAGGTGACCGACGTCAGTGATATTCATGACATGGTTGACTGAATAACCATCGGCGACCAATACCCGCTTCAGTATGTCCTCGAAAAGATAGGTACGCAAATTACCGATGTGAGCGAAATTGTACACCGTGGGGCCGCAGGTATACAGCCCGACTTGCTGGGCATGCCGCGGGGTAAAGGGTTCCTTTTTTCGTGTGAGCGTATTGTAGAGTCGCAACGTCATATGAGGCAATTGTAGCCTTTTTCAAGCCCGTCGGCAATCCGAAAAAAAAGATGGGAGCGGCATGCCGCGTCCCATCCTCGTTCACATGAATGTCGGTAATCTCAGGAACCGTCAGGTTTGATGCGAAAGAGCACTTGATCTTTGAGTACGGCTGAGCCGTTTGACACAAGTATTTCCACGATGGTGCCTCCGACTGGTGCCAGTATTTCATTGAATACCTTCATGGCTTCGATGATACAGACTGGCTGGTCGAGCGCGACATGGCTTTTTGGCGTGACATACGGCGGTGCGTCAGGAGCCGGCGCGGCGTAAAACGTTCCCGGCAAGAGCGCGGTTACCTCGACCAGGGTCGGATCGGCCGGTGCAGCGGTTTTTGGTGCGGCGACGCGGCAGTTGGTGATCACCGGTGCGTGCGCCGTTTCGATAAGCATGAGCGGCTGGCCGAATTCTACCGGCTGTCCATCGCTTACCAGCAGATTGACTACCGTGCCGGGCACGTCCGCGATGACATCGTGACAGATGCCGAGCTGGGCGATTGAGCCGATTCGGTCGCCGATGCGGATTTGCGCGTGCACGCTGGTGCCGGTATGAAAAGTGCCCACAGTTTGCGAAATGATTGCGGCAACGTATTTTGTCGTCGTAATCGGATTACCGGTATTCACCTTTTGTTCAGCCATAAACAGGCCTCCTGAGGTGAGTAATTGGGGGTAAGTACTAGAAAGTACAGTTTAGATGTTCGGGAAAAAGACCGCCGCCAGCGTATCATGGCTGCCGGTGTTTGTCAATCGATACGGAGTTTACTTTCTCTCGCGTGATGCAAGCCACTCCTATTGCCCGAAGACGAGGATAAAGAGGAGTCCGACAATAGTCACCAGCGCACCGCCAATGCGGTATCTGATATTATGCTCATGAAAAAAAGCCGCTCCCAGGACAATGCTTCCGGAAATGAGAAAGGCCCGCTTGATAGCGATGACATAGGAGACGAAGGTCGTCTGCAGCCCCATAAATACCAGAACGTCGGCGATGACCGCCAGTCCGGCGATGATCAGGAGCAGCCGTGATTGGCGCCGGTGAAACGTCTGCACTATATCCTGCCGGCGTTTGCTGAGCATCCATACGTTCATGAATACAGCTTCAGCGATAATGGTGACACCGAGAAAAAACCACACACTGCTCTGACTGATCGCCATCTTGGCGAAGACCGCTGAGAAACTGTACATGAAGGCGATGGTCAGGATGTACAGGCTGGATCGGTGGGTGAAGATATCGCGGATGCGCCGCGTCAGTCCCTGGCGCAGCTCCTCACCTTTGAGCAGGATGGCGCCCAGGACGACCAGGAATATGCCCATCACCCCGTAGCTATTGGGCAGTTCTCCGAGCAGGAAGAATGATGTAAAAATGAGAAAGACGGGAGTGAAGGAAAGTAACGGGAGTGTCGTGGAGAGAGGCGCGATTTTTTCATCTTTGATGAGCAGGATATTACCGATGATGAGCAGGGGGGTATTGATACCGATGAGCAGCCAAAAATGAGGCCCTAGGTCAGGGATACCGGTGAATACTATATAGATGAGGTAGAGCGGCGCGGTCAGGCTGGCGATGGCCCAGAAAATCGCCGGGACCGGGATGGTCTGGGTGGCTTTCTTTTTGAGGGCTTCGATGAGGGGGAAGAAGACCGCTCCCAGGATGACCAATACTAAACCGGGCATACGGTGATGTTGGGTAGGTTATGAGATTGATTATGCGTCACGGTGTCCAGCCGCTTGGATATCTATCTCTTCGCTGCGCCACTCGGACATGACTTCTTCCACGTCCGCGGGTTCGACGGTTAGTCCGGCTTGGTTTTTTTGCTGTTTGATGGCGCGGAGCTTTACCAGTGACGCGGCTTCGTCCATCAGATCGATGGCTTTATCAGGAAAATGCCGGTCACGGATATTTTTATCAGCTAGTTCGACGGATCGAGCCAGTGCGGCGTCGCTGATTTTCAGCTGGTGGTGCGTTTCATAACGCGACCGGACACCTTTGAGAATCGCCAGCGTTTGCTCTGGCGTGGCCTCCTCGACCATCACCGGCTGAAACCGGCGCTCCAGCGTGGTGTCTTTTTCCACGTAGGCGGTATAGTCATCGAGGGTGGTGGCACCGATTACCTGCAGATCGCCTCGAGCCAGCGCTGGTTTGAGGATATCAGCCGCATCGATAGCGCCGGTGGCCTGGCCAGCCTCGGCCAGCGTGTGAATCTCGTCGATAAATAATATGATAGATCGTTTGGCCGCTATGATTTCGTCCACCAGGGATTTGAGGCGTTTTTCGAATTCACCGCGGTATTTGGTGCCGGCCACCAGTCCGCTCAGGTCGAGGGCCAGCAGTTTTTTATCGAGCAGCATACTGGTGACACTGCCGTCCGCTATTTTTTGGGCCAGGCCTTCCACGATGGCAGTTTTGCCGACACCGGATTTACCGATGAGAACGGGATTATTTTTGGTACGGCGCGATAAAATTTGAATGACGCGTTCCACTTCGTGTTCCCGGCCAATGACGGGATCAAGCTGGTTTTGGTGGGCGAGCGCGGTCAGGTCTTTTGAATACAATTTGAGCACGCCGATATTTGATCGGGATTTGATATTTTCTCGGTATAACCAAAAGATAACCACCCCAAGCACAAGGAGGATAATCAGCAGCGATGTGGATGCTGGTTGCAAGTCGAACATATGGTTTTTGTTTTGTATATGTAATGAGTATAGCATTTTTTTTCAGTTTTGGCAAGGCGTTACAATAAAGAAAAAAGCGCCTCAGAAGTTTTAGTAAACTGAGAGGCGCCTTTTATTTGGCAGGTGCCAGATCGATCAAATTCATCGGTAGTATCATCGGTAGTATTTGATCTGATACATGGCACTGGCGGTAGCCACTCGGTCGGTCTGGTCGGTCTGAACTTGGCCGTGATTGTCGATACCGGCTGATACATACGCCCAGGTCACTTCTACGATGAGGAATGTCTCAGAGTTGTTTCTCTGATTATTCACCGTAATCATGAACCGGTGGCCATGGCGCTCCTTCTTGACCTTGACCCATTTGCCGTTTCCGATTTTGTATCGGATGGACTGGACGCGGTAAGCGCCGTACAGAGAGCCGTGAGGCTGGTCGAAGGTGACTTCGAATCGCTGGGACTTTCCCTTGATCGGGATGAAGTCGCCGAAGATCTGAGAGCCACCCTGGGCGAGGCGGACCGAGAACAGAGGCGACTGCCGCTGTTCTGATTTCACCTTCTGGGCGGCCAGGCACCCGGACGTCGAGAAAGCCACCACCAGGGCGGCGACCAAAGCAATGATTGTGCGCGGATTCATTGAATCCTCCTTATTACAGTATTTTGTTTTCGGTGTTATGGGAGCACTTGTTGCCAAATAATATGACAATGAGCACAAAGAACTAAACATCCTATCATGGCTGTCAAGAAATGTCAATACCTAGGGGGTGGTAATCATAGCCATTTTCTAACTATGTGTATAACTTTTCTAGTAAATCGGAATGATTTGATTTTTCAAATCTTGATTATTTACAGAAAAAATGATATAATATGTACATTCATACGTAACGGCCAGTATGCCTGACATACAAAAAGTACAACCAGAAAATCAGAGTCCTGAGGTAGAGGACATTTTTGGATTTGATGAGGCTGCCACTGAGCGTCCTGTCCCACAGCCGGAGCAACCGCCGGTGCCTGACACCCTACCGGAGCGTGAGGCGATGCCGGAGTTGGCTCCGGAAACGATGCCCGAACAGCAGCCTGAGTCAGAACAGTCGCGTCTGCAGTATGCACCACCTGCACCACCTGTTCAGACGCAGCCAGTGAGCAAAGATCCACAGGTGGAGCATATTGAAAATATTTTAGCAGAGCATTTGGAGGGGATATTCGTCAATATGTCGCCGCAGGAGCAGATGGCTTTTAAAGTAAAAGGCGAGGAGACGGCCACGAAAATCAATGTGTTATTGCAGGAGACCAAGATTAAAGTTCGCTCTATCCTGGATCTGATCCGCGAGTGGCTCCAGCTGATTCCCGGGGTGAATAGATTTTTCGTGGAGCAGGAAGCGAAGATAAAGACCGATCGTCTGCTCAATCTTCGCGAGCAACAGAAGTAGCACCATAAGTTTTCGCGCGGCATGACGCCCCAGACCACTATCGTACAATCACTCGGTGATTTTTTTACCCGGCTGCTGGGGAGCGGAAGTTTTGCGGTACTCCTGGCAGGTGTTTCGGTCCTGGTGACTGTCATCGCCGGATTTTTTTTGCTGCGTCGGCATCTGCGGAGCGAAAAAGCGTTACCGCAGGCACTGCAAAAAGTAGTCCTGCTGGTGACCGTACCGAAGGAATCCGAGATGGCAGACGGAGAGGGTCGGAGCATGCCTGAGGTACAGGAACTGTTGGCGCAGGCCGAAGCCTGGTTTTCCACGCTGGGCGGCATGCGAGCGCAGCGCGGCATGACCGCGGCGGTGGCTGGCCGTACCGATCATTTTTCTCTGGAGCTGGTCGCGGCCCACGGGTTGATTTCATTTTATGTGGTGGTGCCGCGCTACCTCCGGGACTACATGGAGCAGCAAATTCACGCGCAGTATCCGCGGGCGAATATCGATCCGGTAGAGGATTTTAATATATTTACCCCGCAGAGTGTGGTGGTGGGCACAACCTTGCAATGCAAGAAAGAATATATATTTCCCATCCGCACCTATCGCCAGCTGGAGGTAGACCCGCTGCAATCCATCACGAATGTATTGGCCAAGGTGCCTGCTGGTGAGAGCGCGGTGATCCAATACGTCGTGCGCTCCGCCCGCGGCGAATGGCATGCATATGGGGCACGGGTAGCCACCCAGATCCATCAGGGCAAGACACTGAAAGAAGCGATTGGTCGGCACGGCGCCAGTGCGATCATCGGGGAGGTATTTCGTACATTTTTTCCGAAAAAAGAGCGATCGACTGAGTACCAAACCCCCCACACTCCCTCGGCCCGCGATGAGGAAATCGCTAAAAGTATAGAGGAAAAAACATCAAAAGCCGGGATGGACGTGAATATCCGCATTATCGTCTCGGCCCAGTCCGAGGCTCGGGCACGGGCACATCTGACCAATATCGTGGATGCCTTCAGTCAATATAACATGTACGAATACGGCAATGGGTTCATGCGTAAAGATGCTTTTCGGCGTGACGCGTTGATCCATGATTATATTTATCGTCGGTTCACTGACAAACACGCGGCACTGCTCAATGCCGAAGAAATGGCGTCAGTGTTTCATTTCCCACTGCCAATCACGGAGACGCCAAATATTCGGTGGCTGTCATCTCGGAAAGCGCCCGCACCACTGAACGTGCCGAGTGAGGGGGTCATCCTCGGTCATAGTCCCTATCGCGGTCAGGACCAGGACATCCGTATCTCCCGCAGCGACCGCCGACGGCATGTGTATGTCATCGGTAAATCAGGCGTCGGTAAATCGGTACTGCTGTCGAATATGATCATTCAGGATATTCAGAATGGCGAAGGGGTCGGCGTGGTCGACCCGCATGGTGATTTGGTCAGTACGGTGCTGGAACACATCCCGCGGGAGCGGGCTGACGACGTCATTTATTTCAATCCGTCCGATATGGATCGACCGGTCGGGCTGAATATGCTGGAGGCGCGTACACCCGAGGAAAAAGATTTTGCGGTGCAGGAAATGGTGGCGATATTCTATAAATTGTTTCCGCCGGAAATGATCGGCCCGATGTTTGAGCATAACATGCGCAATGTCATGCTCACCCTGATGGAGGACGAGGAACACCCGGGAACCATAGCTGAGATTCCGCGCATGTTCACCGATCCGGCATTTCAAAAATACAAGCTCACCAAAGTCAAGGATCCGGTGGTGCGTTCGTTTTGGGAAAAGGAAATGGCCAAGACATCCGATTTTCACAAATCAGAAATGCTCGGCTACCTCATTTCAAAAGTAGGGCGGTTTGTAGAGAATGCGATGATGCGAAATATCATTGGCCAGCCGAAGTCCGGTTTTGATTTTGATGACGTGATGAATAACAAAAAGATACTCCTGGTCAATCTAGCCAAAGGTACTACCGGTGAGGTCAATAGCAATCTGCTCGGCCTGATCATCGTGTCAAAATTGCAAATGGCGGCCATGAAACGGGTGGCCATGCCCGAGGACCAACGCAACGATTTTTATCTCTATTTGGATGAATTTCAAAATTTCGTGACCGACAGCATTGCCACCATATTGTCCGAAGCCCGGAAATACCGGCTCGACCTGACTATGGCCCATCAATACACGAGCCAGCTGGTCCGCGACAATAACGATACACGTATCCGCGACGCCGTATTCGGGAATGCCGGCACTATGATTATGTTCCGGGTCGGCGTGGAGGACGCGGAAACATTTGCACGGGAGTTTGACCCGGTATTCAACCAATACGACATTATTAATGTCGACATGTACACGGCACTCGTAAAATTATTGATCAACAATACCGCTTCAAAGCCGTTTAGCATGCAGACCTATCCACCCCAACCAGGCGACCCAGCACTGGCTCGTCAGATCATTGAGCTATCCCGCATGAAGTTTGGTCGCGATCGGGGAGCTATCGAGCAGGAAGTCATGGAGAAATCTAAGCTTGGCGCACCGGCTCCTCGTCAGGGTCCGGTCATCGGCCAGCGAAGCCTCTAACGCTATATGTCAGGCACGACCAGTTCGCTACTGCTGATGGTTGGGGTAGTTGTTATTTTTGGCACCGCGGCCTACGCCGGGATCAAGGCGGCACCCTGGCTCCCGGTATTCAAGCGGGATATCAAACGGATCGTCACTCTGGCGAATCTGAAGCAAAACGACGTGGCCTATGATCTAGGCTCGGGTGACGGACGTGTTGTATTGGCATTGGCTCATAATTCGTCAGCAACCATTTGCGGGTATGAGGTATCATTTGCTCTGTACCTGTGGTCATGGCTGAAAGTAGTATTGCTGGGATTGTCGCGTCAGGTGGAGATTCGTTTTGGGGATTTCCTCTCGCGTGATTTGAGTCAGGCTACCGTTATTTTTTGTTTCCTCACCCCGAAAGCCATGGCCAAACTCGGACCGAAATTTAGAGCCGAGCTCCGCCCAGGGACACGGGTGATTTCTTACAGTTTTGCCATACCCGGCTGGGTGCCTGCCGCGGTCAGCCGACCTGCAGCTGATCGGATTCCCATTTATACCTATATCTGTTGATATCTGTTGACGAGTGGATTGAAATACGGTACACTGGAAACGCAAAAAGTCTCATAAAACAAACGATAACACATACACAATTAGCGCGTATGGCGGCAAAACAAAACAAATTGCAACAGATAAAAAAACTGGTGGAAGCAGCTCATGTCTCGCTGGAGAGTGCGCGGCAGCTTTTGGTGCAGGTAGCGGGGGACGATGGCGCTGATCTCGAAGTCGCGTCAAAAGCACATGCCGTCGGTAGTGTGTCCGCTTCGGAAAATGAAAAGATCATCGAAGGGGTATTTGACGGGCAAAATATGATCGGCCCGGACGGTAAGCAGTACAGCGTTCCCGCAAACTACGCTTCGAAGTCAAAACTGGTGGTGGGCGATACGCTGAAATTGACCATCACTGCTGACGGATCATTCATGTATAAGCAAATTGGACCTGTCGAGCGTCAACGGGTGGTGGGGCTGCTGGCGAAAGATGAGACAACTGACGAATACCGCGTGGTGGTGGGCGAGACGGCGTACAAAGTGCTGCTGGCTAGCGTCACCTATTTTAAAGGGGAACAGGGGGACGAGGTCGTGTTGCTCGTGCCGAAAGACAAAGAATCAGTCTGGGGAGCAGTGGAAAACATCATCAAAGTGCACGACGGGCAGGCTTCAGCTACTGCGGCAGCTCCCGCTCAATTGGCGGCGGAAGCCACGACGCCAACACCCGCCGTTGAAGATATCGAGGATTTAGGGTAGTTTTTACACTGACGGTTGCCAAATACAAATCGCTTGTATACAATGAATTCGCACGGTTGATCCCAAATTGCGATTTTTTTATATATGCCCGCCCTCTATCGAACGTATCGGCCAAAGGATTTCAGTGAGGTCGTCGGTCAGGAGCCTATCATGGCTACCCTGCAGCACGAACTCACGCATAATCGGGTAGCGCATGCCTACTTGTTTTCCGGTCCGCGGGGAGTGGGCAAAACCACTACCGCCCGGCTGCTGGCTATGGCCGTCAATACGAAGGATATTCGCGGGGAACAGCGCGAGCGGACGGTAGCCGATATTTTATCGGGAAAATCGATTGACGTCATTGAAATCGACGCTGCGTCACATACGGGGGTTGATAATGTTCGGGAAAACATCATCGAAAACGCTCGGTTTACCCCGCAGCAATTGCCGTATAAGGTTTTTATCATCGACGAAGTGCACATGCTGTCATCGAGTGCTTTTAATGCTCTCCTCAAAACACTCGAGGAACCGCCGGCGCATGTTATTTTTATTCTGGCGACGACGGAGATTCATCGGGTGCCGGAGACCATCATTTCCCGGTGTCAGCGTTTTGATTTCAAGCGGGTCGGTATACCCGAACTGGTCGCGCGGCTCGAGAAACTGGCTGCGGCAGAAAAGGTGCATGTCGAACCAGAAATTCTTCAGGCAGTGGCTCGCCGTGCCGATGGCTCGGTACGTGACGCAGAAGTACTTTTGGGGCAGCTGTTGTCGCTGGGCGCAAAAAATATTACCGCTGAACAGGCGTCACTGGTACTGCCGCGGTCAAATATTCAGTCGGTGGTACAATTATTCCTGGCGCTGGCGGCTCGGGACGCGCGGCAGGGGATTTTGATTGTTCATCAGCTGATGGATGATGGGGTCCACTTGCAGGACTTTACCAAGGAGCTGATTGAGTTTTTACGAACCATATTATTGGCGCGGGCCCATGCATTTGACGATGAATTGAATGCGTATGGACTGGCGCCGGATCAGCGACAGCAGGTGGAGGGTATTTTAGAATCTATGTCCGTGCCGCAGCTGCTCCATATCATAGAAACTTTCGTGGTTGCAGAAAAGGCATTGCGGTCGAGCACCATACCACAATTGCCGTTGGAGCTGGCTATCGTGACCGTGGCACATGCCGACGACACCGATGAGCAGCACCCAGATGTACCGCCACCGCCCGCTGAGCCGCCGACTACACCAGAGCGCCCGGCACCGTCGTCGCGTCCCCGTCCGAAGAACGATGACACAACCGTTCATCGGACCACTAGCGACGGTTCACTGGAAGCAATCGTCCAGCAGTGGCCGACCATCGTGGATACGGTCAGCACGACCCACCGGTCTATTGCCATGTCTCTGAAAGTCGGCGTGCCGTATAAACGCACGAATGACACGCTCACGATCGCATTTCAGCATGCGTTTCATGCAGAACGGATTGCTCAGCCGACGGTACGGGCGGCGCTCCAAGATATCATAGCGACATTGACCGGTTTGACGGTGCATATAAGCACGGTTGTCCTGGAGCCCGACGAATTTGATAAAGCGCAGCCGGCAGGAACGGGAGATGACGCCGTGCGCGACGCTCTGGAAGTGTTTGGCTCCGAGGCCGTGGCGGAGGATTGACACAAAGGTTACTGCTTGGTAGAGTGTGGCAATATCATTGTCCGCACTGCTGCGGGATCGTCTAATGGTAGGACGCATGACTCTGAATCATGTAATCCTGGTTCGAATCCAGGTCCCGCAGCAGTGCGGATGATTTATCCTTGCCAAAAAGCATCGTATCCCGTATGGTGGATGTATTCTCAGATGTGTGCTATACTGCTGGCAACCTTTTTTTAACAACACTTTCCATGTCTACACCCCGCATCCGCCAAGGTATTACCTTTGACGACGTGCTCCTGGAGCCACGGAAATCCGGGGTGGACCGTGATCGGATACGATTACGGACCCGTCTCACCAGGACGGTTTTTTTGGATATCCCGATTCTAGCTGCGGCTATGGATACAGTTAGCGAAGCGAAAATGGCCATTGCTCTGGGTACGATCGGTGGGATGGCCGTACTGCACCGGAATTGCAGCATCGGGGATCAGGTGGGATGGGTGCGGCACGCGCGGCATGCTGGGGTGCAGGTCGGAGCTGCGGTCGGACCGCATGATATAAAACGGGCAACTGCACTCGACCGAGCTGGTGTGACTGCGATATTCGTCGACTGTGCCCATGCGCACCATACGAAGATTATGGCCAGCGCCCGGAAAATCAAACGGGCTATCACCACCCCACTCGTCATGGGTAATATCGCTACTCGGGAAGCAGCTCGAGATTTATTGCCATTTGCCGATGGACTGAAGGTTGGTATCGGACCAGGCGCGATCTGCACTACCCGGGTGGTGGCCGGCATCGGCGTCCCGCAGCTGACCGCGATTTTGGACGTCGTCTCTATTGCCAAACAAAAGAAGATTCCGGTGATTGCCGATGGGGGAATTAAATATTCGGGTGATATCGTCAAAGCACTAGCCGCCGGCGCCGAAGCGATTATGGCTGGCTCACTTTTTGCTGGAACTGATGAAGCTCCGGGAAAGATCATCACAGTCAAGGGCAAGCGGTATAAGGTATTTCGCGGGATGGGTAGTTTGGGCGCCATGAAGAGCGGAATTTCCAGCGATCGGTATTTCCAAAAAGGCAAGACTAAATATGTACCAGAAGGGGTTGAGGCATACACACCGTATAAGGGTTCGCTCGATGATATCGTTTGGCATCTGATCGGCGGATTGAAGAGCGGTATGGGATATATTGGCGCTTCATCGATTGCCGATATGCCTCGCCAGGCGCGATTTATCCAGATCACCAATGCCAGCCTGAAGGAATCACATCCGCACTCCATCACCATTGCTAAGAAAGCCCCTAATTATGACGCGTATGGCTCCTAATCCTCGCAAACCAACTGTCGAATTGCACGCCCATCTCGGGTCATCGGTGGATCCGGCAATGCTCTGGTCGATAGCCCATCAGCACGGAATCAAATTACCCAGCAAAGATTACTGGGATTTTGAGGCGATGATTACCATGGATAAGGATGAAAAGAATCCCAATCTGAATAAAATGCACTATGATTTCTTTTACTGGACCGAATTAATCCAGTCGTCGCCAGAGCCGATTCGTAATTCAGTGCGGAGCGTCATCGGTGGGGGATACCGGGCCAGTAATATTGTTCTCCACGAACTGCGATTCAATCCCATGTTTCGCAATCGTGGTGGTGAAAAAGATCTCGACCATATCATCATGTCCGCCATCTGGGGCATGCAACAGGCGCAGCTGGAGTATCCACAGGTAAAGGCCGGTTTGATATTGATGATGGACCGGATGCTGACATTCAAACAGAACGAAATCATCCTCAAAAAAGCCATCAAATACCGCCGCTTAGGTATTGTTGGCGTGGACGTGGCCGGCCCACAGCGGAAATCATTTTCCATGAAACGCCACGCGCCACTGTTCCGGAAGGCGCGCGAGGCCGGTCTTGGCGTGACTATCCACACCGGTGAAGAGGGAAATATTCCGGAGATGCGGTATGTGGTCAGGCAGATCAAGCCAGATCGGATCGGCCATGGGTTCCTCTGTACGAAGGATCCGGCACTGATGCGGGATATCGTCAAGCAGAATATCACTTTGGAGATGTGTCCGACGTCAAACCTCAAAAATTCGGTGGTGCGCAATATCGGCGATTTGCGCTCGATTGTTCGCAAGTATCTACAGCATAAAATAAAGTTCACCATCAACACCGATGGGCCGGAGATGTACCGGACTAATATTCTCGGTGAGCAGCAGTTGCTGATGCACAATCGAATTTTGAACCAGCGGCAGATCGACCAATGCACCAAGTGGGCATTTGAGGCTACGTTTGTCCGGGAGACGCTATGAAGGAAATGATCTACGTCCTTGATTTCGGATCACAGTACTCGCACCTCATTGTGCGGCGGATCCGTGAATTGGGCGTTTACGCAGAATTAGTGCCGTATAACACACCGTTGAAAACATTGGCACATGCACGCGGTATTATCCTCTCTGGCGGACCGAGAAATTTGTCAGGATCGTCTGCGCTGATTCCTGACAAGCGTATCTACACGCTTGGCCTGCCCGTGCTGGGCATTTGTTATGGATTACAGCTGATGGCTCACCAGCTGGGCGGTAAGGTGACGCGTGGTACCAAACGAGAATATGGACCATCCACCGTGCATATCAGACGCCCCGGCGTACTGTTTCATTCACTGGCAAAAAACCAGGAGACCTGGATGTCGCACGGCGATAATGTGACGCGATTGCCTCGTGGATTTCAGGCCCTCGCCAGTTCGGACAATTGTCCCTATGTGGCCGTGGCTGAAGAAAGGCGTCAGTTATTTGGTTTGCAGTTTCATCCCGAGGTATCCCATACGAAACGCGGCATGGTGATGCTGCGTAATTTTGTCCGGCTCACTGGCGCGCGTAAGACGTGGTCAATGAAAAAATTTGTTGACCAAAAGATTGCAGCAGTCCGGGAGCAGGTAGGGAAGGATCATGTCGTCTGCGCTTTGTCCGGCGGTGTTGATTCCTCGGTTGCCGCCACACTGGTGCACAAAGCAGTCGGCAAGCAACTGACCTGCATATTTGTCGATACCGGATTATTACGCGCAGGAGAAGTGGAGCAAGTACAAAAAACATTCCGCAGTTACCAGCGGGTTAATTTGCGAGTGATTCGGGCGGAAAAGGAATTTCTCCGTGCATTGGCTGGTGTGACTGATCCAGAGCGGAAGCGCAAAATTATTGGCGAATTATTTATCCGTATTTTTGAACGGGAGGCGAAGAAACTTGGCAGAAACGTGAAGTGGCTGGTGCAGGGCACGCTGTATACCGACGTGATTACGTCTGGGGTGAGCGTGGGAAAGACTGCCGCAGTGATTAAATCTCACCATAACGTGGGAGGGTTGCCTAAAAAATTTGGTTTTACCTTGATTGAACCATTTCGGGAACTTTATAAAGACGAGGTGCGCCGGGTTGGCCGCGTACTGGGCTTACCGGAGAGTGTAGTTGAGCGACAGCCATTTCCCGGTCCAGGACTGGCCGTCCGAATCATTGGCGACATTACGAAACCCAAGTTGGGTATTCTTCGCCGGGCTGACGCGATTGTTCGCGAAGAGATAGATCGTCTGCCACTTGCTAAACGACCGCAGCAATATTTTGCCGTGCTGCCCACTGTCCGTTCGGTTGGGGTGCAGGGGGATTCTCGTACCTATGGGTATCCGATTATTGTGCGAGCCGTTTCTACGGTCGATTTCATGACTGCTGATTGGACACGGTTATCAGAGAAAATGTTGTCTCACATTGCCACGCGCATTACCAATGAAGTCCATGAGGTGAACCGGGTACTGTACGACATTACCTCCAAGCCGCCGGGCACTGTAGAATGGGAATAATAAATGACCCGCCAGTGCAGATTTGCACAGGCGGGTTTTTTTGTTTGCGCGGGAAGCACACGTGTCACTCTATGGAGTAGTGGATCGCTCCGCGGCTGGTGACGTACTCGTAGTAACGAGCTCCACTTGCCGGACAATAGGTGAGGTGGACGATGGGCAGATGATAGTCGGAGGTGTGGCGGTAGGCGCACATATCCAGAATACGGCAGGGCGCATCTCCATAGTCGTCACTGCGGCGATAGGTGATGACGATATAGAAGTCAGGACCGGTGATCAGGCTCGGCGGAAGCGTACACGAAAGTTTTTGTGCAATTTGCTGAAGTGTCATCTCCCCATTCACCGTGGCGCAAATATACGATTTCTGCGTATCGACTGCCGAACTCCTTTCGTAGTAGATTTGTTCTGCTGCAAGCAGCGCATCCATCGTCTGAAACGTGGCGATTACCGAATCGGCATCCAGTCCGATCCGGGCGCATTGGATATCCACTGACGGAGTCTGGATACTGTCGGAGCCCGGGTGAGGCAGCGTGACGACGAGTGAAAAGAGCAGTGTGAGAACCATGGCATCCTCCTATGAATCCATGTACATGGCTTGTGTGTTGGTTTGCCGTATTGTACGTCTTGCTCGGTCGTTTGGTCAAGTGGTCATATTTAAAAAATTGAATCATGTTCCATAGGATTGACGGTGGAGCCGGGGAAGTGCTAAGGTAAGATAATTTGAAACAAAGACACTAATAGCAACTTTCACATCTATTCTTCAGAAAGGCAGGTATCTCATGCATGATGCATCACAGTGGCTGGATGTGCTCTCTAGCCAGAATCACGGACGACGGTGGCTCACCCTTTTTGGTGGGGACTGGGGAGATGGGGGCAAAGGTAACGTGGAAAGCGTGATAGCCCCTCATTTTGAGGTGTTTGTTCGTGTTTCCGGCGGTGCCAATACCGGCCGAACCCGATTTGTCCACACCGACAATGGTGACAAGGAATTCATTTTCCATCTCATTCCCAGCGGCTGGGCAGATGACAAGGAATCGATCATCGGTGACTGGGTGCTGATCGATCTGCCCCGACTGACCGCAGAGATTGACCAATTGGCGAGCGTCATGGGACGCACGCCCCATGCGCCGCTGCGCATTAGCCCGCGGGCGCCACTGTATCTGCCGTACCATGGTATCTGGGAGGCCCTGATCGAGTGGCGGAAAGGTGCTGACGCAGTCGGCACCACCAAGCGCGGTATCGCGCCCATGATCGCGGGTATTGACCTGCGGATTGGGCCGGTGATGAGTCATCTCCAGCATCCGGACGTGTTGCGGAAATTCGTGGAGCAATTCTACGCCATCTTCGCGACCGATTTTCAGCAGTTCCACGATCATCTCGAGCGTGAGGCTGACCGGATAGCGGAGGCGGGAGGTGAAGCGCCCGTGGTGTTTTCGATGGACGAACTGGCGCCGGCGACGGTGCTGGAGCAGCTGCTGGCGGATGCCGCACCGGTACTCGAGTATGTCGATTACCATATCGGCAGACGGCTCATCGATCTGGGTGAGCAGAACGTACCGACGCTGTTTGGCCTGACTCAGGGTTGGGGCCTGACGCGGTGGGGGACCTACCCGTTCAATTCCAGCACGCAGACGACACCGCAGGCGGCTCCGTTTTGCGCCAATATCCCGTCGAAGTATTTTGGCGGCAGTATCCTGGTACTCAAGCTCGACCCGACCCGGGTCGGCTGGGGTGGATTTCCGACTGGCCTCTGGAACCGTCGTGACGCCGAAGCGTTTCCGAAGCAGCACCCGGAACTTTTCAGTGCGTTGCCGGGACATGATCCGCTGGCGCGTGAGCAGTTTCTGGCCGAGATGCGGCAGACGATCATGGACACCGACGGAACAGATCGTGTGGCCTTAGCAAAGTACATTCAGGTCTTCCTGAATGAACTGGGCGCCACGAGTGGTCGTGGCCGCGAGCCGGGGTTACCGGATCTCTTCAGTGCAGCCTGCGCGGCTCAGTCCAGCGGCGCCGACACTATCGCCTTGACGCGGGTGGATTTCCTTTCCGGTCTGAAACTGTCATTCAAACTGGGGACGACTTACCGTATCGACGGGGAGCCGTGTATGCCACCAGACTACCCGTGTCCTATCGAACAATTGGATCGGGTGACGGTCGATTACGCCACGGTGCCGGTCGATCTGCGTGGCGTTGATCTCTATGGCGCCACTGAGCTGCCTGATTGCTTCGAACAGATACTCAGTCTGTACGAGCAGCATACGGGGGTGCCGGTCGGCCTGGTCTCCACGTCTCCCAAGCCCGGTGAGGGTAAAATCTTTCGCCTGGGCGTCGAACGCTGCTAGGTCAGCCCGCATGTATCTGCTTTTTCGTTTAGTGTCCCGGCTTTCCGTGTATGGAAGTCGGGACTTTTTTTATTGTGGTGTCGTCAGACATTCATCTCGATAAGGATTTGACGAGTGGCCATCCCGGTGATAAGGTAGGGTAATTTGAAAACAGAACCTTGAAACCTGATTCAGTAGGAGGACAAAACATGCTCAAACGTTATTCTCGAAGCGCCATGGCGGATTTCTGGACTGACTCGGCGAAATTTAAGCGCTGGTATGATGTCGAACGAGCCGCCATCAGGGCGAAAGTGGAGATGAACATGTTTCCGGCAAATGTGTTGGAACAGTTTCCGGAGATGATTCTGATCGATGCTGATCGGATCAATGAGATCGATAAGCAGATCGAGCACGATCTGCTGGCCTTTCTGATGTATGTCTACACCCAGATACCCGCTGAATTTCAGCACTTTCTGCACGAGGACATGACGTCCTATGATACCGAGGAACCCGCGCTCGGCCTGATCCTTCGGGACGTAGGGCAGGTGCTCGATGTTGATCTGGATCGGCTGGAGTGTGCGCTCCGTCACCGGGCCGGCCAGTCGTACCGGATCTATAAGATGGCTACGACACACGGCCAGGATGGCGAACCGGATGTGCTGTTACACACGTTCTGCGTATTTCTCGATGCGGTGATTTCGGCACGGGAATTGCTGCGGGCCGCGACGCTCCGGGTGCAGCGGGTGAAATTCTCCGGGGCAATGGGCAACTGGTTGAACATCACCCCTGAACTGGAGGCGCGGGTAGTCTCGATCCTCGGTTTGGAGGCGCGAGCCGCGAACGGCCAGATCACCCTGCGCGACAATATCGCGAATTTTCTGTCCGTGGTGGGCATCATTGGCGGTATCCTGGAGAAATTTGCCACCGATATGCGTCTGCATGCGACGACGGCCTATGGCGAGTATCGCGAACCGCGAAAGGCTGGGCAAAAGGGGTCGTCCGCCATGCCGCATAAACGGAATACTATCCTGCTGGAGCGCATCAGCGGCCAGGCGATCGCACTGCGTGGCTATGCGGTGATGGGGCAGGAGCTGATCCGTACGTGGGATGAGCGGGATATCTGCCATTCCAGCGTGGAGCGTATCTGCCTGCCGGATGCTACCATCCTGCTCGATTACATGCTGGATAAGATGACGTGGGTAGTGGAACATCTGGAAATCAATGCCGGACGAATGGCCGAGAATATCGGTCGCACCCACGGGTGCTGGGCATCCGAAAACGTCAAATCCATGCTGGGGCGGCTCGGCTACGAGAGTAATGCCGTGTACAAGTTTGTACAGGCGTGCGCGTTTCAGGCTATGGATTCCCGGACTTCGTTTCGGCAGGTGCTGGGACAAACGGTTTTCGAGCCGGCGGGCAAGCCGCTCGGTGAACTGGTAACAGCTGACGAGATCGACGCGTGTTTTTCTTTCGCGGACAAACTGGCCACCGCACAGCGAGTACTGGCGGAGCGCTTCAAACTGGATATACACGAAGCGTTGCCGTCAAACTTGCCGGCAGTGCAGTAGTGATCGAGTATCGTTATTTGTCAGTACACACCCTGAGTGAGGAGGCTCGGGGTGTTTTTATATAAAAAAACGGCTCGTGCTGGTGATGCACGAGCCGAAGAATCGATACGCAGAGGGTTTTTACCCGAGCTTGGTGACCACCGTGGAGGCGGAAAGAGTGACCCGAGTCGGTGAATTACTCAGGCGCGGGTCGGGGAATTCGACACGAACGCCGTCAGATGTTCGTTTTTTGACCGTGGCGGTCACTGTTTCACCGAGCCCATCAGGCTGGAACTGGATTCGGGTGTTTTGCGGGGCTCGACCCGATCCCTTCGGGAAAAGGTCCCCAAGCCTTACTTGCGTACATTTGGTCATGCATTCCTCCGATGACGAAAGTTTTTTACTCTTTCTGTTGGCACTTGAGTGACGCCAGTCTCGGTGGACCATGACTGTGAGGTAAAAGGTTCACATTGCCTCCCAAAGGTGGAGAGGTTGGCGGTTCGCATTCCCGATGAATGCATATCAATAATTCATCAAAATGAATTACTGATATGCCCTCATCACCGGTGTCGTTTCGGGGTGGTGGGACTCGGTCACCCGTCAAATTCCTGACGGAATTTACGGTCGACCCCGCCTCGCGACGCTCGCCGGTCGCCTCCTGGGCGACAACTCGCGTATCGCTGTGGCTTTCTCGTCCCAACGCGGCACAAGCAGTTGTGCCGCTCATCCCTCAATTGATAAAGCTCATTTCGGGGTGGTGGGACTCGAACCCACGACCTCACGCACCCGAAGCGTGCGCGCTAGCCAACTGCGCTACACCCCGATATGCTCATTATTCTACATGTATTTACACTAAAAATAAAGAGATTTTTCAGGTGCGACCAGCAACCGTACCAGAATTCCTAGAATGTGTCAATGCGCTATACTGACCGCCGATGAAATGCTACAATACAGCTATATTTATGCGAATACAAGCGTATAAAACTCGTGTTTTCGAGCCACCTCAGGATGATCTCTATGAAGTTTTTCGGACAGCAATCAAAAAGCTCTCAGAAGGTACGGTGGTGGCCATTGCTTCAAAGGTAGTGAGTATCCACCAGGGGCGGTGCGTGCGGAAGGACTCGGTGAAGAGTAAAGATGAGCTTATTATCAGGGAAGCGGACAAATATATACCCCGGCGGTATGTACCGGGGCACTACGCGGTCCTGACCGTCAAACATAACATTCTCATACCATCTGCCGGTATCGACGCTTCAAATAGTGGCTCTTATTATGTGCTTTGGCCGAAACATCCAGAAAAAATAGCAAAAGAAATCTGGCAATGGTTGCGAAAAACCTATCACGTAAAAAAAATTGGCATCGTCATCACTGACAGTCATACGGTGCCGATGCGGCGCGGCGTTCTGGGCGTCGGATTGGGGTATTATGGGTTTCGGCCGATCAATGATTATCGAGGTACCAAGGATTTGTTTGGCAGGAAATTTAAAGTCTCTACCACCAATGTTGTGGATGCACTAGCAGGTGCGGCGGTGTTTGCCATGGGCGAGGGGACGGAGCAAACGCCCATCGTGATAATTTCCGACGTCCCTTCCGTACAGTTTTCCAGCCGTCCGTATCGCCCGAAAGGGAGATATAGTAAATTTGAAATCGGATGGGATGAGGATCTGTATGGGCCACTTTTAAAACGTGTTGTGTGGCGTAATCGAAAAAAAAGATGATCGTTAATGTAATTTTATTAATAGCGTTCGTGCTGCTGGTTCTTTTGTATTTCGGTATGCATGTGTTCGGTCCGTCGTGGGCGCGAGTCGTTGAATGGGTGCGCGGGCGTCAGGAAAAAAGTGATCTGCTAATCCACTGGGGCAGATCCCGCGGCTTGAGGGTTCATGAGGGATATACGATGTGGCATATCACTGATCGGTTCCGGGCCAATCCGGGTAAAACGTTCTTTGAGGCGGAAAAATTTATGATGGAATCGGATATGCGCACGATGCTGGAAGGTCAGTCGGCAGGCCGTACTCTCTGGGTATACCCGATTGTGGGGAAGGTGTTTTATGGGAGCATGATGGGATTTTCTCGTTCGTACGTAATCGACGTACATCGTCAAACAGATCACCTCAGCGGACACGTGATTGAGCGAAATCAACACGGGAACGTGAGAGTATTCCGCGGGTGGTGCATGGAAATAAGCACAAAAAGAATTCCGCAAAATATTACGCTAACGAAGAAATTTTTTCGCGCCCCGGACGTGCTCGATACGGAAAGCCGGGATTTTGAAAAAACATACGATGTGCACGGCATGCAGGACAGTATGGTATTACAATTGCTGGATCCGGCGATGATGAGCTTGATTTTGGACAGTGGTGCGGCAGCGGTCGAGATTTCCGACGCGAGCCTGGTACTCTATCATACGGCGGAGGAGCCGGATTTGGATATGCTGGAAAAATATTATACGTATGGCCTCAAAATCGCCGAGCAGATTGACCGTAATTTTCCTAAAGCATAAGTATTATGGAAATTGAAATTAAAGCACATATTCGCAATCGCCCCGAGCTGGAACGCCGGCTCAAAAAGCTTGGCGCTCGATATGTCGGTAAAAAACTGCAGATAGATCGGTATTATGAACCGTATGGTTTATCGTATACCAAACGTTCAGGAAAAATACTGCGGGTGCGTCATGATTATCTGAGCAAGGAAACTCGATTAGAATTACATGTCAGCTCCAGTCGCTTTGCCGCAACTGAGATTGAAGTCCCCGTTGCAGATGAAAAGACGCTGCGTACAATATTGCACGGATTAAAAATGAAAGAGGCATATGCAGTTAAGAAAAAACGGCGTGTTTTCCGCTTCGGTACTATTGAGATTGTCATTGACCAGGTGAAAGGATTAGGGTGGTTTGTGGAAGTGGAGATCCAAGGGGCTCATACGAAGAGTAATCGATTGAGACTTGCGCAGACGTTGGAGCGGCTTGGCGTGGCGCGTGCAGATTGGTGTCGGGAGCACTATAATGAAATGGTCGGGGAGAAGAAGGGTTATCGATATGGGTATTTCTAGGCAGAAACAAAAAAAAGACCTGTTTGACCTTACCCTTGAGCGTACGTTGCGCACCGAGGCGCCGCTGGCTGACCGAATCCGACCGGAGACGCTAGCTGATTTTGTGGGACAAGAGGGCATCATCGGTACGGGGAAAATCCTTCGGAAAGCGATTGAGAATGACGAAGTATTTTCCATCATATTCTGGGGGCCCCCGGGATCGGGTAAGACCACTCTGGCGCGGATCATCGCGCAGATGACCAAATCGCATTTTGAAAGCATGAGTGCCGTGACGTCGGGGATCAAGGATTTGCGCATGGTGGCGCTGGAAGCCGAGAACCGGCGCAAATTTCATAATGAACGGACGATATTATTTGTGGATGAAATCCATCGCTGGAATAAAGCCCAGCAGGACGCTTTTTTACCTTTTGTGGAAAACGGTACTATCACGCTGATCGGTGCGACCACTGAAAACCCGTCATTTGAGGTCATCGCGCCATTACTGTCACGCTCGCGGGTTTTTGTCATGCAGCGGCATGGCGTGCCTGAGCTGTCCCGCATCATCAAACGCGCCCTCACGGACCCTGACAAAGGACTGGGCCGGCAAAAAATAACAATCGCGCCAAAAGCCCTGGATATTCTGATTGACGGGTCTAATGGCGATGCGCGTACGGCACTGAATGCGCTGGAGATCGCCGTCAAAGCCAGTAAGCCGGACGCCAAAGGTATAGTCCATCTGGATGCCGCGCTGATCGAGGATGCGCTCCAGCATAGAGCTTTGCAGTATGATAAAAAAGGTGAAGAGCACTATAATGTCATTTCTGCGTTTATTAAGTCGATGCGGGGGAGCAATCCAGACGGCGCCCTGTACTGGTTAAATCGGATGGTAGAGGCAGGGGAGAGTCCCGAATTCATCGCGCGCCGGATGGTGGTATTTGCCAGCGAAGACGTGGGCATGGCCGATCCCCAGGCGCTCCGTATAGCCCTGGATGTATTTGCAGCCGTAGAAAAAATAGGTTACCCGGAGTGCCAGATTAATTTAGCTCATGGGGTGGTGTACTTGGCGAATGCGCCAAAAGATAATAGCGCGTATCTCGGGTTGCTGGAAGCAAAAAAGGACGTGAAAGAGAGCATGAACGAGCCGGTACCGCTGCATTTGCGCAATGCCGTGACCGATCTGATGAAGGATTTGCAGTACGGTAAAGATTACAAATATTCGCATGATTACTCACCGGAGGAAGGGCGGCAAGAATATCTGCCGAAAAAATTGACAGGGAAGAAATATTATAAACCAAAAAAGAAATGAAGTTCAATTTTTTCTCATTGAGTACCCGTGCCCCGTTTACCGATAAAATTTTTCCAGCAACCCATGATGAACTGATGCATGTTCGTGGGTATTTTGAGTCACAAAGGAAACAAGGGGTCGCCGCAACGCACATTATCACAGAACTGCTGGATGACGGCTGGACCAGCGGCGAGGTGGATCAGGCGATCCCCGGTGCGTATCAAGGATTTTATCGATATCATATTCGTCGGATTAAGGTGGACGTGGCACTGTTGGTACTATTGTTGGTTTGTATAGCCATGATTGGCGTATATGTCCAGCTTTTTGCGTTTCAGTATTTGTTTACCATTCCGTTTTTGATCATCATTTTAGACGTAATCCGTTTGATGGGCGCCGTGAGCTCGAGTAATGTCGTGGAGCGCCGCATAATTTTATTTTTAAATAGATTGGGCGCCCAATTTCCGCTGGATGATATCGCGCAAAGCCGACAGGATAGTACTGAAATCGTCAAACGCAACCCGACGAAACTGTTTTTACCTACCAAAGACATGGAGTATTTCAAAATCTTTGGCGGGTCAGGCACCTATCAGGGTCGCCAGTTTCGTGTCTATATCGCGAAAAAATTTTCACACACCCAGGGTCGCCGCTCAGAAAATGTATATCGTTATTTTATTTTTTATGAGTTTATGATGCGTCCGGTACCGTTTTACTTTTCCGTTGTCCGAGAAAACGTATTTGAGGCCCAGTCGTTGCGGCTGCAAAACAAGAAGCTTAGATCCGGAGAGTTCCAGGATATGGATTTTGCAGCACGGGAATTTAATGAGCACTGGCGGCTCCGGGGCACCGACAAAAAACTCGCCTATCAGGTATTTGATCCGCAGATGATGCACCTGATCACACAGATTCAAAAGGCCGATTTGATCGGCCTGGAGATTTCTGACAGCAGTGTCATGCTGTCCAACCGTTTTAATTATCCGGCAATCAATCGATACACGACTGATATGAAACTCGTTTATGAAATCGCCGTACAGGTAGAGCGCAATTATCGTTCCATTTATTAATATATAAAAAATCTATGGCACGACATCCGAAAAAAGTATTTGAAGAAAAATTGACCTGGTCTGACAAGCTCGCCATCCGCATTGCCGCATTTACCGGCAATATGGCATTTGTGTGGTTGCACGCCGGAATATTCATTATTTGGGTGATATTGAATTGGTATGCTGCGGAGAACGCATGGGATCCGTACCCATTTGTCTTCATGACCTTCATCGTTTCTCTCGAGGCGATTTTTCTATCTACCTTCGTTTTGATCGCGCAAAACCGGGAAGCGCGGCGGAATGAAATCCGGGAAGCGCTCGACTATGAGGTCGACCAGCGCGCCGAATCTGCTATTCAGGAAATAAAATTGATGGTAACCAAAATGTCAGCCGACATCGAGGAGCTCAAAAAGAAATGAATCCGGCGTTCGGTTTCGCATTGGCGCTGGCGGCCGGGCTTATCTGGTCGGTAGGCAATATCATCCATAAGATACTTGCGAGCCGCCTGGTACGGAGTACACCCCTAATGGTGGCGGTGTTTAGCCTGGTTTCGGTGCTGGTCGGAGGTGTGCTGCTCATCTGGTTTCCGCTGGTCAGTAGTGCGGCAGCCTGGGTATGGGCGGTGGCTGGCGGGGTGTGTTATGTACTGGCGGTGTGGGCGTATTTGAGCGCGATGCGGACTGAAGAGGCGTCGCGGATCGTGCCGCTCTTCAGCATCGGGTCGGTGTTGATCGTCATTTTGAGCGCCATCCTGCTCGGGGAGGTATTTAGTGTCATCACATATATTGGCATCGGACTGGTACTGGTGGGCGCGGTATTGATATCTATAACCACCACGGCTCGCTCGCTGTTTTCCAGCCAGCTGCTGCGGTATATGTTTTTAAGTGGTTTATTTTTTGCTGGTCATGCGCTTATCGTCAAATATTTACTCGGGTTTTATTCATACGGAACGGTGTTTGCCAGTCTCGCCATGGTGCAGGGGCTGATGGGTTTAGGTATCGTGATCATAGCGCGTCGACAGATTCGGCAGACTCTACGCCAGGTGACCGTCAAAGCGATTGGACTGAATATCGTCACCGACATCGTCGGATTTGGCGCTGAATTGCTGTATACATTTGCCCTGACGGTGTGGTATTTGGCACTGGTGGAGACGATCGCATCACTGCAGTATCTTTTCATTTTTCTCTGGGGTCTGGTCCTGTCGCGTTGGTTTCCCCAAATATTGCGCGAGTCGCTGACTCGGGCGGTGGTGGTGCGAAAAGCTGTTGCCGTGACTATCATCATTATCGGGATATATCTCATTTCATAAATATATATGCAGCGTGCCTTTTCGCTCACCAATAATCGCGGCATGACTATCCGGGGAACCCAGGAATGGTATGGCAGCCCCCACGGTACGCCGGTCATATTGGCCCACGGCATGATCGCCACCCACAATCAGCCGCAAATCCGTGAAGTGGCAAAAATGCTTGCCCAAGCTGGTTTTGTCACCTTTCGTTTTTCCGCAACCAATAACGTCGGATCGAGCCAGGGGCGCCTCATTAATTTTACTGTGGGAGGTTTTGTGGACGATATGCGCAGTGTAGTGGAGTATGCGCTGTCCGAATCGCGGCACGCCACGTGCGATGTGGTAGGGTATTCTCTGGGCGGCATGGTCGCCACCATCGTCGCAGCGGACGATGCGCGTATTAAACACGTGGCGGTGCAGGCACCGACGTATGACCTAAAAAAGGAAATGGAACGGACGACGATATTTCCACCGTATCGGCTGCTGGGGTGGACATTGCGGTATAGCCATACACTTGACCGAAAGTTTAAACTGGGGTTTCATTTCTATGAAGAGGGCATCCTCTATGACATGAGGCAATATGTTGCCAGGCTCCACGCGCCCACACTCATCGCTTACGGTACCCGCGACAAATATTTGCGACATGCAAATTTCAGCCAAGCGTTCCAGCGATTGGGCGGGAGAAAAAAAATCGTTCGGATCCCCGGGGCAGGTCATACGTTCCGTCGCCAGACGCACATCGTACAGTTTGCCGATTGTGTTACCAATTGGTTTCATGACAATGAATAGAAAAAAAATTAAATGCATCAAAAGCATACCGCTGCTGACTAACCAGTACGTCAATTTTCACAAGGACATCATTGAACTGCCTGATGGTACCCGGACCGAGTATTATCTGACAAACCGTGGCGGCAAGGCTTCGTTCGTTTTGCCAGTAGATACTCGTGGTCGGATTTTGGTACTGTATGAATATCGGTACCCAGTCGGCAGGCATATCATCGGTCCCGTTGGCGGGTCAGTCGAAGAGGGCGAGACTCCGCTCCGTGCCGCCCGGCGGGAACTCAGAGAGGAGGCCGGAATAATTGCTCGGCGATATCGTCTGCTTGGCACGTTTTATGCCGGGCCGGCCAAGAGCGATACGCTATTTTATGCTTATGTGGCTATGGGTTTGACCCCCGGACAGCCCCAGCCAGATATAGCCGAATACGTGGAGTGCCGCTGGTATACCCTGGCAGAGCTCGAGCGGCTAATCCGCCATGGAGAGGTCAGAGACCCCTATTTATTGGCCATTTATTCGCTTTATCGGTTGAAGTACCGCCATCGGCTGCCTAGCTAGACCGGATGGGCGAAATGCGATAAACTGTAGCTAGATATAGCTAATCAATCGCTAAGGGGATTCATATGGAAGAGCAACAACAGCCCCAACAGCCGATGCAAACGCCACCATCGGGACAGGACCAACCGCAGAAGAGCGGCATGGGCACCTGGCTCGTCGTGCTTGTGGTGATTATTGTCGTCGGTGTGGTAGTCTGGCTCGTGTTCAAATAAGTTAATTATTGGCCGGTGTGCCACGCGCTCATTTTATGGTACACGAAAAATCAGTCGGCGCTGTCATTTTTATCGATCAGCCGAAGCCCATCAAGTATCTGGTGGTTCAATATCGGCATCGGGGATGGGAATTCGTTCGGGGACACGTCGAACGTGGGGAATCGGAAATAGAAACCGCTCGCCGGGAGATTTACGAGGAAACCGGCTTGACCAAACTGGATCTGATCGACGGCTTCCGCGAATCTCGGGTTTGGCAGTTTCGTAAAAACGACGGTCAGCGCATTTCAAAAGAAGCAGTTTTTTTCCTGGCGCGCGCCCCCCGCACCCGGGTACGGCTGAATGAAGAAAATCTGGCCTTCGCCTGGTTATCGTATCGGGCGGCCTATCATCGCCTGGCATTCAGTCAATCAAAAAAAATATTGACCCGCGCGCATGCCCGATTGACCCATAAACGTACTACGATCTATGCATGATGATCGCTGGAATGAAATACTCGCCATGGTGGAGGAAAAGTTTTCCGTAGCTGAGCGACGGACGGAGGCTCTTGCCGACGTGCCGCGGGGTACGGTTGAGTATATCATATTTACGGGGCCAGTCGGTCGGATGAAGCTGGAGCGGACGAGCAAGCCAAAAGTGTTGGGTACCCGGGGAATGGGGTCGAAACGAATTGGTGGGGATACTTCGGTCTCGTACCAGTATTCCGATACGGAGTTCGTAAAAACTTTCACCGCATACCGGTGGGACGAATCCGTCGGCCAATGGACGGAAATAGACGCTGGTGCATTTGGCGTATGACCCCAGCTCAGGCACAGCTAAATCAGGATATTGCCGATCTTTTTTTAGCAAAAGCGCATGTCCTCGAAGCAAAAGGGGAGCGATATAAATTCCGGGCGCTGGCGTACCTGCGCGCCGCGCGCGCGATCCAGCAGCTCGATCGCGGACTGGATGATATCTACCTCCACGGCTGGCTAACTGGGCTGGAGAAAATCAAAGGCATCGGCAACAGGCTAGCGCATGACATCGAAACCGAGCTCCGCCAGCGGGGTATTCATAAATAATCAATTTAACCTATGTTTCCAAAAGAATTTCAGGAGTCGCTCGTATCCGAGCTCGCATCGATCAAAGAGCAGGGATTGTTCAAAGCTGAGCGGGTGCTGGAGGGGCCCCAAGGGGTGACAATCACCGTCAATGGCCGCCAGGTGCTCAATTTTTGCGCCAATAACTACCTGGGGCTAGCCAACCATCCGGCTCTGGTGGCTGCGGCACAAGCGGCACTGGAACGCTGGGGCTACGGTATGTCCTCAGTTCGTTTCATTTGTGGCACCCAGGCGATTCACAAGGAGCTCGAGCAGACGATCAGCCGGTTTCTGGAGACCGACGACACGCTCCTGTATTCATCATGTTTCGATGCCAATGGCGGTCTATTTGAGACTTTACTCGGGCCCGATGACGCCATCATCTCGGATAAGCTGAATCATGCCAGCATCATCGATGGTATCCGCCTGTGTAAAGCGAACCGCTTGCTCATCGAGCATGACAATATGGATGACCTGGAGGCGAAACTGAAAGAGGCGCAGCAGTACAAACGGCGGCTCATAGTGACAGACGGGGTATTTAGCATGGATGGAGATATTGCCCATATTGATGCGGTGGTCGCTCTGGCCGAGCGCTATAATGCGCTCGTCATGGTGGATGATTCACATGCCACCGGGTTTGTCGGAGAACAGGGCAAGGGATCAGCGGAATACCGAGCAGTGCTGGGGAAGGTGGACATCATCACCAGTACCCTGGGCAAAGCACTCGGTGGCGCTTCCGGTGGATTTACCAGCGGTCGGCAGGAAATTATCGACTATCTCCGTCAGCGATCACGTCCGTACCTTTTTTCAAATACCCTGGCGCCAGCCATCGCCGCCACGTCGGTCGCCGCCATTTCATTGATCCAGGAGGACGCGTCACTCCGTCAGACACTTCGCCAAAATACCCAGCATTTCCGACAGGGCATTTCGCAGATCGGACTGGATGTCCGGCCGGGGGAGCATCCGATTGTCCCGGTGATGCTGTATGATGCGAAACTGGCAACCGCAATGGCTCAGGATCTGCTGGCAGAAGGTATTTACGTCATCGGGTTTTCATTTCCGGTAGTCCCTGAAGGTCAGGCACGTATCCGCGTACAGGTATCAGCGGCCCATACTACGGCGCAGCTGGATCAGGCGATTGCCGCATTTGAAAAAGTCGGTAAAAAGCATGGCGCTATCAAATAAATCGTAACCATTCAGCACACTATGAGTTTTAAAACACTGTTCATCTTCATCTTCCTCTTCAGTATCGGAGGCATGGGTTTGTCCGGGTATCTCTCCTGGTACACGCTCTGGGGTCCGGGGTGCACGGAAACTATCGTCAGTTGCGGCGGGCCTGAGCCGATTCTCATCGCTGGCCAGCCGACCTGTGTGTATGGGTTTTTTATGTTTCTGATGACGGGTATTTTAGCTCTCCTCGGCATAGCCGATAAAAATAAACGCGCGGTACTTCGCTGGCTTTTGGGGGTATCTATTGTTGGTGTCGGTTTTTCCGGGTTCCTCACCTACTATGAGATGGTGGTGCAAAAACTCGATACCTTGCCCGCATGTGCCTATGGTTTATTTCTGTACGTGCTCATATTGGTTTTCACTGTCATCGGACTGAAGAAGCATGTGGAATTAGTTCCCACCCAATCCCATGAATGATCTCCATGATGCATTTTCAGCGCTGCTTGATTGGGCAACTGACCCGGAAGGTATGGGTCTACCCATCGTTATTGGCGTGGGCCTGGGCATGATTCTGTATTTCATGAAATCATCAGAAAAAGGCTGGCAGAAAGCTGACCGGCAGATTGCTGAACATAAGGATCGACGGGGGAATATCGGATTTCCAGATAAGCCGTTTTAGCCGAATTTTTATTTTTCAACAAAATGGAGTATACTAATACCGTTAATCATATAGGAATGCTATGAAAGTCAAGGATATCATGATAAAAAAAGTGGTGACGGTTCCGCAAACGGCGACGTTGCTCCAGACCGCCCAAATACTGAGCCAGCATGGCGTCTCAGGAGCACCGGTTGTAGGAAAGGAGCAGGAATTGGTCGGCATCATTTCGGAGAAGGATTTATTTAAGGCACTGTACCCGTCACATGCGGAGTTTTACGATAGTCCAGGTGTGTGGATCGATCTGGATCAATTGGAAGAGCGGACGGCTGAGGCCGGGAGTAAACCCATTGCTGATCTGATGACCCGTGAGGTGGTGACGGTAAATCCGGATGCATCGCTGATGCAGGTAGGCTCGATCATGCTGGTGCGTGGCATCCATCGGGTGGTGGTGGTCGGGCAGCAGAACAGTATCGTGGGAATCGTAACCCGTAAAGATATCTACCATAACATTCTGAAAAACCGCCTGAAGATTTAGTTTGCATGCCAGAACTTCCCGAAGTCGAAACTATTCGGCGGCAACTTTCCTCAGTATTGGTCGGCCGGTCCATCCGATCGGTCGATATTCGATTACCGAAAATGGTACGGGGTAATGCCGCGCAGGTGGCACGGAGCATGCGTGGGGCGACGGTTCGGGCAGTGCATCGGCGCGGAAAGTATTTGTTCTGGGAATTGTCACGAGGATTGACCGTCATCGTGCATCTGAAAATGACCGGTCAGATCATTTACCGGCGCGGGAAGTCCCTGCGTGTCGGCGGGCATCCGATCCCGCGCGGAACCGAGGGGTTGCCTAATGCGTATACCCATGTGCTGTTTCAGGTCAGCGGAGGCGGCACTGTGTATTTCAATGACCAGCGGCAATTCGGATTTATAGAGCTGGTCAAGACAGCACAAGTACCGCAATATTTCCAAAGATTACAGATGGGCCCGGAGCCGCTTGGGCGGGGCTTTTCCCGGGAATATTTTACCGATCTTTTGGCCCGGCGCCGCGGAACGACGATCAAGCAGCTACTTCTGGATCAGACAGCTATTGCCGGTATTGGCAATATATATGCCATCGAATCCCTCTTTGATGCGCGGATTGCGCCCACCCGTCGCGCAGGTTCTCTTACTACGACTGAGGCATCGGCGCTGTATCGAGCTATCCGCCGGATTTTGCCACGCGCCATCGCCGCTCAGGGAACGTCTGCTGACCGGTATGTTGATGCCCATGGTGCCCCAGGGTCATATTTACCGCGACTGCGCATGTACGGCAGGGGTGGACAACCGTGTCGTCGCTGCGGAACCGTCATTCGGTCACTCAAAATCGGCGGTCGGGGAACCACCTATTGTCCGATGTGCCAGCGGTGACTAATTCCAGAGATGGACGAGGTAGGCGATGATGAATCCGCAGAGAGCGCCCACGACTACCTGGGCGGGGGTATGCTCAATCTTGGATTCCAGTTTGGTGAAACGATTCCGCTGGTCAGCCGGGAGTGTGGCCATGATGTGATTTGCGGCTTTGGCCACCAGATCAATCCTGCGGCGCAGGTACATGGCGTCTGTGATGACCAGGAGCGAAAATACGGCAGCAACGGCAAAGACCGGGGTTTCCAGTCCGTAATTGAAGCCCACTGAAGCGGTCAGGGCGGTGACATAGGCGGAATGCCCAGATGGCATGCCTCCATATGTCGTCAGCAAGCTTTTTATGGTAAAATTGCCTTTAATCCCATCCGTCGCTAATTTAATAGCCTGGACGACGATCATCGTCAGGATGGGGGCACCAATTAATTCTATCCAGATAGCCATAGTATGATTGATTTCTTATACGCAATGCTCTTCGGAGCGATTCAGGGATTGACCGAGTTTTGGCCGATTTCTAGTTCCGGGCATTTAGTCATCGCTCACGATGTATTGAAATTCGATTTTATTGACAGTCTGAGCTTTGACGTGGCCTTGCATCTGGGGACGCTGGTGGCGCTGTTCATCTATTTCTGGGCCGATATTCGCAGGTACATTGTAGCATTTGCGCGCAGCATTGCCAATTTTCAGGTGAAGACGGATGCGGATCAGCGATTGGCCTGGTTGTTGGCGCTGGGCACTTTACCGGCTGCTGGCGTCGGGTTTTTTCTCGGTGACTGGATAGAGTCGTCAGTACGCGCAGTTTGGATCGTGGCCAGTATGTTGATTCTTGGTGGTGTTCTCTTTATCCTTTTTGAACGGTATCTGAAACGGAGTCGGGACCTGGCTGGCCTGGGCTGGCGCGGGGCGCTGGTCATCGGCATCGCGCAGGCAGTAGCCCTGATACCGGGCGTATCCCGGTCTGGCGCGACGATTTTAGCTGGCCTGGGCGCTGGTTTTTCGCGTTCTACCGCTGCGAGATTTTCTTTTTTACTTTCCATCCCGATTGTTTTTGCCGCAGGCATCAATCAAATGCTGAAGGTTTTTTCTGAAGGAGTGAGTGTCGATACCTGGTTACTCATGGCAGCGGGGTTTCTCGTTTCCGCTATCGTCGGCTATGGAGCAATCCGTTTTTTGTTAAAGTTTTTGACACAGCATTCACTCAACGTATTTGGCTACTACCGGATTGTGTTCGGCCTCGTGCTGGTGGCCTACCTGCTGGCAAAGTAAAAAAACCACCCCGGGTTGTCAGTAGCCTCCGGGGCGGTTTTTGGGATTGAGGGTTAGACAGGCAGCTGCGTCTGGTCCTGATCTTCGGGATGTGAACGGGAGCTGCGCTTTCCTTTGTAATATATGGTCAGCACCGCGCCAATACTCACTAGAACCCAGGGCCACCACAGGTATTCGCTGGGGCAGATGTTTTGGTAATAGATGATCAATCCGATGATGGTCAGCAGCAAGGGGAGGATCCACCAGGCCGCTGTCGGGGCAGTTCGCTCATAGCGGTAGTAGAGCATGACCGCCAGTCCGTATATAATCAATATGAGCGTCAGCGCCCACTGTGACATATTGGTACACGCGGTTTCGTCGGTATTTACTTCGGTGTCGGTACTCATCGCGGTTTCGGGAGGAGTCGATTCATTTGTTTCCGCGTTTGTATTCGTTCCGTCGGTATTTGTATCTGCCGCGGCGGTGTTCGTATTGGCGTTGGATTGATTCGTATTGATTGGTGCGGTGGTGTTCGTATTCACATTATTTTGATTGGTGTTTGTCTCGGTGACCAGATCGGCCCGAGAGTCTTTCACCACGACGCCGATCGACGCCTTCACTGCGTCGACGGTTGCCGCCACAAAACCCGTGCCGGCTTTTTCCGCCAAAAAGAGGCCGTCACTGCCGATGGTTCCGATAGTCACGTCAGTAGTCCAGACGATGGCCGCTCCGGGGATGACATTGTCATGCGCGTCATAGGCGGTAGCCAGAAACTGTTTATTGCTCCCGAGACTGACGACCGTCGGGACGTCATTTGGCTTGACTACAATTTCATACACCGTGCCGGGGGTGACAAGTATTTGCCATGTTTGGGTGTCCCAGCCATTGCGGCCGTCCGTGACTTCTACGACGACATTGTACGTGCCAGTGTGGGTTAATTGGCCCACGATGGTATCGTCAGTAAGCTGCAGCTCATCAGGGATGATCGAGGCATTCCAGGTGAGCGAATCGCCATCGGCGTCAGTGCCGGTGAGTTGGTAGGTATATACCGCATCTGCGGATACAGTCAGGACAGGCGCAGAGGTGATGACCGGCGCCTGGTTCGTCGCGGCATGGGCGGTAATCCCCGTGGTGAGCGCGAGACTGACGATCAAACCGATAAGTACCCCTCCGGATATACGGTATGTCATAGATTGATTCTGTTATTTTCTTTAGATAATTATATTATCTTATTAGATTTTTTGGGGTTGGTCAAGGCTCTCCTTGCCGGAGGACATACGAACCAAAAACCCCCTTTTTATTGAAAAGGGGGTTGTGGATAACTTTGGATGGGTTTAGATGATGCGAAGTTCGCGGGGGACGTCTTCGAGGAAGTGGGTATTCAGCAGTACGGCGGTAGCGATGATGACGATGACCAGCAGTGACTGCAGGAGGACATGCGGGTGCTGAACCCGGATTTCGATGACGATATTCAGCAGCAGGGCGACGATGAGGAAGATGAGGAAGACGAGGTAGAATATATTTGCCGAGGCAAGCAGGGTACCGGTGAAGCTCCGGTTGTTTTCCACGGTTTGCGCTTTTACCGAGACGTCCTGGTACTGGTCGGCTGCCAGCGGCTGCTCGATAGCTCCCTCAGTCGGCGGTGTTTGGTCAGTCGGCTCCACGGTAGCGGGGGTTTGGACCACTTCTACATTCAGTTCGGTAGTTTTTTCCGGCGGTGCCACGACCACGATGGGCAGTTCGATAGACCCGCCGTCGATGAATGCCAGATTTTCAGCTACCAAGCTAAAGTCTTCTTCGTAGGTGCCGGCTTCTTCCGGAGCCTTCAGGGTGAATTCAAATCTTCCGATTTCTCCTGGTGCCACCCGATCCTGGGTGAGGATCGCTGGGCGGTAGTATTCTACCCACGTTTCATCTTCAAATTCGCTCTGTCGTCCAGCTGGATTTGCCACATTGAGCGCGACGAAGTATTCTCCGGCATTTGTCCAGGTGGCCGTGCCGGTGTTTTTGAAGTCAACCCAGAAGCCGATTTTTTCCAAGGGTTTAATACCCAATTCTTCAGCGCTTTGGTCGGTGAGCTCAGCACGATACCATGACGGCTGCGGCGCTGTAACGACGACCGGTTCAGGTGTGGGAGTAGGTGTCGGTTCTGGTTCCGGCGTTGGCTCAGGGGCTGGTTCAGGTTCAGGTGTGGGAGTAGGTGTCGGTTCTGGTTCTGGGGTTGGCTCGGGCTCTGGGGTAGGTACGTAGGGATCGGCAAAAAAGACAACCAGGAGGGTAGTGTCGCTACCCTGGAGCGTGCCATCCACCACCGCAATGCCCATTTCCGTATATTTGTCGTTCAAAATATTTTTTCGGTGGCTCGGGCTGTCCATAAAGGCTTGCTGTACCGTCTCTGCCTCGGTAAAATCAATCGCCAGGTTCTCACCGGCGGCGGTGTAGCTGTAGCCAGCTTGTTTGATGAAATACCATGGTTTGGTCCCATCCGGCGCGGTGTGGGCGAAATAATCATTGGCTATCATATGCTGGGCTTTCAGACTGGCGGCGTGGTTCAGTTTTTCGCTGAGCACTAAGGCTGCCACCCCAGCTTCCGCCCGGCTGGCATTGGTCAGGGTCAGCATCTGTGATTTGGTGATTTCGGCAAAATGCCCGACGGAGGGATTGGTCAGGAAAAGAAAACCAGTGACAAAGAGTTTGACGGCGATGACCGTCACGGCGTAGAGGCGCAGGGCGGGTGGCCGCAGGGCGTGCGGTTTGTGCTGATTACCATGATGGGGGATGAGAAAATGCCGCGTGTGATGTATCACGTGGTGATGGAATTTCTTTTTTTGCGCTGATGAATGCGGCATGGCTCTAAAAGTATAGCGTATTTACATGTGTTTTAACAGATGAGAATAGCATGCCAGTCGTGGCTTGTCAAGCCTATCTCCGTCATTGCGAACCCAGAGGGAAATCAAAGGGTGAAGAAATATCTTTAAGCTTGTCTCTCTGAACGAAATCCGCCGGAGGCGATATGGAGAGTGAAGAGTCCCTTAGCCGAAGGCTAGGAGATCCTTCGCTAACGCTCAGGATGACAATTATAATGGAATGACATACCAAAACCCAGCCCCTCGCGAGGGGCTGGGTGTAATTCTAGTGTAGCTGATTACTTCCGTTTACGGTTGGACAGGAGCACGGCGCCCAGACCGACGAGTGTCGGCACGATGAGCATGAGTGAACTACCGCCCGTGACCGGGAGGGTTTCTGCGCCGAGAACTACCGGGATACGCACTTCCAGAGAGGCGGTATCAGTGACATTGGCCACGTCATCCGCCCAACCTACGACTGTGTTGACATACGTTCCTGCGGCGGTGTTTTGCAGTACAATGACGTCATAGGTGATGGTTTTCGTCTCACCGACGGCGATATCGCCTAATTCCCAGGCTTTTTCCGGAGCCACCGTGTCGGTGTATTGCAATCCAGCCGGCAGCGTATCGATCAGGGTAACATTTTCAGCCAGGCCATCGCCGGTATTTGCTACCATGATGGTGTAGGTGACGGTCTGTTTTGGGTTCGCAAAACTGGCGTCTACTGATTTGCTGATTGAGAGCGCAGGATGAGTTTCCTCGCCGAGGACTACTGGTTGAGGCACCTCAATCGCCGTGTGGACGGTATTTGAGGATACTTGCTGCTGACGTGCGTTCGTGGCGACCGCGGTATTCTCCATAATCGAACCATCCGTGGCTTTCGCATCGTCTACCTGAACAACAAAGGAAGCGGTAACCGTTTCACCACAACCGACGCCGGAAAATGACCAGCTGAGTTCATTCCCGGTCTGGGTGGCGGCTGGATTGGTGGAGACGAGTGTGGCGTCAACCAACACATCGGTGATATCGTCAGTGATGGTGATATCCTGCTCGTCGCAGAGCGTTCCGAGGATGCCAGCATAGATAGCGGCTAATTCAGCTCCTGATGGGGCGAAATAGTAGTCCGCATCGCTGGAAGCCATGCTCTTCATGGTCGTCTCATCGACACCATAGCCGAGACCGATAGAAATGATACGGATACCGTCGGCTTTCGCCGCGGTCGCAGCCGCAGACGGGTCGCCGCCGACGCCGTCAGACAGGACGATCATTACCTGTTTCGTCGGGGCAGTGCGGCCATGGGCGGTGAACTCTGCGTGTGCCGTGGTGACACCCGAGGCGATATTCGTGCCGCCGCCAGCTGACAGGCCGGTAATAGCGGTCGTCGTATTGGTGTGCGTGAAGGTCAGGGCCTGAATCAGGGAGGCAGATGAGCTAAATGACACAGCGCCGGACTGGTCATTTGTGCCGAGCTGGTTGACGAAGTCGATAGCCGCTGTTTTAGCGGTTTCCATTTTGGACAGGTTGCTCCAGGTGCCGCCATTCGCTATACAATTTATTTCGTCGAAATAGGTCGGATCCGAACATCCCACGACACTGGACATGCTGCCCGAATCATCGATGACCAGCATGACATCGAGCGGGGTGGTTTCCGCGCTATTGTCATTGGTCGCCTCGATGGTGTAGGTGACTTCATCACCGACAGAGGCGGTTTCTACTGAGACGGACTTCGTGACACTAACATGCGGAGCCGGCGGGACGTAGGCGATTTGACCCTGGGCCAGGATCGGCGCCAATACCAAAGCCAGCAGACTCACGCTATAGAGGACTTTGCGCATATACTTTGCTTCGTTAGTCTTATTAATAGCTGTTCTCATTATAATTGAGGGTTCGGGGAAATGCAAATAATACTCTGGAGGGGGGGTGGGTGCTGTGTCAACACAACCCCCCTCACCACCATCCGCTTTTTTTCGACGGAGCGACGGCAATTCCCCTCCTACTGGAGGGGAGGAAAATCGTTTATTTCAGGTTTTAGAAATGTTTCGACCGCTTTTTGAGGGATTCAGAGCTCGATCGAAATGACGATGGAAGCGCACCCAGAGGGCCGGGCGTTGCCACACAGCATGTGCATGGGGGATGTTAATTCTCTCTGTCACTTCGAGCGAATGGAATGAGTCGAGAAGTCCTCACGACGGTGGTTGCATGGTACTATAGTCATAAAGATCTCTCCACTCGTTCGGTTTCACCTCACTCCGGTCGAGATGACGAGGTAAGCGCGCCCTGAGCCGGACGCGCTTGGAGATTGATACAATCATCCCAGCGCAGGCCGCAGCCCTGCGCTGACCACGTCATTCCCTCAAAACCAAAACCCAGCCCCTCGCGAGGGGCTGGGTGAAGTTCTAATGTTGCTGGATTATTTCCGTTTGCGGTTGGACAGGATGACTGCCGCGAGACCGGCCAGAGTGGAGATTGCCAGCGTGGCGGCTCCAGCTCCGGTGACTGGTAGCGTTTCCGCGCCGAGGACTGCGCCGAGGCGTACTTCCAGCGTGGCGGTGTCAGTCACATTGTCGACGCCGGCTGCCCAGCCTACCACCGTATTGGTGTAGCTGCCGGGAGTGGCGCCTTTATTGATCACCACATCGTAGGTCACGGTTTTGCTGTCGCCGTCCATGATGTCCCCGAGCACCCAGGAGTGGTCCATGGCCACTGTATCGGTGTAGTGCATGCCCGCGGGCAGGGTGTCGATCAGGGTGACGCCCTCAGCCAGCGCGTCGCCAGTATTGGTCACGACGATGGTGTAGGTGACGGTATCACCGGCATTGGCAAACGCTTTGTTCACCGTTTTTTCGATACTGAGAGCCGGCACGGTCTCATCGCCCAGTACCTGACCCTGCGGTTGCTCCGGTTCAGGTTCTGGTTCCGGGATAGTGACGGTGGTCAGTACGATATTTGACTGGGCGATCATGCTCCAGTTTGCTTCAGCCGCGGTAGCAGCACGGATGCCGAAGAGTTTCTGCAGGAAGTTTGTGGCTTCCAGATTCTCCTCCGCTTCTTCCTCAGGCGCCTGGTACAGCGTAGCTTGGTTTTCGATGTTGGTCACACCGATTGGCAAACCAGCATTGACCGTCACGTCGAAGGTTACGGAAATGGTTTCGCCTGATCCGAGGTCGAATGGACCCCAGGTGAATGAATCGTCAGGATTCATGACTGGATCGCCCAAGTCGCCGCCCCAGCTGTCTGCTACCAGCGTGGTATTGGTCGGGGTGGTGTCCTCGAGGTAGAGATTCGTGGCTTCCGCGTCACCGGTGTTCGACACAGTGATAGTATAGGTCAGCGTATCACCCTCTTCCGCTACGGTCGATTCCTGGCCATTGACCAGTACTGATTTTACGATCGAGAGGTCTGGGGCGAGGCGGTTGCCGAAATTGCACATCGGTCCTGCCACCGCATTTAGTACCGCAGCTTGACGGAGGTCGTATTGCGGGACGCAGGTATCGCCATCATTGCCATAGGGGAGTGTCACGGTGTGGCACATGACACCTTCATTGAAGTAGGGGTAGGTTTGCTGCCAATCGGCCGGGACGACCTCGCAGACCTGGTAGGTGCCGGCAAGCATGTTTTCAAACCAGTACCAACCGAAGTGGTCGCTGTCATCAGTCAGCATGCTTGGCTCTCCCGGATCGAGTTTTTCATTCAGGTTTTCATCCAGGAAGATGGTCCAGCCGGGCAAGAGATCTTCAGAGTAGGTTTCACAGAGTTTTGGCAGATCGTAGATGTTTTCATTGACCGAGGTAATCGTGAATTCGCCCTGGTCGCTGCAGTCTCGGTAGCCGTTGCCATTAGCATCGTGCCATTTGTAGCCGTGCAGATCATAGAGCTCTACATTTTCACACAGGCCATGGACAGCGTCGATTGCGTCGACATCAAATCCGTCCGCGTCGCTGGTGTGCAGATTGAAATCTGTGGTGTCAGTCAGACGGACGTAGTGAGCAATCGGCAGGCCGATTGAAGCCAGGTCGAAGTATGAATCGGCTCCGGGGTTCTGATTTGAAGCCGTACCAAGTTCGTACCAGGTGGATCCATCATAGCTGACTTCCACTTTGGCGGTTTCTTCAGGATACACGCCATTAGTGGTTTCATGCACTGAGATGTCATCTCCCTCGCCGTCCATGACAGAGTACTGGAATTTGACGGTCAGAGTCCCACCTTGGCCGAGGCTGACAAAGGTGCCAGTACCATTGCCATCAGCTGGTCCGAGTGCTGACAATACGTCAGAGCGGTTAGCTAATACAGCGGTGCCGTTCTTTCGTAAACCTTGGGCAAACCAATCATCGTGGGATTCATATGCCCAGGTGACTCCTTCAGAGCAGGCGAGCTGGTTCTCGAAGTAAACGTCGGTGTTCTCGTCAGTTTCGACAGTAAATTCAGCAGTGTCCACGATGCCGACATATCCAGCGGGGAGCACCTCTTCAGCTGAGTAGGTGCCAATGGGTAAGGTGAGGACGAGCGGTGTATTTTCTGATACATCACCTTTGTATTCACCGTCGACTTTTACACCGAAGGCGGTGTTGTCATCGACATCCACTTTGTCATTGTTCCAGCGCACGTCTTTGTAGAAAGTAACGGTGCCAGTCTTCATGACGTTCCAGCCGACGCAGTAGTAATCCTGGCCGGGCTGGAGATCGACGATCCAATCGTAGTTATCGTAGTTGAGGACGTCATTATTGCAGTAAAATTCAGCACTAACAGCACCCGGCTCGTGATCTTGAGCTGGGGCTGTATCGCCCGTGAAGGGGATATAGCTGTCATCCCATACTTCCCGGAGCCAGACCTTATCCGTGTATGCAGCAACTGCAGTGGAGCCGCTAAAGGTAGTCCATGGGGCACCAGCCTCGCCGACGTACTGGGTGGCAACATTTCCTGTATTTCCTGGGGCAATTTGGAAGTCCCATTCTGCTAGCCAACAATTACCTTGGCTTTGGTCAACCCAATCCTGGGCGGTATTAGTGGTCATATTCGGGCCGCCATCACCGTAGTTGGGGAGATCAGATTCGTTTTTACAGATTACTTTTTGTGCATTGACAATGGCAGGTTCCCAGGTGCACTGATCTTCACCTTCCATGATGCAGCCTTCTTGTTGGCCGTCACATTGTTCGCCATATTGTACATCAACATTACCATCGCCACATTTCGGACCTGTTACAATTTCAACCGTACAGCTTTGGCTGCAATACTTAGCATCTTCACCGTAGCCTACTTCAGGAACGATGCCATTGTCTTGGCCCGCATCGCAGGATTCTGATTGCTGGTTCACCTTACCATCACCGCAGTAGTTTGCCTGAAGTACGTTGAAATGGTCGAGAGCTTTATAATCCCAATCATGTCCATTCCATTTATACAGTTTGATATCCCACTCACCAAGAGGGGCATTGTTCGGGAGGTCATAGGTACAGGTAGTTGATTTACCGTAGTCCCAGTTGCAGTCCTTTACGACGGCATTGCTTGGGTCGCGGAATACCAGTTTGAGATATTCATTTCCTGAGCCAAGTTTGATACCTTTCCCGAAAACGGTTTCACCCTGGTAGAAATCATTTTTCACGTTTGAGTAGGAATTGCTGTCGTAGCTTTCGGCGGAATATGGCGGAAGCACGGTAATCGCACCTGCGAGTTCGAAGATGCCACTCTGTCCAGCCTGGGTGCAGGAGCTGCCGTCATGAGCTTTCAGATACAGAGAATAAGTTCCAGGAGTGGTTGGTACCGTGATATCAAATGTTTCCGTGTAATTACCTGATGAAGAGTGGTTATTTGTGTTTTCACAGTTGAAGCTGCCACCGGGGTTAGTGGCGACGCGCCAGCTGGTGGATTCCCAGTTATTAGCGTCACCTGAGCCATTTGTGGTGACATTGAATTTTACGGTCACCTCTGCTCCTGGTGCTACGGTCACACTTGATGTGTTATTGACCGTTGCCCATTGAGGTAAACGTGCAGCATCAGCTGCTTGAGTCGCTACAGCAAGACCAAAAACCACCAATCCTACGACGAGGAGGGGGGTAGTGAACTTGCTCAAGCGATTGAGAATATGCTTGTGCATAGTTTGATAATTATTATTGATAAGGTTGATATTTTCCTAAAATTAGATGTTTTTTTGATGGTTTTTCGACAGGCGCAGTATAGCAGTAAATCCGGATACTGTACAGAATGGACTGTGGATTGTCAAGGGGAGGGTGTGGTATACTTTCTACGTGACCTTCCCATAAGTATTTGAGGAAGGTTGTCATGACGCAGAGAAGAATATATCAAGTGGAATACCCATATTTCGTCACATTCCGTACCCGGGAAGGGTTTCGGGTATTTGAGGAGCGTGCTCGCGCGGCATTACTAGTACGGATTATGAGGCAAACATGTCGGATGAAAGGATATAACCTATTGGGGTGGCAAATTATGCTCGATCACGTACATATCTTGATTCATCAATTGGGCACCGCACCCACAGCGGGGTGCGGTGGGAGGAATGATAATATTCCCCGAGCGCACCCCGCTGTGGGTGCGCGATTACACCATGCGAAACGTTGCGCGGGCACGGCGGCCCGCGCTCGAAGGTTTTCGATTTCCGATTTACTGCATGGTATCAAGTCGTATTATTGTAAAGAACTTCGCACGCACCACAATATCACTTTTCCGTTTTTCCAACTGCGATTTTATACGCGGATCGTCACTACCGATGAATATTTCCGTACGATTATCCGGTACTTGATTTTCAATCCCATCAAGGCAGAACTCCCGAAGAGCTATCGTCGAATACCATACCAATATGTGGATTGGAAAATGGTTAATCGTTTACTGGTTTGAGTGAGATTCCTCGACAGAGCCTGCCCTGAGCGGAGTCGAATGGGCTCAGGATGACAATGGGGGGTTAGGATGACAAGTGGGGTCAGGATCTATTGCCAGACACACCAGAAACGGATTCCGACTGAATATGAGGGAATCCGTTTCGTGGTGCATCTATCAAAATGCCAAAAGGTTAGTTGTCATCGCGGGCCAGAGTCAGTCGCAGCGCCCACCCAGCAAACGCCAGGACAATGAGCGCACCGGCTGAGTAGAGCCAGAGGAGCATGCCGCCGCCGGTGACCGGCAGGGCTTCCGCTCCCAGTACTGTCGGTTTGCGGACCTCGACGACGGCGAAGTCTGAGACTTGGCCGTGATTGTCCGCCCAGGCGATGGCGACGTTTTCGTAGTCACCCGGGACGACTGTTTTCGCCGAAACGGCAGTGTAGGTGACGGATTTTGATTCACCCTGCAGCAGATCGCCGATGGGGAAGACTTTGGTGACGCTGCCATCCTCAAAGGTGAAACCGGCCGGCAGGACGTCCTGGATGCGGACATTTACAGCCACCGCTTCTGCCTGCGCGTCACCGATATTGGTGACGGTGATGGTGTACGTGAGACTATCGCCGGGGTTGATGAAATTTTTGTGGGCGGTCTTCACGATCTGCAGCACAGGGTCCGCTTCCTCAGCCAGGACGGTGGGAATCCGCACTTCCACAGTGGCGATATCGGACACGCTGGGGTGATTGTCCGCCCAGGTGGTGGCCAGATTGTCATAGAATCCTCGCGCGACGTCTTTGCCGACGGTGGCATCGAAGGTGATGACCACTGGCGCGTCGCCAGGGATCAAATCTCCGAGACTCCACTCTTTCGTCGTCAGATCAGTACCGGCCACGGTGAATCCGGCGGGTAGGAGATCGGACAGCATCGTCTGGTAGGCGATTTCCGTGCCGGTGTTCCACACGCTGATGGTGTAGGTGACTGTATTCGTCGGATTGACGAAGCCTCGGGTATTGTGGATGTTTACCGTCTTTTCGATGTTCAGAATCGGAGCGGACGTCACGGTAACGGTTGAATCGTCCTCGTCGAACGTCGGATCGGCATTATCCGCTGAGAGACGGGCGACATTGACGATTTGCGTGCCATTGTCCAGCGGAAGATTGACGGCCGCCGTATAGGTGACCTGGCCGCTGGCATAGGGATTCTGCGTGCCGAAGTCCCAGGTAATGGTCCGAGCACTGTCGTCATAGACGCCACCATGGCTGATCGAAGCCGAATCGATCGTCAATTCAGCAGGGATATGGTCAACCAGCACGACATTGGTCGCGATGGAATTTCCTGATACTGACCAGTCGATAGTGTAGTTCACTACTTCGTTGGGCGCGACCAGTCCATCGCCGCCCTGGGCAGCTTCCTGGTCATTGTATTTATCCACGTCCAGGGTAATCTTTTCAGCGTTGCCGAAGTCGAAGTACGCTTCCTGCTGGTTATTGTCATAGCCTGATGTCACGACGATAGGTCCGTGGATGCCGGGCGCGGCCGGGTATGTCTGGACCCAGCCGGCGGTCAGATTTTCCGAGAGGTAGTAGGTGCCGGCGGTCAGCCCGGTGAATTCATAGTAGCCGTGCTGGTCGGTGATGGTGCTGGCGATAATCGAACCAGGCTGGCCATTTGCATCATTCCAGAGATTGATCGTCCAGCCGGCCAGACCGGTTTCTTCACCGTTCCAGGTGGCGCTGCGGTCGATGTCCTCGAATTTGTAGCCGGAAATGGTGCCCAGCTCGAAATTGCCGAAGGTGACTTCATGGAGCGTGCCCGAAGCCACGGTGACATCGTACTGGGTGTCGGTCAGAGCAAGGAATTCAGCGGCGTCAAAGATTTCCTTGACCGTGTAGGTGCCAGGAGCGAGGTTTTCCCAGAGGAAATAGCCCTGTGCATTGGTCAGTTGGGTATCGACCAGCTGGCCGTCTTTCCAGACTTCGATCATCCAGCCGGCGGTTGCTGTCCAGTCGTCGGTCGTATCGAGCGTGCCGTCCGTATCCATGTATTTGTACACTTTGAGGTCGGCATTTTCGAAATTGATAAAGGTGACAGATTCCGCGTCGCCCGAGGTGATTTCCACGAGGAATTCAGTTTCGGTCAAGGGAGTGAATTCATTGGAATCAAATACTTCCTTGACCGTGTAGGTTCCGGGCATGAGATTGGTCCAAGTGTATTGGCCGTTTGCGTCAGTTACCTGATCGCTGCCGAATTGCGCGCCATTTTTCCAGAGCTGCACTGTCCAGCCTGCTTTCACGGTCTGGTCGCCATTCGAATCGAGACTGCCGTCAGCGTCGATCAGTTTGGTGGCGGTAATGGTGGAAAGTTCCGTATTGCCGAAGTTATTGTCAGTTGAATCAGTGCCTGAGGTTACCACAACATCTGATGGAGCGGCCATCTGTACCCAGCCATCCTGGATGTCCTCTGAGAGTGAGTAGGTATCGGCTTCCAGGCCGGTGAATTGGTAGTAGCCGAATTCATCGGTGTAGAGAAAGCTGCCATTGGAGAGTATGATTTTCCAGCCCTCGAGCGCCGGTTCGCCCTGATCCCAGGTGCCATTTGCGTTCATGTCCTCGAATTTGTAGCCGGAAATCTTTCCCAGTTTGAAATTGTAGAACGTGTAGACGTGTTCGTATCCGGAAATAGCACTGAAGGTGTACTCCGCGTCGCCGAGATTGAGGTAGCCAGCCGGTACGATTTCCTTGACCGTGTAGGTACCGGGGGTCAGATTGGCCCAGGTGTACTGGCCATTTGCGTCCGTCAGTTGGTCAGTGCCAATCTGCACGCCATTCTTCCAGAGCTGTACGGTCCAGTTTTGTTTGACGGTTTGGTCGCCCGTTGTCTGGAGATTGCCGTCAGCATCGAATTTCTTGGTTACCTGTACCGACGGTTTTTCAAAGTTGAGGAATTTCACGACTTGGTGCTCCATGCCGGAGGTCACCACTACATCGACCGAAGTCGGCGTGGTGTTCATCCATCCGTCGCGCGTTTCTTCAGATACGGTATAGGTGCCCGCGCTGGTGACTGTCCAGGTAGCGCGTCCATTCGCATCGGTCAGGGCTTCCTGGCCACCGTCCAGGTAGAGTTTCCATCCCTGGATAGGCAGGTCTTCTGCGTCTTTGACACCATCTCCGTCCATGTCTTGGTATTTATACCCTTTGATGATGACGTTCTTAAAGTTACCAAAGTTATTGTTTTCAGAAATGGTACCAGATACTATCTCCACCGAGTAGGTACCTGATGCAGGAGCCGTTTGCGTCCAACCGGAAACATTCTTTTCTGAAACTGTATACGTTCCTGCTATGAGATTGGTGAATGAATAGTAGCCATTGCTGTCGGTATAAGCGACTGCGCCATTTGACAGCCGGATTTCCCATGAGGGGATCCCTGGTTCGCCATTGTCCCAGCTACCATTGCTGTTTTTGTCCTCGAATTTGTATCCGGAAATGAATCCTTTTTTGAAGTTGCCGAAATAGAGCGTCTCCATCTGATTGTGGACGATGGTGGCATCCTGGGTCAGAGCGGTGGTGTTCATCCAGTCGTCCTTCTGTGTTTCGGTTACCTGGTAGGTGCCAACGGGGATATCTTCGAAGATGAGATAATTGCCATCGTCGCCGGTCGTACCGGTGTAGACGGTCTGGCCGTTCTGCGAGACGGTGAAATCCCAGCCGGTCAGGTAGGGTTCGCTGTCACCTTTGACGCCATCACCATTCAGGTCATTGAATTTTTTGATGCGCAGGTCACCGCGGCATTCTTTTGCCACGGTGGTGTAGACATGTTCTGATTCGCCAGTCTGTACTACTTCGGTCACTTTATCTTTTGCCCAGAATGAAGCCACGTTATTGATTTCCCATTCGCCACAGATGTCAGCACCTTTGTCATTTGCTTTCACCACGAGGGTGAGGATGCCGGTGGCTTGCGGGGCGACATTGCCGAGATTCCACACGACTTTGCTGCCGTCGAAATTTGAGGTCATGCTGGGTGAGGAATTGTGCGAGACATAGGTGGTGTTTGACGGAATGACATCAGTCACTTTTACGCCACCGCCGATGCACCAGCCATTGCCTTCATTGTGGTAGGTGATGGTGTAGGTGATGTTGCCATTGACGTCCACGCGGGCCGGCCCTTCTTTTTCTATAGTGAATTTACATATGGTTGCTTGGTTGCCGAAATCAACACGCTGGTCTTGGCCGGCAACGAGGGTAACCGGGACATTGTTTGATGTGGTGATGATCCAGTCCGTCGGGACAACTTCTGAGACGGTATAGTTACCCGGGGTCAGACCGGGGAATTCGTAGTACCCATTGGCGTCAGTACTGTCTGATGCGTTGGTCGCACCGGTGAGATTGATGGTGACGCCGGATTTTGCCGGTTCACCATTATCCCAAGTACCATTACCATTGAGGTCATTGAATTTGTATCCGTAGATTTTTGCGGTATCCACGGAATTGGTAAATACACAGGTGACATCCTGCGTCAGATTGACAGTCGCTGACTCAGTGGCTCCGAATGATTGACCATTGTCGCAGGAGAGGTCGGTGACGTGGAAACCCGGTTTTTGGTCTTCTGAAATTGTGTAGGACCCAGCAACCAGGGTGCGCCAATCACTGGTAGCGATATTTTGTGCGCCATTCTGGATGTCCCAGGTCCAATTGGTGACATGGTATTCGTTTGCGTCATCCACGTCGCCATCGCCATTGAGGTCCACATTTTTCTTCACCCGCAGTTTATAGGTGTCGGCGGCATTGACGAAGGTACAGGTGATGGTTTCGTCAGTTCCCATGGTCAAACCGGAGACTGTCCGGTTGGCGAGATTGACGGTACCGATGGGCTGATTGTCTTTTTTACACACCGCGCTTTGCAGGTGCATATCCGACTTCATGTTCGTTTCCGTCACCGTATAGGTGCCATTGAGTACGGAGAATTCCAGCGAGCCGGTGTCGGTGGTCGTTTTCGCGTCATTGCTGACGGTGAAATCCCAGCCGACGAGTGCGGGGTGCTGGACGCTGCCGTCTACATCCACGATACCGTCATTGTTCGCGTCGATTTGTTTCTGGACTAAAATTTTTCCGCCGCACAGTTCATCGGCAAGTTCGCTGAGGACTGAAGCGAGCGTATTGAAGTCCGCTTTGATCACGTCTGATGTCACGGTGATTTCCGCGGCGTTATTTGCCACGACCGGTCCCGAGATTTTTTGCAAGTTTGCTACGTCGAGGTCATTTCCGATCCCGAGGGCTACGATGCGTACGCCATCGTTTTTCAGTTCGTTGGCACGTACCACCGCTGCATTTACTGCGTTCGTTTCACCACCGGCGTTGTTATTGGTACCGGCGCCATCGATGCCGATAGTGTTTGGGTTGCCGTCAGAGGCAAAAATTACCACATCCGGTTTGGCAGGACGTTCGTTCGCGTCGTTGAGCAGCACCTGCCGGGCGCGCCAGAGGCCGTCTTCCCAGTTGGTGTACTGTCCGCCGGGCTGGACGCGATTTTCGTTTATCTCATTGTGCAGGGTGGTGGCATTGCCGGTGAATCCCTGACGCAGCACGGCGTCAGTGGCGAATTCAACCACGCTCATGATTGTCGGCGTGCCCGGAATGAAAGCGTCGACAAATCCATTGAAGGCTGTCTGCATCTGTCCATATTCCGTGCCGTCGATGCTGCCTGATCCATCAAAAACTAGCGTGATATCCAGACCACAGGCATTGCCGAGCGGGGGATTGGTCACGGTTGACGGTTCGGTGTAGAGCACGACATGACTGATGCCATTAGCACCTGGTTTTGAGTACGGGGAGGAGCTAGGACTCGGATTATACAGTTGCGTGCCGGCTTTTACACATACACCGGTGATGGTATACCCGGCGGTTGCTTGCCAGGCTACCTGATCGCCATTACCCGCCACAGTTCCGCTTCCGTCGGTATATTCATAGGACTGGGTAGTGATGTCAAATTTGACGTCGCCTGTTGGGCAGACCGCGGTTGTCACGGCGTTTGCTGCCTGAGCCGGCGCCAAAAGACCGAACGAAGAAACGTTCAGGAGCAGCGCCAGTGAGGCGAAGATATGCAGGGTTTTGTAGGCAACCCGCTTGGCCTTTGATGTGATATGTAACATATTGGTTTCCATTAGTTTTGACTTGATATTGATATGTAATTAATTAAGCGTCCCTCCCCCCTCCATTTTCTATAAAAAAAGACCAACAAAAAGTTACAAATTGACTTTTTAAACTTTCATCCCAGCCATATACACGCGATTACAGCCGATTTTCGGCTGTTTTCTAAGGGTATTAAGCTGGTTTTACTGAATGTTTATAACTTTTTGTTGGTCTTTTACGCTTCCTCCGTTTTGTAAGCGTTTTTTGGAAAGAGCTTATGGTCTCCTAAAAGGGCGATATGATGTTTTTGCCAGGAAATTTTATATGTATTTTGTCAATACGATCTTTTGATTTTTACGTTTCACTATCTTAGGCTATGACGCTTAATTTGTCAACCGCATACGGGGGGATAAAACAGCAATAAAAAAAGGCTTCTAGGCCGGGTGTGGATAACTTAATAGTAATGATTATTGCTTTATGTTCATAGAAAGTGGTTGGCGAGCGGTCGGGGATGCACCCATGAATTCAGCAACATGCAGAGCGGTTGCTTCTGAAGGCTCCGCGGGCCGAGCACAGTCTCGCCGTTCTCGGAATAGGCTGATTTTGCTATACTGTCAGCACGCACCTTTCCATCATAAACCGGCAGTAACTGGACTGATCGGGCTGTTGATTGAGCGAAAACTTGGACGACAAGCCAAGAATCGCCCTCAGGAACCACATCGACCCCAGTTTCGTTATAGCGCGTACTATATATGTTGTTCCGATGCCCAGGACTCTCCAGCCAAGCGGCTATCAGCGAGGGTACGTCGCCAAAGCCATGGGCAAGATTTTCACCGATATAGAGGGCGTCATAACCAAACGCTTCTGCTACTTGCCAGGGTTCTGTCCCGTCCGGCGCCACATGGGAAAATGTGCCGGTTTGGATGATGACGCGTGCCCGATCACGGGCGGTGTCCTGCAATTGGCTCTGCTCTTGCAGGGCGGGTAGCCCGCGTTGCTGGCGGACGAGATTTACACCGGCGATAACATCGGCCGAGGTGAGCGCACAGACGGTATGCGGAAGCACAATCGGCACGATCAAAAGCAGGATTGCTATAATCCTGAAGAGAGGGAATCCGCGTGCTGGCAGGCTCGCGTCGTTCATGAAAAATTATTTTTGTTTTTATTTTCATTGTTAGTATACCATAAATAATGATGAATTTCAAGTGGAGGGTTTGATTCAAAAATTGATAGACGAAGACTATTTGCGAACGCCGCGCATCATTAACGCTTTTCGCGCAGTGCGTCGGGCTGATTTTATCCCCGCAGAATTACAGGAACACGCTTCAGAGGATCATCCTATCCCCATCGGGTACAATCAAACCATCTCACAACCCTTGACGGTTGCTTTTATGCTTGAACTCTTGCAGCCCCAGCCAGGACAGCGCGTGCTGGATATCGGTGCGGGGTCGGGTTGGCAGACGGCGTTGCTGGCGCATATTGTCGGACCGCAGGGGCATGTCTACGCAGTAGAGCGAATCCCCGCGCTGCAGCGTGCCGCCCAGCAGAATCTCGCCCGGTATCAATTTAAAAATGTGACACTCGTGGTCGGTGATGGCACGCGTGGGTATGCGTCGCGGTCGCCATTTGATCGGATCATAGTGGCGGCAGCGGCTGAGATTGGCATTCCGGACGTTTTATTGGAACAATTGGCGGTGGGGGGACAATTAGTCATCCCTGTCGGAAAATACGAACAGGAAATGGTCCTCAAAAAAAAGATAAGTAAAAATGATTATACCGAAGAACGGCATCCGGGATTTCAGTTTGTCCCTCTGGTGCCGACATCCTGGCATGATTAAGAAATTTTAACGAAATATTTTCATGCAGATAGTAATTCTTGCAGGTGGCGGTGGTACTCGATTGTGGCCCGTCTCGCGCAAAAAAAATCCCAAACAATCCCAGCCGTTTATCGGCACCAAAACGCTGCTGCAGGTCACGTACGGACGCCAGCGCAAAGGGTTTCCGGCAAGCCATATTTTCATTTCGTCCAGTGTGGCGCAGTATCGGCGTTTGCACCAGCAATTGCCGGCGGTACCGAAGAAGAATTTTATTTTAGAGACGGCTAAGCGCGACACAGCTCCGGCTATCGGACTGGCGGCCACCTATATCCATAAACGCAATCCCCGTGACATCATGATGTCGGTGGGTTCCGACCACTATATCCATAATGAACGGGCATACGTTCGACTACTCAAACTGGCGGAGCGTACCATCCAGCGGCACCCGGATTACTCATTGCTTATCGGGGTGCGGCCGACGTATCCGGAAACTGGCTACGGGTATATCAAGATTAATAAGCTTTTTTCCCAGGCGGGGGAGACGGAAATTTTTTATGGGCAGCGGTTTATAGAAAAACCTGATCTGCAGACGGCACAACGGTATGTGACCCAGTGGGACTACCTCTGGAATACCAATATGTTCTGCTGGCGGGTGGATACGCTGCTCGAACTTTTCCGCAGACACCTTCCCGCTCACTATGCCGCTTTGATGCGTATTCACGCCGCCATCGGCACCCGGCAAGAAATGAGCGTGCTCAAACGCGAGTTTAGTCGCATGCGCGCCATCTCAATCGACTATGGTATAATGGAAAAAGTAAATAAATTATTGGTTGTCCCCGCGAGTTTTGATTGGGCAGATGTCGGACACTGGCGGACGGTCAAAGATGTCCTCTCTAAAAAAACGGAAGACAATATCATCCGCGGCAGCCACATCGGCCATGATTCCACGGGTAATCTGATTTACAGCTATACCGGTAGACTGATCGCCACGGCGGGCGTGAAGGATATGGTCATCATCGATATGGCAGACGCATTGTTGGTCTGCCCCCGCGAGCGCGCTCAGGACGTGAAAAAAATCGTGGAACAGCTGGAGAAAAAAAAGCTAAACAAATATTTATAGTACATGCTGAAGAAAATACTCATCATCGGAACGGTACTCATCATCTGTGGTGGGCTTTTAAGCGGGCTGTATTACTGGAATCAGGTGAGCTGGCCGGTCAGCGATGACACTACTCAGGAGCTATTTACCGTACGGCAGGGCGAGGGGGTCAAGGCGATCGGCAGTGCACTGGAGCAGGCGGGTTTGATCCGGAGCACGTTTTGGTTTGAAACCTATATATACATCGACGGGTCAGAGGCTGATTTTTTGGCTGGCACGTACGTGCTGCGCCCCGACATGAATATTCGTGAGGTAGTGCGCGTTTTGACGAGCGGGGAGACCAGTCCCGAGCAAAATATCACCGTCATCGAGGGCTGGACGATCGCAGATATCGCTGCGTATCTCGAAGAACGGCGGGTGATGAGCAGCCAAAGTTTTATCGCGGCTGCCGAGACCTCTGATTCTCGAGTGCTCATTCCCGAGGTGACCTATGATTTTCTGGAGGATAAGCCGGATGACCAGAATCTCGAGGGGTATTTGTTTCCCGATACGTACCGGGTGTTTTCCGACGCCAGCCCAGCACAGATTATCAAAAAAATGCTGGATAATTTTGGAGAAAAATTTACACCGGAAATGCGCCAAGCGGCCGCCGCGCGGGGTAGAAGTATCTATGACATCGTGACACTTGCTTCTATCGTGGAAAAAGAAGTTCGCACTGACGAAGACCGGGCGATCGCCGCGGGAATTTTTTATGAGCGAATGGAACAGGGCGTCGCGCTCCAATCCGACGCCACCGTGAATTACGTGACCGGTAAGCAGGCATTACAACCGACGGCTGATGACCTAGCGGTCGATAATCCCTACAATACGTATCAATACCGCGGACTGCCGCCTGGTCCGATCAGCAATCCGTCGCTGTCCTCACTGCGCGCCGCGGTATACCCAGCGGAAACCGAATTTTTTTATTTCCTGACCAAGCCTGACGGTTCCACGGTTTTTAGTAAAACCTATGAGGAGCATCTGGCAAATAAGCGGGAATACCTCAAATGATCAAGCATGAAACGGTGGTACTGTCTCTCGGGGGGTCGCTGGTGGTACCGGCACGCATAGACAGCGGGTACTTGAAAAAATTCCGGCGCATGGTTATTGGTTTGGTATCGCGCGGGTATCGGTTCATCATCGTGACTGGTGGGGGCGATACCGCTCGACAGTACCAGCGCGGCGCGCGCGCCGCCGGAGTGCGGCTCGAGGCGGATTTAGACTGGATCGGGATAGCCGCTACTAAGATAAATGCCGAACTGGTTCGCGCGGTATTTGGTCCGGCGGCGCACCATACCGTAGTGATCGATCCTACCAAGCGCCTGAAAACATCAAAGAAGATAATTATCGGCAGTGGCTGGCGGCCTGGCTGTTCTTCGGACAAAGACGCAGTGCTGCTTGCCCGGACGTACGGCGCCAATCGGGTCATCAACATGAGTAATATCCCGTATGTGTATACGGCCGACCCGCGTGCTGACCGTACGGCGCGGCCGCTTCGCCAAATGAGCTGGGATCAGCTATTTGCCATTACCGGCCGTCGCTGGCGTCCGGGCGCACATGTACCATTTGATCCAGAGGCTGCGAAATTAGCTCAGATACACGGCATACGGGTTATCGTGTGTGCCGGTTCACAATTGGCTAATATAAGCAATATAATTCGCATGCGGTCATATCGCGGTACTACCATCGCTTGACGGCCTGCTGCGATTTGCTATACTGCGAGCAACAATCAATCGCCACAGACAGCGGGTGGCGGGGTTCTGAAAGTATTTTCGGCCCAGTGTAAAACCCGCCGAGGCAGCATCTCCGTTTTGACCCGCGTGAAGCGAGGTATCGGATGAGCACTGTCTGTGGATGTAACCACAGATTTTTTTATCTTCTTATCACTATGGCAAAAACACACGAGCAAAAGGAAGCGGCTGTGCAGTCACTCAAGGAACGGTTCAGCTCAGCAAAGTCAGTCGTCTTTACCAATTTTGAGGGATTGACCGTCAGTGAGATGAGCGAACTGCGGAATTCCCTGCGTACCGCCGGTATCAGCTATACCGTAGCCAAGCGCACTTTGATCGGCATGGCGCTCAAACAGGCCGATCTGAAAGGAGCGGATTTGGATCAGATGGCGGGCGGTATCGGTGTGGCATTTGGTACAGACGAGGTCGCGCCGGCTAAAGCATTGGCCACGTTTGCAAAGAAAGCCGAGTCGCTGAAATTGATCGGTGGATTCGTTGATGGAGCATTTTTGGACACGGCGGCTATTAGCCAGCTGGCCACCATGCCGTCGAAAGAAGAATTACTGGTGAAATTGCTCTGGCTGGTACAATATCCCACTACCGGTTTTGTAAATGTATTGGCGGGATCGCTGCGGAAATTCATCTACGCGCTCAATGCAATCAAAGAATCAAAAGTTTAATCTATTAAATAAGCAAGTAAGCATACGCATATGACAGACGAAACACAAAAAGGGACTGCTAACGTCCCTGAGAAATTCAAAAATCTCGTTGCGGAAGTCGAAAAGATGTCCGTAATGGATCTGGCCGAATTGGTCAAGGTTCTCGAAGATAAATTCGGTGTCTCTGCCCAGGCACCAGTAGCTGTGGCCGCAGCTGGCCCTGCCGCTGCCGGTGAAGCCGCGGAAGAAAAGACGTCGTTTAATGTCGAACTCACCGCCGCTGGCGCAAATAAGATTGCGGTCATCAAGGTCGTTCGTGAAGTGACTGAGATGGGACTGAAGGATGCCAAGGATTTAGTTGACGGTGCACCGAAAGTCATCAAAGAAGGCGTGGACAAGGCAGCCGCTGAAGAAATAAAAAAGAAAATTGAGGAAGCGGGCGGTACGGCCGCATTGAAATAAATTCCAGCTATTCTCATATACAAACTGCGTGTCATCATGACACGCAGTTTTCGTTTTTCACTAATCTGACGAATGTGTTATTCGAGCGGAAAGGAAGCGATTGTGGTGCCATTTAGGATATATGCAGTACGGCCAGTAGGGTCGATAGTCAGATCCAGCAGATTATTAAATGCATCAGAGGTGTACTGGAACACCAGGGTACCGTCTTTGGTAAAGGAAATGACCCGCCTGTTTGATCGGTCGAGCACGTACAAGTGTTCGGCGGATGGCGTGGTCCAGATACTATCACCGCTCGATAGTGCCGGCTCGATTGATTCGAGGGACCAATCCTGGCGATTGCCCTGCAGCAGCTTGACCACGGTACCGTCGGATTTGAGGATATAAATAAATCCATCAATCGCCAATGACCGGGCTGTGGATATGGTAGTGTCGTCTTTGAGCCAATTGCTGGGTGTGCCGTATCCGTTGCTACTGCCGTTTGCTTTCAGTATTTGATTATTGTATATGTCTGCGAGATAGTACCGGCCATCGTAGACAAACGTGTCGGTGATGTTTGCTTCGTCGGGGAGCGCCAACGGCTGCTCGGTGAGATTGCCGGTATCGGTATCAAAGATGCTGAGCTGCAATGCCGACGTTAGGAGCAGTAAATCGGTGCCGTCGACTGTCATGGCAATCCAGGAGTGATTTTTGTCGGTGAAGGTATAGGGTGTCACGGTGCCATCCAACGCTATTTGATAAATAGTTCCTGAGGCCGGGTCATAGGTATAGAGTCGATCGTCGACTTGAGCAATGCCAGCTGGGCGGGCAGTTGCGCTCGTAGCGGCGATATCGGCTATCACCACCGGGGTGTCAATCGACACCACCCGCTGGGTTTTCTGGCGGATCACAGAGATATTTCGTGTCAGTTCTTCTATCCTTGTTTGAGCATCCTGGTCAGGATCGCTGATACCCGCCAGTGATGCTTCGGCTGATGCCAGCAGTTCTTTGGCGCCGGTGATATTGTCGTAGGTGAGGGCGGCCTCGGCTCGTAAAAGACTTTCGGAGACTTCAGTCAGGATTTTTTCATGCGCTACCTGCTGCTGGGTGGAAAATTTTGATGCGGCTGTGGAATAGATACCTTGTGCCAGCCCGAATGCCACAACCAGCGCCAAAGCAATAAGAATTTTACTGACTCGGGGGAGGCGCTGGACGCTGGTGATCAATCGACTCGTCCGGGTTCCGAGTTTTCGCGGCGCGTCAGCAACCATATCCGTTACCGATGGCCGTTTTCGGGCAAGCGTACCGATGCCGGTGACGATCCGTTTACTGGCGGTACTGACTGAGTGTGCCATATCGACGAGTGTGGTACGCGGACGCTCGGCCGCCGGTGTCGCGATGGACATCGGACGATGGTAATTTTGATAGGCGTGGAGGTCGCGCTCTAATCGGATCCGGCGTGGCGATTGGCGAAATAGGCGCAGTCGGATGAAATCACCGATTGAGCGCGCCGTCTGCATCAGGCGCTCACGCATATACCTGCTCAGTGAAGGGGAGAGGATATTGCCGGTGTCGGCTTGTTTTTGCAGCAGGCTTTGCATGGATTCGTCAGATGATCCGTATGACGCAGTCGGTGTCGGGGTGATCTGACCAGCCGCTGACGGAGCGCGATCGCTGATTGGGCTGGGTGACTGTTGCTGTCTCATTTGCACTATTGCAGTAGCAAAGGTGGCTTTATTTTCATTTTCACTGAGGAGCGATTGGAGCTGACTGGCAGCCTGGCTGGGGTGGCGGTCGATCACGGTGCGGCGGAGTTTCTCGAGCGAGAAGTAGTCGAGGAGAGTGGGGGTGGTGAAGAGAAAGAGGTCTTCAGGTTCGGTGTCCCCACTGATGATATTTGAAAAAGCTTTGAGCGGATTGACCATTTCGCGATCGGCTGACGGCGTGTCAGCTGCGGCTAGGATGTCGGTGATACGGTTTGCCCGGATGAGATATGCGTTGATTCGGCCGATGGTGCTGAGGTGGACCGCTTGGGCGGTAACCGCTGCTGCGACGGCACTGAACTGATTGAGCCAGTCGGTATCGTGATCGCCAACCAAATCAGCGATGCGTTGGTTCACCATCTCCAGGGATTTTTCAAAAACTTTTTCCACATGAAGGTCGTCGGTGCCATAGTAGCTCCGGGCGAATTCTTCCTGGATGGCATTCAGTATTGCCGACCCCTCTGCGGTATCGGTTTGTATCTGTGCCACAAAAAATATCCGTCCTAGACTTTTTGCCTCGGCGGCTGGGGGTTCAGATACATATACTGTGGCGACGGCTCGGTGCTGATCGCGTGGTTGGATCAGTAGTTTACCGTACGAAAATCCTGTCTCTATCATCGCGTGTGCGCAGATTCTTGCTCATTTATGACAGAAATAGTATACTACATTCACTAACGTCCGTAAAGCGTAGTGATATATGCTTGATCAACTATTTGGTTCACGTACTCGCGTCAAATTATTGCGTCTGTTTTTGACGAATCCGGAAATTGATTATTTCGTTCGCGAGCTGACGCGGAAGGTAAATGAGCGGATTAACTCGGTACGACGGGAGCTAGAGAATCTCGAGGTGCTCGGGCTGGTACAGTCGCACCAAAACGGACAGAAGAAATTTTATCGAACGAATACAAATTTTGTTCTCTATCCGGAACTGAAAAATTTGATTCTGAAATCTCAGATGACGCTCGAGCGGAGCCTGGCGCAGAGTATAAAATCAATCGGTCAGATTTCATATTTGGTATTAACCGGTGTATTCACCGGAGTGCCGGATGGCCAGACCGATATCCTGATCGTGGGAAAAGTAAACCGGACGAAATTAACACGGCTGGTAAATCGTTTTCATCGGGATTTTGACAAAAAGATTCGCTACACCGTCATGACTAGGAAAGAATTTGATTACCGCAATTCCCTGACGGACAAATTTCTCTACCATATTTTAGAGAATCCGAAAATTGTCATCACCGATTCGATTTTTACCGCAACATGATTCTCGTCATCGACACACACACTGGCGAGGAAACAGTCGTTGCCATAGCACGCGCGGATGGGAGTGTGGTCGTCACCAAACATAAAAAAAATGTGCAGTTCGACCAGTCGCGGCACGTATTGCCGCTCATTGATCAGGTGGCTCGCGCGGCGGATACGGCGATTGCCGATCTGACCGGAATTGTGGTAGCCCAGGGTGCCGGGGGATTTACCGCACTGCGCATTGGTATTGCCACCGCCAATGGCCTCGCATACGCGCTGCATATCCCGGCAGTCGGTATCAGCGGAACGCATCCAATTGATCAGTTGGCGCGGCAGGGCGCCCAGCGTCTTCGCCGCAAGAAGAAGGTGTCACTGGTGGTGCCGCACTACGGTCGCGAACCGAATATTACTACCCCTCACCCCGTGCATATACGGGGCTGATGCGTTTTGTCGCCGAAAAACCAAACTGACGACGGATGGCTTCGATCGAGGCCTGAATTTTTTGCAATTTACGGAAGGAAACAGTGAAGGCGGGGCTATAGCGATTGTGTCGTTTGAGATTGGCTATCTGAATGTGCATGCCGATGATGATTGAGCACTGACGGCGGAGGTCATGCAGGAGTGATTCGGCAACTGGCGCCAGTTCGTGGGTGGAATTTGTGGGTACGGCGATCGTACTCTGACGCGACAGGTGCCTGCCCCAGTGGGTGGTGATCCGTATTTGCAGTGTGACACCCACCTGCCGGGTGGCGCGGATAGCAGAACAGGCGCTGTCTAGTAATTCATGAAGTGTGCGATAGAGCAGCGTTTCATCCTGCGTAGCGAAGGCAAACGTGCGTGATCGAGAAACCGATTGGCTCCGGCCGGGGGTGACCACGGGGCGATTGTCGATGCCATGCGCGAGGGTCCAGAGCCAGCGGCTATTTTCTCCGAACGTCGCCTCCATGAAGGAGGCCGGCTGCGCCGCCAATTCACCGATGGTGTGGACGCCATAGTCTGCCAAAATTTCCGCGGTGCGGACACCAACGGTCGGCAAATAGGTAGGGGAGAGCGGATCCAAAAAAGATTTTTCCTCGCCCCAGGAGACGTAGGTGACCTGACGTGGTTTGTGGGATTTCGCAGCGGCGCGAGCAGTCACTTTATTGCTGGCAATGCCGATCGATACGGGCAGCTCGAGTTCACGAGCAATGGTTTTTTTGATTTCATAGGCAACCGCTTCCGGGCTGATCCACTGTTTTTCGAAACCGATCAGCTCGAGATACGCCTCATCGAGCGTGACCGGTTCCACGTATTCGCTGAATCGTCCCAGTATTCGGTAAAATTCCTCGGAGAATTGCTCATATTGGCTGAATGATCCCTCTATAAAATGTGCACGAGGAGCCAGTATATGAGCCTCGGCCAGGCTCATGCCGGGATTGATGCCGGTTTGCCGCACGGGGTAGCTGGCTCCAGCCACCACCGGTCGGGTATGCGGATTTCCGCACACCACCAGCGGTTGTTCTCTCAGCGCGGGATTGAGCGCTTGTTCGACTGATGCGAAAAAAGCGTCGAGAGAGATATAGAGGATGGTACGGAACTGATGATGTTTGGTCATAGGGGGATAATTACCGAATAAAAACCGAATATAGTAGGTAAAAAAATATTTGACGAAGTTGCGCTGGTACGTTACGGTTTGGGTCAGTACATTGTATAAATCCGATGGAGGGTGTACCGATGCATAATTTACCGTTGTTTGACGATCAGGTGGTAGTACGGCGATTTGCTCGAGCGATACATCGGGCGAATGCCGACGGCTGGCAAACGTTTCAGCAATCAGTTTTCAACCAAATGGAGGGTCAGCTTCGGGATTTTATCGATTGCCTGCTTGTAGAAACTCGCAATTTGCGGCCGCACCGGCAGGTATGCCGGGAAAGCATCTCGCTGATCGTGGCCAGTCTGGAGCCTCTGCCGCTGATGGACCGTCGGTATCTCAAACAGATTATCGAATGGTTCCTGTTTTCCCGGACCGAGCGGCCAAAAATACTGGCGGAGGGACTGGCGATCTGCCAGTCGGTGATGCCGACATGGTATCAGGGATATCAGCAGCATGCTGCGTGCGTATTTGATGACACGTCTGGGCTGTACCATGAGTTATTGGCTGTCAGCTGGCTGGTAGTATTGGCGATCAGCCAGGCGTATCGAGAAGATCCGACCATGGTGCTGGTCAACAGTTTCGATTGATCACATTGATGGCACTGTTCCGTGAGTGGGCGATTCGTCGCCCACTTTTTTTATCAGAATTTTCTGATGATGCCGAGAACCTTGCCCTGGACAATGACGTTTTTGGTATAGAGCGGTTTGTATTTTTTGTTTGCAGGCTGCAGGCGAATGAGATTTTTTGTTTTGAAGAATTTTTTCAGGGTAGCCGAGCCGTCATCAAGCAGGGCAACGACCGTGTCACCATCCTTGGCGTATTCTGTTTTTTCGACGATAACATAGTCCCCGTCGGCAATTAGACTTTCAATCATGGAGTCCCCCTGGACTTTCAGAATGAATGCATTTTTGCCCTGCACCATACTTTTTGGCACAGGGATTTCTTCCTCGCGATTTTCGATCGCTTCAATGGGTAATCCGGCAGTGATCAATCCGACGAGTGGCAGGAGAACGGATTCTTGGGCGGCGGTTTCTCGTTCGAGTTCGGGGATAGTGATGCCACGCGATTCATTGGGATCGCGGACGATAAATCCATGCTCCTCCAGATATTGCAAATGTTCGTGGACGGTGGCCAGGGACGATACATTGAATTCTTTGGCAATCTCCGTGAGCGTCGGGGCATACCCATGCCGGCCAATATATTCTTTCAGGTATTGCAGAACGAGCTGCTTTTTTTTGGGGAGGATTTTAGTCATATTTTTATCGTTTGTTTGCTATACTATATATATGGTAAGCGTATTAAATCTTTGGTTGCCGCTGGTACTGCAATTATTGGCATTGTACGGTCTGTCTCAGGCGATTGATCGGCTGATATTGCGGTATCTCGGACGAGGGTGGTATTTGGCACTGACGTGGCCGGGCGTCATCATCCATGAATTATCCCATTTTGTCGGATGCCTCATTACGTTCACACGGGTTACCCGGGTGCAGCTTTTTTATCCGCATGGTAATACGCTGGGAATGGTAGAGCATGTGCAGACCCGTCATCCTGTAAAAAATATTATTATCTCCATTGCTCCACTTTTTGGGGTGACGACGGTCATGTGGTTGCTTGCCCGATGGGCTTTTCCTGAATTATACGTGATCCACATCAATGAGTTGCGGGTGGCAATGCAGGATTTCAGCAGCTTCAGTAATTTTTTCAGTTTTTCCGGCGCGTTCATCGGCCACTATTGGGCATATACGCGAGACGTGCTTGGTGCCATGGATTTCGGACAATGGCAGACATATGTATTTATATACCTGATGCTGACGCTTAGTTCGCATGCCGCGCCATCTAATGTTGATTTGAAACATACGTATTACGGTTTGGCGGGGCTGATAGTATTTTTCGTCTTGCTGGGGATGGTGGATCGTTGGCTTCAGACCGGCACTATCTGGATGGTGGTACAGTGGCTGAGCACGCCGGTATATTTCCTGGCAAATTTTATCAGCATTGGTATCGTGTTTAGCCTGGTAGCGCTATTGCCGATTTCAGTACTGAGTATAATGGGAAAGATCATGAAAAAGGGGAGGATGTAGGCTAATCTTAGTATACCCGAATAAAAACCGAAAGTCAATATATTGCCTGTGGAAAAGCTCTGGAGTCTTTTTGGTCACTATAGGCATTGACAAAATGACCAAAATGCGGTAGGCTTGCACGTAAACAAAATTAAAAAAACAGAGATATTTGAAAATAGGTAACATGAACATATAGCAGAAGGAGGAATGCCGTGAAAAAGCATTTCCAGAAACTCACCATGATTGTGATCGTGTCCGTGTCTTGGTTTGGCCAGGCGTATGCCGCCACCATGGAGGTGACTGGCGCTGACTCGACGAATTCCGTGACACTGTCATGGACCGCCCCTGCCGATGATGGTGACGTGATTGAGAGTGGGCCATGCGCGGTGTATGACTTGCGCTTTGCCCGTGATTCCATCACACAATTGAATTGGCATCTGGCTACTCCGGTAGTCGGCGAACCGGTCCCCACCACTCCGGGTACGGATCAGGTGATGCTCGTCACTGGACTGACGCCGGCGACACGGTATTACTGGGGTTTGAAAGCGGCTGATGAGACCTACTATCTCCCGGAGGCTGAGGCAAATCCCGATACCGTTAATTGGTCAGAGCTCTCGAATGTGGTGATGAGGGGGACGATGCATTCGGCGCTTTATGCAGAGCAATTCACTGCATTCGTCGGTGATTTTAACGCCGACGGAAAGTGTGATCTTGCTTTGTATGGAATTAACCCTAATGATGTCTATGTCGCCTTGCGTAGTCCCGATGGGACCTACTTTATTCCTAGTAATGTACCTTGGATAGAGGAGTGGGTCGGGTTAAACAATGTCAATTTTCAGGGTGACTTTAACGGCGACGGCAGAACGGACCTTCTTTCGTACAGCCTGA